>NZ_CP011120.1:1767500-2067500 GCF_001628715.1 Acetobacter oryzifermentans | reverse complement strand
AGGCAACCGTTCTTCTTTCCGTCAGACAGGTACCGTTGTCACCTTACGTGGTGCGGTTCAAAGCTGGGAAAAGAACGCCGGTGCACCTTTAGGAGTGGAACGGTCCTTTGTTGAACCGCTTTTTCAAAAGCTGGAAGCACGGACTAGTCGTCTGACACAGACGACTTCAGTTCCTCTTGCAAAGTCAAACCTGACAAACGACCCAGATCTACATCTCGTCACGGAAAGCGGGGCCATCATTCGCCCCATTCGCCATGATGGTGAGCGTTACAGCTTTATGCTGCCGGCTAACATGGCCTGTGTGCGTATTGTCTCTCGCGCCAGCCGACCAGCGGATGTGATCGGGCCATTTGTGGATGATCGCCGCATGATGGGCGTTGCTGTAGCTGACGTATATTTTGTGACAGCCAAGCAGCAAACACACATTACTGCGCATCTTCAGTCTGAAAAACCAGTTGGTTGGCACGCAACAGACTGGACGGATTGCGCATGGACAAATGGTGATGCTGTTTTGCCCTTGGATGAACTGACACAGAGCGGAATGGGTATTCTTTCTCTGAATATCCGAGCTGCTGGCCCCTATCTGGAACAGAACACGAAAGCTGTTTTGGAAAACAGACGTTCTGCCTAATCCGAATACTTCCCTCCATTTTTTGATGGAGGGAGTTTTTTACAAATATCCGATGTGTTTTCACATCGGATATTTGTCTCTTCTCAATATTTCATGAAGCCGGATTTCTTTTCACGATTTTACGCTCTTCATGAAAGCGGCAAAGAAAGCTACGGTTACGATGTCTAATTATCCGCTTCCTGCGGCGACCCAAACAATTTCCGCTGGTCAAACAGTCAATGGTGCATCTTACAACACAGCTGACCATGTTGTTGTGGAAGGCTCTTTGACAAATGCCACTCTGACCCAGAATGGGGGTGGTATCGGATCTATCGTTGTGCAAAGTGGCGGAACACTCAATGGCGCCACAGTTACCTCGGGTGGTAATATCTTTGCGCTGGATGGTGGGAGTGCTTCTCATATTTCATTGGATGGCAGTAGAAGTGCTGACCTTATCGTAGAGTCAGGCGGCGCAGTTGACACTGTCTCGGCCTCCAATAGTGCGGGCATTGACTTACGAGGAGGCACACTTTCCAATGTGACGTTGACCACAAGTGCCAGTATGAAGGTTGAATCTGGCGCTACTGTTACAGGTGTTCAGGTCAATAACACAACAGAGGTTGATATTGATGCCAAGTCTCAGGTTTCCAACATTACCGTCTCCAATGGCGGCACTGTAGACAACACAGGTGGTAGCATCGCTTCAGCTACCATTGAAAGTGGCGGCAACGTTTCGGTAGAAAGAGGATATTCGTATGATTCCGCCACGAGTTCAGGTGGTTACCTTAACGGAACCATTGACCAGTGTATCATTAGTAGCGGTGGAACATTAACTGTTGGCAATGGCGGTTCAGCTACAAATGTCGGCCTGCAAAGTGGTGGGCTTATTGATTTTTCTACTCTGACATATGATTCCTCTGCCAAATATAGCTACGATGCTGCCACATATACCCTGACCGTGACAGGAAGTGGTGGAACAGCGAGTGTTACACTTGACCCCAAAACTTCAGATATTGTGGATGGTCAACAATTTGATCTCGTTGAAAATAGTGATGGCACGCTTGCCATAGAAACCTGTTTTCTTGCGGGTAGCATGATCCAGACCCCACAAGGTGATGTGCCTGTAGAAAACATCCGTTTTGGAGATAACATCACAGTCTATGTGGATGGCAAAACAGAAACACGTTCTATTATCTGGGCAGGCAAGGCACATACAACCGTCCGTCCTGAACGTTCTGATGATGAGGCGGGATATCCTGTTCGTGTCCTGAAAGACGCCATTGCCGATGGTGTGCCTTACAAGGACATGCTGATTACTGCCGAGCACTGCTTGTTTTTTAAAGATCGGTTTGTGCCCGTACGTATGCTGGTGAATGGCGTGTCCATTTTCTATGACAAATCCATTACCTCCTACGATTATTACCATGTAGAAACAGAGCAGCATTCTGTTATCCGGGCAGATGGCATGCTGACCGAAAGCTATCTGGATACCGGGAACCGCTCTTCTTTCCGTCAGGAAGGTTCCGTTATCATGCTGGGTGGAAAGCCTCGGACATGGGAACATGATGCCGGTGCGCCACTCTGTGTTGATCGTTCCTTTGTGGAGCCACTATTTCGAGCACTGGAATGGCGTGAAAACAGTGTGGTTGGCGCACAGATGCCGGTAGAAACGATGGAATTCACGGATGATTCAGATCTGCATCTCGTAACGGATACAGGAGCTACTGTGCGTTCGATGCGCAAGACGGCGCATCAGTATAGTTTCATGCTGCCGCCTGATACGCAGTCTGTGCGTATTGTCTCACGCGCCAGCCGCCCATCTGATGTGATTGGTCCGTTTGTGGATGATCGACGCCATATGGGGGTCGCAGTCTCCGAGGTGCATCTGATGTGTGCTAAACAGCAATTCAACATCACCTCTCACCTTCAGGCCGAGAAGCCAGAAGGTTGGCATGAGACCGATTGGGCAGATTGCGCATGGACAAATGGCAATGCCGAACTGCCATTAGGGGATCATCTGTCACATGGGAAAATGGGGATACTCTCCATGATCATCCGTGCCGCAGGCCCTTATGTTGTGAATGATCAGAAAACGACACGTATAAAAACAAAATCTGCTTAAAAATTAAAAATCTCTCCCTTATCGTTAGTATTAAGGGAGAGATTTTTTATGATCTTGATGGAACAGCTATGCTTCGTAAAACAGCAAATCTGGAATCACGTAATCCTCGCACCCCAACAGTCCGGATGAAAAAAATAGTTCCTTCCCAGGAAAAGACATTTCCCATCTATTTTGATGGTGAATGGTATCTTTTAGTAAATCCCGATGTTGCAGAATCTGGGATTGATCCTCTTGTTCATTTCATGGATTTTGGTGCACACGAAAAAAGAAATCCTAACCCTGATTTTGATACAGAAACTTATTTGCGCTTGAATCCAGATATTGCATCTTTTCCATTAGGGCCTTTACTCCATTATGTTTTCTATGGTTACCATGAAGGGCGTAAATTTCAGGCTCCATAATTTTTCTTAAATATTTGGACTGATTGTTTCATGACCGAAGTTTTTTCAAATTCAGAAACCACAATTTCTACGTCTTCTGCAGATGGTATTACCGAAGCTTCATCAAACCATTCGGCTTCGGTCAAATCTCCTTACATCAACCCTTCTGCTTTCCCAATTTTACATGGGCCTGATGGAATTTTGTTTGATTTCAATCAGGGTGCCCGTATTGTTCTGCCTGCACGTACAGAAGGAAAATGGCGGATTACATGACGTGATCTGGATACAGGGAATATTCTGTTCCAGAATGAAAATACGGACGCTACCGTACACTCTGCCAAACGCTTTTACGTTCGCTTTGGTATTATTGTTGAAGATATTTTACCTCAAAAAGAAGCCCGCATTGTTTTCCAGCATGAATTGAATTTGAAAAACAAAAAAGTTGTCATTCAATTTCCTGTCGGTACTTTGGGCGATACGCTTGCATGGTTTCCCTACGCAGCACGCTTTGCGCATATCCATCAGGCAAATGTAACCTGCATTCTCTCTGCTTTGATTATTCCTGTGCTGAAAGATGCATATCCAGAATTAACACTTATGTCCCCAGAAATAGCTTAGGAACAAGACATACTGGCAGACAGTTATGCAATGTACTGCATGGGGTTATTTTTTGATGATAAAGAAAATGTTTTTCAACCAACCGATTTTCGGTTGGTGGGTCTTCATCGCACTGCCGCGTATATTCTAGGTGTTGATCCTGCGGAAGAAGCACCCAAACTTGCTTTGTCTGATGAAACACGCCTGATAGCCGAAAAATATGTCTGTATTGCTGTGCAGGCCAGCACTCAGTGTAAATACTGGAACAATCCCACTGGATGGATGGAGATTGTTGCCTATCTTAAAAAGCAGGGCTACCGGGTTATCTGTATTGATCAAAGACCTGTACATGGCACAGCTATTGTCTGGAATCATATTCCTTATGGGGCAGAGGATCAAACAGGCAATCGCCCCTTAACAGAACGTGCACGTTGGTTACGACATGCTGAGTTCTTCATCGGCCTCAGTTCAGGTCTTGCGTGGCTAGCGTGGGCTGCGGGTACGCCTGTGGTCATGATCTCCGGCTTTACTCATCCTATCAATGAGTTTTATACTCCTTACCGTAATATCAATTGGCATACATGTAATTCCTGTTGGAATGATGAGCGAGAACGCTTTGATCATCATGATTTTCTCTGGTGCCCTCGTCATGCCAATACACCACGTCAGTTTGAGTGTACACGCCTGATTACGTCACAGCAGGTCATCGCTAAAATTAGTGCAGCCATTCATGCGCTGTCATAATACCAGTCATTGTTTGCTACAGCCTATATAAATTAGAAAACCTATTTGGTGATTTTCACTGAGAACTGGTGGTGTGTAAGGTTCCTTATGATTCTGTAAGGATGCTGAGGAGTTGAATGTCAGTGAAGGAAACTATCATGTATCAGTTGGATAGTTCGAAAAAGCCTCTGGTTTTGGGTCTCTCTCTATGATTCCTTCTCTTGTGTCATGACTGGAGGGGTGGCTCATGAGGCAGCCTGGTTTCTTTGATGTTGATAGAGCGGCTTGCTCGGCTGGGCGAGATTGGTGACCAACTTGAAGCGTTTTCTCGGACTGTGGATTTTAAGGCGTTCCGTCCGGATCTGAACAAGGCACTGACCTATTTCAGACAAAAGTATAAGGTGGGCGTCCACCGTGTGATCCGTAAGCACCGATGGAACCCCGCTTTGCTTTCCAGTGAGATAGCGTAGAGCTCGCGTGGCAAAAGGAGGGCCAGTGAGCGGACAACGAGCAGTCAAAAGAGCTTCGTATGAGTGCTTTCAGGGATGATGGCGTGATCGTGCGCACGAATAGATCGCATCAATTTAAATGTATATGTCCAGTTTCGGCAGAACAAACGATCAGAGATGTCGAAATGATGTTGGTAATAATCTAAAAAATGTGCTGTATCATTTTAGTTAATGTATGAATAACATTCATTTAGATATGAAGTGTCTAGAGAGGGTATATTTGTGTCTGAAGATAATAATACTTCTTCCAACGTTGTTGTGACGAGCGGTCAATCACTTACAGTAATGGATACTATTGTAGGTCTGACCGTTCAAAGTGCGGGTTCAGTTACAAATCTTGGCAACATATCCAGTGTGACGGATCAGGGGGAAGTGCAGAATCTGTCCACAATGCAAAGTGCTGTTGTGGAAGAAGGTGGCCTCTTGGAGAATGCGGGGGGAAGCCTGAACAGCGTAACGGTTCAAAGTGGTGGAAATCTAGAAAATACAGCAACAATTACAAACCTTACTATAGAAAGTAAGGGGCATGCCGCAAGCTATGCAGGTAATGTGCAGGACGTAACTGTCCAGAACGGCGCTACATATGAAACTGACGGTGGTGCTGTATCCGCTTTAACAGCAGATACGGGTGCCAATGTTCTTTTTATGGGAGGGTCAGGTTCTTCTGTTACGGTAAATTCCGGTGCATCTATCGGTGCGGTTCAGTCTGCCACCCTCACAGACGTCACAATGACAGCAGGCGGAAGTCTGCAAGTTTCAGATGGTGCTTTTGCGACGGATATTAAGATTACTGGGGACAAGGAAGGTACGCTTGTTGTTGGCAGTAAAGGGTATGTTTCTGGTGTAAATGTTTCTGGTGCGGCGGATAACAGCGCGCAGGCTGCAACAGGTGGTGAAGTTCACGATGTTATTGTCAATTCAGGCGGCGTTGCGGATGATGTGACGGTCTATCACGATCATCTGGTGGTGAATGGTGGTGGCCTGGCATCTGGCGTAACCTTGAATGATGCTGGTATTACCGTGCAGAGCAACGGCGTGGTGTCTGCCATGACTGTGAATGCCCAAGGTATTTATGCCGCGTATATTGATGGCGGCGTATCCCATGATGCGGTCGTGAATAACGCTGGCGCCATTGTAGAATATACAAACGGTTCAGCATACAACAACACTGTGAATAGCGGTGGTGAAGACGCTGTTCTGAATGGTCTGAGTGAAGCTGCAACCATTTCTGCTGGTGGTCTTCAGTTGGTAGCAACAAAAGGCGTGACCTCTGGAACCATCCTGGATGGCGGTCAGCTTCAGGCGGCATCTGGTGGCATTGCATCTGCAACAACCGTGAACGCCGGTGGCCTTGAAACTGTAGGAGCTGGTGGCACAGCGCTTAATCAGACTGTTCATTCCCAAGGCACTGTTGTTGTTGATGCGTCTGGGATCATAGGCGGTCAAACCATCCTGAGTGGTGGCAGCTTGAGTGGCGGCATACTCAGCGCGGGCGCAACGGTATCCGTACTCTCTGGCGGGTATGAAAGCGGTGTCACCATTGCAAGTGGCGGCAGCGCGGATATTCAGTCTGGCGGTAGTGGCTCCAATATTCTGATTGAGCGCTCTGGCGTAGAAAACGTGGCTCAGGGCGGTGTTGTCAGCAATTTCACCATTGAGACGGGTCGGCAGAATAATGCCGGGAGTGCCGTATCGGGCACCATTACCAATTTGGGTGAAGAACGTGTGATGTCCGGCGGCCAGGACAGTGACATGATTGTTGCAAGCCACGGGCATGAAGTTGTGAGTGCTGGTGGGGTCGCAAACCATACAACGTATAACGCCAATGGCTTTGGCTACATTAACGGCTCGGCTGTGAGTGCCGTTGTGAATTCTGGTGGTATCGAATTTGTTCAAAGCGGTGGCGTCACTACCAGCACAACGGTTAACAATGGCGGCCTTGAAGATGTTGAGGCAGGTGCTACAGCACACAATGAAACCGTAGGACGTGGTGGCACGCTCAACGTTTTCTCACAGGGTAGCCTGAATGGCGCCAATGTGTCTGGCGGGACTGTGGATGTCAGTTCTGGTGGATCTGCGGCAGATGTCAATGTTGCCAGTGGTGGCCAGTTGAACGTGCAGAGCAGTGCTGTGCTGAGTGGTACGGAGGTTCTGCAAAACGGCGGCAAAGCCACCATATGGGCCGGGGCAGGTGGCATTGTTGATCTGGAAGGCAGCACCAATACGGGGCTGACTTTGGAGGGTGTTGAGACATCTTCCGCCACAACCGTTACGACAGAAGTGACAGGTTTTGATGGAGCTTCTGCGGGAAACTCGGACGGGATTGTGCTTGCCGGGGTTAAGGCAACCGATATTACGTCCACCAGTTATTCAGCAGATGGCAACTACGTCACCTTGTCGTTTAACGAGGGTGGGTCTGTCACGCTGTACATTGATGATGTCAGCCAGTATGGGTATGCACTTTCTTCTGATGCAGATGGCAATGCTGTTTATGAAGTCTGTTTTTTGCCTGGCTCCATGATCCGCACACCATGTGGTGATGTTGCTGTTGAAACACTGCAACTGGGTGATGATGTTCTGACATTTGCAGATGGACAAAGCACTGTTCGTAAAGTGACATGGGTCGGTAAGGCGCATGCCACTGTGCGCGCAGGATTGCCGGATGATGAGGCAGGTTACCCTGTGCGTATCCTTAAGAATGCCATTGCAGATGGTGTGCCTTACAAGGATATGCTGATTACATCTGAACATTGCCTGTTCTTTGAAGGCAGGTTTGTGCCTGTGCGCATGCTGGTGAATGGATCTTCCATTTTTTACGATAAATCCATCACCTCTTACGATTACTACCATGTGGAAACAGAAGAGCACTCTGTGATTACAGCAGATGGCATGCTGACAGAAAGTTATCTGGATACAGGTAACCGCCGTGCGTTCCGTCAGGCTGGTTCTGTCATGAGCTTGGGTGGAAAAATCAAAAGCTGGGAAGATGATGCCGCAGTAGATCTGTGTGTTGACCGTGCTTTTGTGGAACCTTTGTTCTGCAAGCTGGCGGAGCGGGCTGCAAGTGTCGGCGGGCAGCCAGTGGCTACAGCATCGCAGGTTCTGACAGATGAGCCCGACCTGCATCTGGTAACAGATAAAGGTGCTGTTGTGCGTGCCGTAAGGCGCAATGGGCAGCGTTATAGCTTCATGCTACGTTCTGGCACACGCTTTGTGCGTATTGTCTCACGCGCCAGCCGCCCATCTGATGTGATTGGGCCATTTGTGGATGATCGGCGTGACATGGGTGTTGCCGTTGCGGATGTGCATCTTGCAACAGCCGGACAGCAGCATGACATTGCAGCGCATCTGATGCAGGATAAGCCTGAAGGCTGGCATGAGACCGATTGGACAGATTGTGCATGGACAAACGGAAATGCCTTGTTGCCTTTGGGGGATCTCCTGAGCAGCCATCACATGGGACTGCTGTCTATAACAATCCGGGCCGCCGGATATTATGTTCTGGGTAATGAAAAACTGGCTGATAATACAAAGAACTTTGCTTAATTAGAGAATAAGCCTTCATGGCCAGACGGATGTAAATCAGTCTGGCCATGAAGGCATTTGGACAATAGATACAGGTTGTATTTTAAAATACCTGTTGTTTGTTGATGAATTTCACATTCATGCAAAATATATTATGCGTTTTAATTTTATTTAAACTATATATTTTTTATAAATTGAATTTATAACGCATATATAATAATGTATTATATGAAAATCATATATAAAATATTGATATATTTTATTTTTATATTGATACTAATCAATAAATTATGATGATCGTGAGTATATAAACTTGTCTTGCGGCACGGTCTGTGATGCCAGCCGCAAAATAGGAGGCGAGTTACTATGCCAAAATCAGTAGTTAATCCCGAATTTCTTCCCATTCTTGAGAAAATGCCGTCATTTGATGGTCTTTCATCGCTTTCACTTCCAGAAGTGCGAGAAGTTTTTCTAACATCTGTGCGCCTTATAGAAGGTCGGCCTCTGCCAGATGTTATCACGCGGGAAGAATACGTGCCGGGGTTGAATAATGCCCCAGATGTACGTGTTGTTGTTTATACACCGCGCGAAGTGCAACCCAATGCACCCGCTATGGTTTACATTCATGGCGGCGGCCTTGTTTCTGGCCACCCGGAAGTGGATGACCCCAAATGCCAAAAGCTGGCTAGTGATCTGGGTTTTCAGATTTTTTCGGTTGATTACCGTCTCGCGCCAGAGGTGAAATATCCCGGCGCTATTGAAGATTGTTATGCCGTTCTGAAATGGGTGCATGAAAACGCCAGCACACTTGGCATTTCGCGCGATAAGGTTGTTGTTGCCGGTGAAAGTGCAGGTGGTGGTTTAAGCGCAGCCCTAAGCCTGATGGCGCGTGACAAAAAAGAATACAAACTTGCTTTTCAGCTGCTTATTTACCCCATGCTGGATGATCGTACAGCAGTAAACAGTGATCCAGGCGCTAATTTTGGCGAATTTGTCTGGACACGTTCTGCCAACAAATACGCATGGCAGGCTTATTTGGGCGATAAAGCGGGTGGCCTAAAAACGCCGCCATATGCAGCCGCTGGTCGTGCAACAGATCTGGCAGGTTTGCCCCCCACCTTTATTGGTGTGGGATCAATGGATCTGTTTTTGAAGGAAGACCTTGATTACGCAACCCGCCTGATGGCAGCGGCTGTGCCCACGGAAGTTATGGTGGTGCCGGGGGCTTATCATGTGTTTGATATGTATGTGCCGGATGCAGAACTTTCCCGTAGGTTTATGGATGCCTACTGTGCAGCACTTAAACGCACATTGAATCTGTAATACCATTAGTGCCTGACAGGTTATTTAGCCTGTCAGGCTGTGGTGTTGTATTGTATTTACCCACCACCTCTGCATGAAGCCATTTCTCTGATGGAAACCGCTTCTGATGCCGCTTTGCGCAATTGCTGGGCACAATTTTGCGCTGAAATGATCATTCTTTGTGCGCTGGCAGAAAAGGGCAGTCTGCCTCCACTTTTGCCTGCTGCGATAAGAGCCAAATCTTTATACGCATCTACAAAAATATTTTGTGCAACACTGCCTGTGTCTTCGCAGCCGCCTAAATCTGTTGGCTGGAACATGTTTTTTGCACGAAAGCAGAGCAGAGAAATTTTTTTTCCGGCAGAATAAGATGAGGCAGCATTTACACCATTATTGGAAAGATATGCCTGCACATCATCTATTCCTGATGGGGAGGAAGCATAATCAACATAAAAATCTTCCCCAGTTTGGGAAACAGAAAGAGCCTGCCCGGTAATATAGATAGGCTTATCCATGGGGAAATTTTTTGCAGCAGTAACAGAACTGGATTTCCATTCTGCCCAATAGGCTTGGGCTGTTATGGATGTTGGGCGCGGAAAAACTGGAGCCCAGTTAATAAGGCTTTTGCCACCACTTAAAAATGCTTTGATATCATTGGTTAGTAAAATGGATGCGGCATCTACATAAGGGTAAGCATCATCTACAGTCTGCGGTGCAGAAGAGGCTATAACTGGTGTTGCCCATATCAGCATGGCAACCAAAAGTATCTTTTTCAAATTCATCTCCCTTCTTTATCCGTATTATATCCTTCGGAAAGAAGAAGAGGCAGCCCCGTTCTAAAATGAATGACGGGTGGTTTTTGACCACCCGCCTGCGCGATTATCAGGAATGTGCGGTAATAACGGTTTTTGCTAGAGATTCAATTTCAGAGGCTTCTACACCTTCTGGGTTGCGCTCTGCTTTTTTAGCCACTTCGCGTTCGGCTTCACCAGCCTTAACGCCGCCTTTAAGCACATAATTTGCCAGTTCACGCACTTCTTCCTTAGTTGCCAGCTTGGGCTGTTTAAGGGCGCGTTCTGCCAGATGGAAAAGGGAGCTGGTTTCGTGCGGTGCTTTATCGGTCATAAAAAAGTCCTTTCTGCTTTGATGCTCAAGCCTAAGCATTTGTTCATTTTACGAAATGGGGATGCTCCCTGCATTCAGCTACGGGGAAGGAGGGATGGCTGCTATGTGCTGCGCAGATTGCGTGCGTTAAGGCAGGAAATCTTTTATTCTGCTGGTGTTATTTTTGTTCGTACATCCGTAAGATAAAGCAGAAACTGGCCCCAGCAGCACTGCCGAGGAATGGATGAGAGATTTATGGTCAGGCATGCGTGCATGTCTGGATCGTGTTTTTGATATTTCTGGCCGAGGTTCCAGTATTCCCAAGGAAGTTGTGGCGGGTATCACCACCTTTGGGGCAATGGCCTATATTATGGCGGTTAACCCCAATATTCTGGCTTCTGCCGGGTTAGATCAACATGCCATGGTTATCACTACAATTGCCTCTGCGGTTGTGGGGTCCTTTATCATGGCGGTGGGGGCCAACCTGCCCATAGCGCTTGCACCTGTTATGAGCAGCAATGTGGTGTTCGCCCAGATTGTTATTGTGCGTATGGGAGTGCCACCGGCTCAGGCCTTTACAATGGTGCTGTTAGGAGGGCTGGCCTTTCTGTTTCTCTCCCTTACGCCGTGGCGCCGCAGAATTGTTGAAACGTTTCCGCTTTCGGTCAAACAGGGCATTCATTTTGCCATTGGAGCCTTTGTGGCTCATATCGGCATTGTAAATGGTGGCTTGGTAACGAAGGGTGGAGAAGGGTTGGTTTTTGGGCAGTTGTCCAACCCTGTTGTGCTTTTAGCGCTGGCCGGGGTTTTTCTGGCCATGATGTTAAAATGGGCGCGTGTACCGGCCGCCATTTTGGTGTCTGTTATTGCCGTAACAATAGCTGGTTTATGGGTTGCACATCCAGATGGCAGCAAGGTGACGCAACTTCCCGCGCATTGGGTGGATTGGCCATCCTATCCGTGGTTCATGTTGTTTCCGTATGATTTTCATGGCCTGTTTGCCAATCTGTTTCTGGTTTTGCCCATAACGCTTTATTTCTTTTTGGGTGATTTTTTTGATGCTACCGGCACCATGATGGCCGTAATGCAGCGTTCTGGCCTTAAGGATAAACAGGGGCAGCCTTTATTGGCAAAATCGGCTTTTGTGGCAGATGCAACGGCCAGTGTTATTGGTTCTGCTTTAGGCACATCCACTGTTTCGGCTTATCTAGAATCTTTGGTGGGCGTGGAAGAAGGGGGGCGCACAGGGCTGACAGCGCTGGTAGTGGCATGTTTGTTTGCTGTGTCATCTATCTTGTGGCCGCTTATTATCTGCGTGCCTGCTGTGGCAACTGCTCCGGCTCTTATTCTGGTTGGCTTGGGTATGCTTGGCAGCCTGCCAGAGCTGAAATCTTTGGCTGTGCAGGAGCGGGTTATTCCGCTGTTTATGTTGCTTGTAACCGTGCTGACGGGTGATTTTATGGTCAGTCTGGCGCTGGGTTTGCTGCTGCACACAGCCTTTGTGCTGACAACCCGCAAATGGGCAGAACTTACCCTGATGCTCTGCGGGTTGGACTGTGTGTTTATTTTGTATCTGGTGCTCTCATCCAGATTAGGCAGTTAAAAAGACAAAACAGGCTGCGGTGAATATTGCAGCCTGTGTCTGAATGTATCAGAATCCGATAACCGCATCGCCACCAAAGGTGAACATGCCGTTGTTGCGGCCACCATTAAAAGGTGTGGTGCCATTAAGGGAGCGATCAAACCGTATTTCTGGCCGAAGCTGAAATACGCGCACATGGTGCCCCAAATCTGGATGATACACGACGTTCAAGGAGAGATCCCCATATGTGGTGCCATGACCAGAGGGGCCAGCAACAGTTTCTCCGCCCGTGCCAGCCAAGGCTTCCATATAGGAGTTGTTGCCGCGGAAGGTGGCTACCATCATGTTGTTATTATCGCGGTAAATTTCGCCGCGGTAATTGAAGGTGAATTCCTTGTTGATCTTGTAGCTCAGGAAGCTGACAAAACTTTCTGCATCTGCGCCAGCAAATTGCCCACGCGCACCTATGCCACGCACCCCTTCATCATGCAGGTAGTTGAATTCTGCAGTAACAGAGAGCTTGTCATTTATATTATAGGTGGCGTTGATATCGTTCCAGAAGCGTTGTGCGTGGTCTGCTTCGTAATGCCCGACCGAGCGCCAAGAGTTTTCCGGCCCAACGCGGCTGAGTTCTACAATGCGTAGTTTCCCATGTGCGAGATTATTGAGGTTGAAGCCAAAATAAGCCGCAGGCATGTGGTTGTTATCGGAGCTGCCAAAGGATGTCTGGTTCCCGGTATCAATTCCGAAAGTGACATCCACTATTGGCGTTACGTGCCAGTTAAACATAGCGCCAATATGCTCAAACGGCACAGAATATTCAGATGTATAGGCAAGTGTATAAAAGGCGCGGGATGTGGGGTCTAACCCTTCAACACCCATGGGGGCCTGTAGAATACCAACCTGCATATCCAGCCCACCTTTTGTTAGCCACGGTAGATGCACATCCACATGCGCTTGGGCGGGAATAAGCTGGTAACGCGCCTTCCATTCCTGATCTGAAATGCCAAGCACATGGTAGTATCTGGCATCGGAACCATACAGCCCTTCTAGGGTGAATCCGATCTGATACTCGTTCAGGCTGGAATCGATGGCTTTGGAAATAGTGAATTCAGCTTGGTTCAGTTGTACCTGGTTGGCGTGGTCGGCCAGAAAGTCTCCGTAGTTATAGCCGGGATTGGGGCGTGCCGGATTGGCCATGATACCGCCTTCAATCTGCCCCGTAAGGGTAATATCAGACAACCAGCGGCCCAAGCTGGAACTGCTGGTTTTCAGGCTTGTAAAGGGCAGAACCTGCGCATGTGCAGTTTTATGCAAAACCGGAAACAACAGTGAAGAAGCAGAGAGAAGCAGCAGAACTTTCTGTTTTTTAGGAAGCGTCGTCATGGAGGGGGATGTCCCTTCAGTGCGGCTGTTACATGGCCAAAGTGTTTGGTAGTTTAGGCAGAAACATTCCGATAAAGAAATAAAAAAGAAATAATGAATGTTATTTACCCGTGGCGTAGGATTGGCAGTTATAATTTTTGCCGCATTTGTTGGCGCAGGTCATTGCAGCGTTTTGTATAATGAGCGGCCTTGAACGCAGTAAGAAAGTTAATGAAAAACGCCGCAGCCAAGGAGAGGAAGGAAAGTAACGTTAGCAACTCTCCAGATGTTCGCATTGGATCATCGTAATGCAGGCCAGAATACCACAACAAGCTTATGCTCACGATTGCACCAATAAAGCCAAAAACACCCGTTGTTTTAATCATGGAATCTTCCACGGTTTCAAACTCTGATGTCTCACGCCATAGGTCAAAAAGCTGGCGGTCTATTTCACCCACCGCGCCTGCATGGGCTGCTTTATCTTCTGTTGTTACTTTGTGTGGGTTCTTGCGGTAGATTTCCAACTCCTGCCGTGCTTTGGAAAACACACGGCGGCGTTCCTTAATGGCAGGGATGCTGATATCCACAAAGCTGAGAATAGCAACATTCAGCCCCGCAGAAAGCTGGATGATAGCCTGAAAATCCCCCCAAGAAACAGCCATTACGTCCCCGTTTGCGGTAGATACTGGGGGTATTTTAGCGTTTGAGGGGCTGGCTGAAAAAGGTATAGCCAGCATGTCTGCTATTCGGGGGCAGGAAACATGCTGGCTAAATGCTTGTTATCTAAAGCGCGCAGTTACCTCGGCAATGCGTGTGCCGTAAGTGGTGGCTGTATCCAGATCACCGCTCGGAATTTCATCTACACTAGCATCAGATGGGCTTTGCACCAGCAGGCCGGCGGCACCACCCAGCACGTTGATATCGGCTTTTGTAGCGGCTTTTGTGTTGGAAGGCAGCAGGTCTAGGCTGATCCAGATGCCACCGTGCTGCGCCGCCAGAACCTGAAACCATGCCATAGTGCATCCTTTATCCCCCACCGGGCTGGCGCTGTTTGTAAATCCGGCAAACAGTTTGTTCTGCCACCCACGATTGAACCAGATGCGGGATGTAGCATCTGCAAATTTCTTAAACTGCCAACTGGCATTGCCCATATAGGTGGGGGAACCAAACACAATGGTTTTGGCTTTGTTTAAAGCTTCCCAGCCGTTTTCTGGCAGATCACCATTTTGATCAATTTCCAGAATTGCAGCGTTAGCACCTTTGGCAACGTATTCTGCTACTCTGCGCGTGTGGCCAAACCCAGAATGATAAACCACCACAATATCAGACATTTATTTATACCCTTGCAATCAAGATGGTTGAAAAACACAATTTAGATTGGCGGTTTTCCATTCTCTCGATAAGAGTGCATTTTGGCAATTCATCTCACACTCCAAGAGTGAGGTGAGCCTACTACGCAGATATAAAAAACGCCGCAGGGTGAGTGCGGCGTTTGTAGTAGGTGTTTAGATCTGTTCGATTGTTGAGAAATCGAAATTTTGCCCCTTGGGGTTTTCTCCCAGCCGGATACTGGTTGGTGAGGGCATGGAATAAGGCGGCACAGGCAAATTATACGGAGCCGGTGCGCCTTTATAAACGCGGCCTGCCAGATCAAATTTTGACCCGTGGCAGGGGCAGCCATAGCCGCCACATGTATCAGCCGTGTTGCCTGTAGGTTGGTTAAGGCCCGGTACGCAGCCCAAATGCGTGCAAATACCCACGTAAACACCATATTCTGGCACAAGAGAGCGATGCCAGTTGCGGGCGTAAGCGGGCTGCTGGTTTGCAGCAGACTCTGCATCCCGTAGTTTTTCGGCCAGCGCGTGGTCTTGCAGTGCAGCAATTTCTTCTGGTGTGCGGCGCATGATGAACACAGGCTTGCCCTGCCACACAACTGTCATCTGTTGGCCGGGGGTAAGTTTGGAAATATCAACATCCACAGGCAGATGGGCGGATGCGCTGTCTTGCGGCTTCAGGCTTTGCACAAACGGAACAGCACAGGCTGCCAAGCCTGTCACTGTGCCAGCCGTGGTTACAATTCCCAAAAAGTCACGGCGTCCGGGGGCTTGTTCTGTTGCTGCGGTTTCTTCGGTTTCGCGTGTCATGCTGTTCGTGCTTTCCGTTTATCCGTGCGATTTCAGGTTTTTCCAGATTTTCCGCTTCCATGCGATAGCCAGAACAAGCAGAACAGCCAGATAAGCCAGAACCCCTTTGCCAATATGGTGGCGCTCATTACGGTGCGGATCTGCGGCCCAGACCAAGAAAGTGGTGATATCTTTGGCTTGCTGCTCCACAGTTGCCGGTGTGCCATCAGGGTATTGAATGGCACCGTTCATCAACGGCGGTGGCATACCAATCATATGGCCTTCTGCCCAATCATTATAGAATTTGCCCGGCACAATAGGGGCATCAGCGGGCGGGGGCATGCGGTAGCCTGTCAGAAAGGCGTAAAGCCAGTCTGCGCCACCAGGGTGCACAGCAGCCAAGCGAGATTGATCTGGAGGCGCAACCCCACCCATAACAGCGGCTGCCGCTGCATCATTGGGGAAGGGGGACCGGAAGTGATCATCCGGCAAGCCGGGGCGCATTGTGGGCATGCCGGAGATGCCAACCGGGCCGGGAATCTGCTTGCTATGGGCAAGGTCTGTAATTGCCTGATCACTTAGCCCAATGCCTTCCAGATCTCGATATGTCAGACTGCGCATGCCGTGGCAACTGGCGCACACATGATCATACACCAGAAAGCCGCGTTGCAGGCTGGCTTTATCATAGGTGCCGGTGGCACCCTCAAAGCTCCATTTCTGATGAGGCGGGGCTTTATTATCCGATGTGTTGGCCAGTGTGGGCGTTGCAAGCGTAAATGCTGCCAGTAAGGAGCCTGCAAAAACATGCTTACGCATTAGGCGTCTCCCTGTGATGCAGCAATGGAGGAAGGGAGAGGGCGCGTTTTTTCCGTGCGGGACACAAGGGGAAGGAACACAAGAAAATACCCAAAATAGTAAAGCCCGGCCAAACGGGCGGCAATCAGCCAGCCACCTTGTGCGTGGTGTTTGCCCGCATCTGCCAGCACAATAAATGCACATACAACGCCCAACAGCCCAATACGGCACAGGGGGCGGAAACGCATGGAGCGCACGGGGGAGCGGTCAAGCCACGGTAAAGCAAACAAAACCAGCAGAGAACCAGCGGCCGCAACCAGCCCGCCAAATTTGGATGGCACAGATTGCAGCAGCCCGTAAAACGGCAGGAAATACCATTCAGGCTCAATGTCCGCAGGCGTGTGCATAGGGTCGGCCGGGGTGTAGTTGTCTGGTTCAATCAGCATATTGGGCCAGAAGAACATCAGGGCCGCAAACACCATGGCAAACAGAATAAGGCCAACCAGATCTTTGCTGATATAGTATGGGTAAAACGGCACCGTATCTTTGGGGGTGCGTGGCTCAACCCCAGTTGGGTTGTTGGATCCAGAAACGTGCACAGCCGCTACGTGTATGCCTACAACCCCAACAATCAGAAATGCCAAAACAAAATGCAGCACAAAAAAACGATGGAGGAAGATGTCTCCTAGATGGTCGCTGCCTGTCATGATGTGTTCTAGCGTTGGGCCAATACCCGGTATGGCGCCAACGGCCTTGGTAATTACATCTGCGCCCCAGTAGGACATTTGGCCCCACGGCAGCAGATAGCCTGCAAAAGCGGTGGCCATAACCATCAGCATCAGTACAAGGCCGGTTAACCACAGCAGTTCACGCGGGGCTTTGTAAGATCCATAATAAAGCCCACGGAACAGATGCAAATACAAAGCAGCCAGAAACAGGTTTGCGCCTGTCATATGCATGGCACGTAAAAGCCATCCGCCAGAAAGCTGGCGTTCTATAGCTTCAACAGAAAGAAAAGCCCCTGCATCTGTGGGGGTATAGTTCATGGCAAGAAAAATGCCACTGGCCAGCATCAGCCCCAGAACAAGCGTAAGAATGGCCCCAAAATTCCACCAGCCATTCAGATTGCGCGGCACACGGAAATCAACATATTCAGCCCGAAAGGCAGAAATGACCGGAAGGCGTCTGTTAATCCAGCCAGCCAGGCCAGAATAGGGTGGTGTAGAAGAAGCAGATGTTTGCTTCTGGTCGGGTATGCTCATGGTAAATCCATGTTGGCTGGCAGAAACAGGGGCAGATAGTGCTCCGTATTCCGCTGTGGCTGTAAGGAAAGGCAACGCATAGCCAAAAACGGCATGCGGAATCTGTGGTGCAGATCTGATATGAAGGGCATACAGGTTAAAGTTGTTTCGTCTGCCTGCGTATGATGCAAAACGCACGTGCCTGTGGATATGCCATAAAAACCTGCCATAGATTGCTATCAGAATGACCGGGTTTAAGGAGCAATAAGTTCCTTTTACCTAGTTTAGATAGATATGGCGGCATCATAACTTTCCCGAAACATTTGGGCAAGGTAGAGGCGGTTTTTAACAAACTGTGAAGGCATTTGCTCTTGCATAAGAGAAAATGCAGGGCCATCATACTTGTTATCACTCGCATGTTGTGGGTGTGATGTTCTCAGGGCAGGGTGCAAATCCCTACCGGCGGTAAGCAGCGCAAAGCGTTGTAAGCCCGCGAGCGCTCGCTTCTGGCGGGGTCAGCAGATCCGGTGCAATTCCGGGGCCGACGGTGATAGTCCGGATGGAAGAGAACAGAAAGACTGGTGCGTGATCGTGATTCGTTCAGAATGACGTGCGTGCAAGGCTATCTTACGCCCTGAGTCCGTCTGGTTTATGAGAACGCGGGCAGAAACAGGGTGAACAGCTTTTCACAGATTTCCCGACAGATCATGCCAGAACGCATTGGTGCGGCGTTTCATCTCGCCGTGGCTGAGGCGTGGAGTTTTGTAGGGCGCACAGCCCCCAACCCGCCAGTAGGGTGTGTGTTATTGGATGCGCAAGGAGATGTGTTGGTTGTGGCCGCACATCATCAGGCAGGCACCGCACATGCAGAAAGACTGGCTGTAGAGCAGGCGCGTGCTCTTGGGTTGGTGGAGCGGATTGATACCGCTGTTGTCACGCTGGAGCCTTGTAATCATACCGGTCGCACCCCCCCATGTACGGAAGCACTGCTTTCTACCCCAGTAAAAACTGTCTGGATTGGCTGTGCAGATCCTAATCCACACGTGCAGGGCGGGGGTGCCGCACGTTTGGAGCATGAAGGTATTACGGTTAACCGCTTGTGGCAGTGCATGAATGCTGCGGGCACATATGCACGTTGCCGTGCGTTGCTGGCACCATTTGCTTGGCGCATGACACATGGGCGGCCTTGGATAACCGTTAAACAGGCGCTGGATAGCAAAGGGTCCATGGTGCCACCCCAAGGGCAAAAAACCTTTACAACCCCTGCATCCCTCCGTCTGGCACATGCTTTGCGGCGCGTAACAGATGGTATTGTAACAGGCACAGGCACCGTGCTGGCTGATAGGCCCACGCTAACTGTTCGGCATGTTGAAGATCACCCTGAACGCCGCCGCCTGTTGGTGGTATGTGGCCAGGAAAAACATGCTCCGGCTGAGTGGCTGGCCAGTGTTTCAGCCGCGTTCGATGTAAGCTTCTGCCCTGATATTGCACAACTGCCATATATTCTGGCGCAAAGTGATGCGCTGTGGGTGCTGGTAGAAGCCGGGCCAACTCTGCTGGAGGCCCTTAAAACCCATAATTTGTGGGATGATTGGCTGACCATCCTTCAGGATGCTTCAGGGCAGGATCATCTTGCTGTTTCAACTCAACATGATGTCACACCTCTTTCTTTGTTTCCTGAATGGATGCGGTGTGCGCAGGAGCAGGTATGTTTTCCGGTATCATAGAATCTCTCGGTCATGTGGTTAAGGCGGAGCACAGCCCCCAGTCTCTTATGCTGGAAGTGGAAACCGGGCTGCATGATGTGGCGGAGGGTGAAAGTATAGCCGTAAATGGTGTGTGTTTAACGGCAGTCGCGCCTTCGACAACTGGCCTTGTTCGCTTTTTTGTAAGCAGCGAGACACTGGATTGCACCACGTTGGGCGCGCTTAAAGTCGGGCACCAGATCAATCTGGAACGTGCCGTTACCCCCGCTACACGTCTTTCTGGCCATATTGTGCAAGGCCATGTGGATGCCGTGGCGCGGTTTACAGAATGTACGCAGTTTGGCGATGCGCGGCGCGTGGTGTTTGAAGTGCCAGCCCAGCTACGGCGCTACATGGTGGCTAAAGGGTCTGTGGCACTTGCGGGCATTAGCCTGACGTTGAACGAAGTGGGTGAGCCAAATGGCGAGACCTTTCCCATCGAACTGATGATTATTCCGCACACATGGGAGCACACCACGCTCGGCACATTGAAGGTGGGTGATGCCGTGAATGTGGAAGTGGATATCATTGCCAAATACGTGGAGGCACAATGCCGGACCAAGTAAAAACAGCAGCTCCTGTGGCAGCTAAGGCATCGGCAAGGCTTTTGCAGGCGGTTGAAGCCGTGCGTGCTGGCCGGATGGTCATTATGGTGGATGATGAAGATCGTGAAAACGAAGGCGATCTGGTCATGGCCGCTGAGTTTATGACGCCAGAAGCCATGAACTTCATGATCACCCATGCGCGTGGCCTTGTGTGCCTGCCACTTACGCCAAAACAGGTGGATCGCCTCGGTCTGGCCATGATGGTGCGGCAAAGCGACAATACCGCTCAGTACGGCACGGCGTTTACGGTCTCTATTGAGGCGAAGGAAGGCGTTAGCACCGGCATTTCTGCGCCAGACAGGGCGCATACTGTGCGTGTCGCGGCATCAGAAAACGCAACGCCAGCAGATATCGCCACACCGGGCCATATCTTTCCACTGCGGGCCGCCCCAGGTGGGGTGCTGGAACGTATTGGGCATACCGAGGGATCAATAGATCTGCTGCGTTTGGCCGGGTTAAAGCCAGCTGCCGTTATCTGTGAAATTCTGAATGAAGATGGCACCATGGCGCGCCGTCCTCAGTTAGAAGTGTTTGCCCGCCAGCATGATCTGCCGATTGTCTCTATTGCAGAGCTGGTAACGTGGATTAAAGCACACGGTTTGTCATCCTTGGCTGCGCAGGCCGCCGAAGCAAATCCGGAAACTGCGCCAGAGCCTGCGGTGCCAGATCTGGCGCAGGCATCCTTACCCAGTGCTTACGGTGGGGACGATTTGATCATCCATGCTTTTCAGGATGAAAACGGCGTGGAGCATGTTGCCTTGGTAAAAGGGGATGTGCGCCGCAGCGGTGCTGTGCCGCTGGTGCGTTTGCATTCTGAGTGCGTGACAGGTGATGCTCTTGGCTCCCTGCGGTGCGATTGTGGGGCACAGTTGCATGCAGCGTTGCGGGCCATAGGGCAGGCGGAATGTGGCGTGCTGGTCTATGTGCGCGGGCACGAAGGGCGTGGTATCGGGTTGGTCAACAAAATCCGGGCCTATGAACTACAGGATGCCGGGCTAGATACGGTGGATGCCAACCATCGGCTTGGTTTTGCAACAGATGCCAGAGATTGGCGCGCAGCCTCTGGCGTATTGCGCAGCCTTGGCATGGGCGAATTGGATTTGCTGACGAACAACCCAGATAAAGTGCGCGCACTGGAAGCACGCGGGTTTATGGTGCGCCGCCGGATTGGGCTGGAAATTCCACCTACCGCGCATAATCGTGCCTATCTGGAAGCCAAACGCCGGCGCATGGGGCATCATCTTGGGCAGTTTATTGCCGTTGATGCCGAACCGGATGCGGTTGTCTGATTTTTACATAAGTGAGTTATTAAAGGTGTTTAACTGATGGGTACACGTTCCCCCGTTTCCTTGCCGGATCTCAAGGCGCTTTCTCCTGCGCCGCGTTTGGCTATTATTGTCAGCCGATTTAATGAAACTGTGACAGGTGGCCTGCGTGATGGCGCAGTGGCTTGGCTGGCAGAACATAACATTGCCGTGAAAGATGGTGATGTATTTGCTGCGCCCGGTGCCTTTGAAATGCCACTTCTGGCACAGACACTCGCCAAAACAGGCAACTATGAAGGCGTTATCTGCCTTGGGTGCGTGGTAAAAGGGGATACAGCGCATTTTGAATTTATTAGCCTGGGCGCCACAATGGGTATTCTTCAGGCATCTTTGGCCACAGAAACGCCTATCGCCTTTGGTGTGCTGACAACTTATACAGAAGAGCAGGCGCAGGTACGTTCTGCGGATGATATCCATAACAAAGGGCGCGAAGCCGCTGCGGCGTGTGTGGAATCTCTGGCCTTGCTGCGCCAGATCAAAGGCTGAATAAATGAGGTGTGTTAGGCTGCACCAACCGAAAGTGTAAAAGCCAAGCCAGAAAAAGGATGGAGGGAGCATGAAGCGGGTCACTCTCATTGCCGGGATTTTCGGTTTGGGGTTGACCGTATGGATGCTGGCCCAGTTTGGGGTGTCCTCCATTTTTTCTCTTGTTATGACAGGCGGTTGGGGCATTTTAGCTGTTATTGCTTTTCATAGCGTACAGGTTTTTCTTTCTGCTTCCGCTTGGCGCACTATTGCGGGCCAGACTTTTGGCCCGGTTCTGCCATTAAGAGCCTATTTCATGCTCCGCTGTGTGCGAGAGGGCATAAATAACCTTCTCCCAGTTGCACAGGTTGGTGGGGAGGTGATGTCCTCCCGCTTGCTCGCACGGCGTGGCTTGGGCCTAAAACATGCGGCTGCCGCGACAATTTGTGATCTGACAATAGAGTTGCTCAGCCAAGTGGTGTTTACCCTCAGTGGCTTGGTCATGTTGCTGTTCTTGGTCAAGCGCTCCGCCGTTACAGACCGATTGCTGGAAAGCGCATTGGTGCTTTTGGCTATTGGCGGCGGCGTATTTATCAGCCAGTGGCTTGGGGCCGTGGCTTTCATAGAAAAATTGCTTATCCGCATAGCTGCTCATCTGGGGTGGAGCGGTGTTGATGGTATTCGCGGCCTTAATAAGGAAGTGCTCGCGCTGTATAAATCAGGCCGCAATGCGGTTAGTGGTCTGATATTGCAGTTTTGTGCGTGGGCTTTGGGGGCCGTTGAGGTGTGGCTGATTCTGCACTTCATGGGGCATGGGTGCTCTCTTGCTACCGGATTTGTGATCGAAGGTGTGGGAGAAGCAGCTAAATCAGCCGGGTTTGCCGTACCCGGGGCCCTTGGTGTGTCAGAAGGGGGCTACATTATGGTTGGTAGCCTTTTTGGCATGCCGCCTGCAGTTGCCATCGCGCTTTCTCTTATCAAACGTTTGCGTGAAATTGCTTGGGGTTTGCCCTCTCTTATATTGTGGCAATGGCTTGAGCATACATGGCGCCTTTATGCCGAGCGCCTGCGTAAAATGCCCTTTTCCCGCACGGGTCTGTAAAAAGGAAAACAGAGCCCTGCTTACATCATCACTTGCTTCTGGCTGGGGGGTTGGGCAAACCATGACAGCCCCTTCTGCTGGGGCTGTGATTATTTTGGGATCCTGTCGTTCATCATGCTGTTTGCACCCATAGGTCGTTTCATTGCGTTTTGCGCCCGCCATGCCTGGGCTGTTGTGGCGTTGTTTCTCGTGCTTTCGGGGGCAGGCGTTTACGCTGGCATGACCCGTCTGGGAGTAACGACAGATACCAGCAAAATGCTTTCTCCTCGTTTAGAGTGGAAGCAGCGTTCCGATGAAATGGGGCGCTTATTCCCCCAGAAGGAAAACCTTCTGGTAGCTGTCATTCAGGCTAAAATGCCTGAAGAAGGACAGGAAACCGCGCGGGAGCTGGCCGCCAAGATAAGTGCCGATCATAAACACTTTTCCTTTGCGCATAGGCCAGATGCCAACCCGTATCTGCTACGCAACGGCTTGATGTTTCTGGAGCCGCAGCCGCTTTCTCAGGTGCTGAATGATACAATTGCGGCGCAGCCATTTCTGGCGGCGTTATCGCAAGATCCTTCAGCACGAGGGCTGTTTGGTGCTCTTTCCCTTATGGCAGAGGGCGTAAAGCAGGATCAGGCCAATCTGTCTGGCTTTCAGGCGCCTTTGTCCGGTTTTGCCAATACGCTGGAACAAGCCGTGGCAGGGCATGCCGAGGCTATGTCATGGCAGCAGCTTTTGGGCGGCAAACTTTCTGATCTGGCTGGAAATTATCAGTTCGTTATCACCAAACCGATATTGGATTATGGGTCTTTTCAGCCGGGTGGTGCCTCCGCAGATGCCATGCGGCAGGCTATCAGTTCTCTGGAATTTGTTAAAAATGGGCACGCCAAGGTTTATCTAACCGGGCAGGTGCAGCTAGATGATGAAGAGTTTGCAACCGTGGCAGAAGGCATGGTGGCAGGGCTTCTGGGGTCTCTAGCGCTTGTTACCTTGTGGCTTACGCTTGCTGTTAGAACATGGCGTGTGGTGCTGCCTATTGTGGTCACACTTGTTGTGGGCTTGTTGCTTACCACCGGATTTGCCGCTGTAGCTGTTGGTACGCTTAACCTGATTTCCGTGGCATTTGCTATTCTGTTTGTTGGCATTGCGGTGGACTTTGCCATTCAGTTTTCTGTGCGCTTTCGGGCTCAAACACCCACACACACGGGCGAAGAAGGCATGTTTGAAGCGCTGCGCCTTACGGGTGAAGAAACCGGGCATCAGATTCTTGTAGCTGCCTTGGCAACATCCGCAGGGTTTCTGGCCTTTACGCCCACAGCTTTTCTGGGTGTTGCGCAGCTTGGTCTTATTGCTGGTATTGGCATGTTGGTTGCGTTTATCTGCACCACCACGCTTTTGCCTTCACTGCTAAAAATCTGCCATCCGCCGCTCAACTGTCCAAGCATGGGCTATGCGTTCATGAAGCCGGTGGACATTAAAATCCGCCATATGCGCAAGCTGCTTTTGGGCTTTTTTGCACTGGTGGCTTTGGTGGGCTTGGCGCTAGTACCCAGCCTACAGTTTGATGGTGACCCGCTGCATACCAAAAATCCGAACTCGGAAGGGATGCGCGCCCTTAAACTGCTGATCAACAACCCGCAGACATCTCCTTATAGTGCAGAATTGCTGGTGCATTCCCTTGCTGATGCAGAAAAAGAAACAACACGCTTGTCTAATATGCCAGATGTGAATGATGTGATGTGGTTGGGCTCCTTTGTGCCAACCCAACAGCAGCAGAAACTGGCTCTTATTCAGGATGCGGCTTCTATTCTGTTACCAACTCTTATTGTGCCACAGCCTAAAGCTGCTCCCACAGCGGATGATCTGCGTAAATCAGCACATGATACGTCTGTTGCTTTGGCTGCTGTGCTGGATAAACTGCCTGCTCAAGATCCGTTACGCCGTATTCAGGCTGCTCTGGCCAAGCTGGCAGAAGCTCCAGATGCCACAGTGCAGGCTGCTAACACCGCATTGGTGCGCTTTTTGCCGACAGAGCTGGATCAGTTGCGCACCATGCTTCAGGCAACGCCTGTAAGCATCAAGGATGTGCCTGCTGAAATTGCAGATGATTACTTGCTGCCAGATGGCCGTGCCTTGGTGGAAGTGCATCCTAAGGGAGTGATGTCCAATTCTGGCGCGCTGCGTAAATTTGTGGGTTCTCTCCAGAAAGTAGAGCCACAAATGGCTGGCACAGCGGTTGATATTGTGGAAAGCGCACGTTCTATTGTGAAGGCGTTTGAACAGGCCGCAGGCGCAGCTATTGTTATGATTGCCGTTATTCTGATGCTGGCCCTGCGCCGCGTTAAGGATATGGCGCTGGTGCTGGCACCGTTGCTGCTTTCTGCTTTGATGACAGTTATTTTGATTGTGCTGCTGCCTGAAACCCTAAACTTTGCAAACATTATTGCATTGCCCCTGCTGCTAGGGGTTGGGGTTTCCTTCAATATCTATTTTGTCATGAACTGGCGGGATGGTGTGAAATATCCGCTGGCTTCGCCCACTGCACGTGCCGTGCTGTTTTCTGCCCTGACAACGGGTACAGCTTTTGGTTCTCTGGCGCTTTCTCACCATCCGGGCACAGCAAGTATGGGGCGCTTGCTGTTGCTTTCTTTAGGGTGCACATTGTTGGCAACACTTGTGTTTGTGCCAGCCCTACTACCCAAGCGGCCGATAGATGAGGCCTGATAAAAAGCAGGTATAAGAGTGAGGTAATAAAAAAGCCTCCCGAAAATATCGGGAGGCTTTTTTTTATGTCTGCTTTCTGAAAAGGGGGATCAGAAAGACCGGAACTTATTTCTTCACCCATTCCGGATGGTGCGGCATTTCAATATCCCGCCCTTTCAACATCATATCCCAGTAAACACGTGGGAATACGGTTGTCTTAAGGAACCATGCAAAGCGGCTAGGCTTGCGCTGATCGTAAGGGAAGCTGGGGGCAGGTTTGCCGCCATACAGGAATTCCGCCAGAATAATCTTGCCGTAAGCAACTGTTAGCGGGCAGGCGCCGTATCCATCGTAGCTGCCTGTTAGCGGTTTGCCATCCAGAGATGCCAGAACGTTTGCTGTTACCACTGGGGTTTGCGCACGCGCAGCGGCCATGGTTTTGGCGTTGGATGTGCCGATAACATCGCCTATACCAAAGATGGAAGGATACTTGGCATGCTGGAGCGTGCTGGGGTCTACATCCAACCAGCCACCTTCATTCGCCAACGGACTTTTTTTGATGAAGTCTGGAGCGCTCTGTGGTGGGGTGACATGCAGCATGTCAAACTCTTTCACCACATTTGTAACTTTTCCATCTGGCCCGGTAACAGCAAAGGTTGCCTTGTGTTCCGGCCCGTTTACGGCAACCAGTGTATGCTTGTACAGCACGTTAATGCCATAATAATCTACGGCTTCCTGCAAACCGGGGCGATAGTAAGCCACGCCAAACAGCGCATCACCTGTCATGCAGAAATCTACATTGGTGCGGTTAAGTGTGCCTTGCTTGCGCCAGTAATCAGATGCCAGATAGGCAATTTTCTGTGGCGCGCCAGCGCATTTGATAGGCATGGGCGGCTGGGTGAACAGTGCCGTGCCACCGGAAAGGGATTGGATGCATGTCCATGTATATTCCACAGTATCTTTGGAATAGTTACTGCACACGCCATTGCGGCCCAGCGTATCTGTTAGCCCTTCAATCTTATCCCAATCCAACTGGAGGCCGGGGCAAACAATCAGGCGGTTGTAAGCAACGGTGCGGCCATCTTCCAGCGTAAGCATGTTATTATCTGGCTGGAAGGATGCCGCCGCAGCACGCAACCAGGTGCAGCCTTTGGGGATAACGCCACCTTCCTGATCCAGCGTGCTCCGCAGCTTCATGACGCCTGCGCCAACCAGTGTCCAGCCGGGCTGATAGGCGTGGGTGGTTGCGGGGTCTATAATGGCAATATCCAGTGTGGCCCGTTCACGCAGTAGGCGGGCTGCTACGGCAATGCCAGCAGATCCACCACCCACGACAACAACAGTGTAGCGTAGATCTGGTGTTGTGGAGTTTTCTGTTTGAGTCATGGAAGTCTCCCTGAATCTCACGTTGACGTGGGTGTACTATCCCAAACATCTACAATTTAATAAAGTATTTAATTGTATTTGGGATATGTGTGGAGGGCAGGTCAGTCCTTGACCCACACTTCAACCGGGCCGCTTAGCTTCATGGTAAGGGGGTTGCCACGCCGATCTACCGTTTTGCCCACGGCCACACGTACCCAACCTTCGCTGATGCAATATTCTTCAACGTTTGTTTTTTCTACGCCTTTAAAGCGCACGCCAATGCCCCGGGCCAGCAGGTCTTCATTATAAAAAGGGCTTTCCGGGTTTACGGAAAGGCGGTCGGGCAGGGTATCAGACATTTAGAGAGTCCTTGATATATCGGTTAAAAGTGCACCGACGTTTTAAGGGCTTTCATATGGAAAGACCATGCTCGATCCGCATTTACAGCGCAGAATACGGGCTAGTGGTTGCCTTGGGTTGAGGTTACAACAATTTTCCCTTTGCCATCACGCTCTGTGGCTAAGGTGCCGGTGGCTTTATCCACTAAAATATTGCCTGCATTTTCAACATGCAGGGCCGCCACGGATGTTTCACCGTGAAATACAGCGTCTGCCGTGCTGTTAGAGGTGATTTCCAACGCCTCCAGTATGCCTTGCTGGGCCGTAAAGGCAGCAGAGCCGCCAATATAAACCGCCAGAGCAGGAGCTTGCACCTTCCCGATCATGAACGGGGCAGAAAGTGTGGAACGCAAACGTGCAGAGTCAGCCAATACAGGAATGGTGATAGCGCCAGTGGAATCAGAAGTAACATTCAGTTCCGCAGTGCGCCCTAGTGTTACGGCTCCGCTGCCAGCCTGCAGAAAAACAGGGCCTTTACGGTCATCCACCTGAATGGCTGTTCTGCCTGTGCTGGTAATAACCAACGGCATATTGGGGGGGGTGGTGAGCGTAAGATTGGTATCTGCCTGACAGTTTTGCCCTGCAAGAGACAGGCTGCCATCAGAGTTGGTGGCAAGCTGTAGGCCTGCTGGCCATTGGCCATTTGCTGGTTCAGGCTGCGTTACGCCTTTTTGGGCGCGGATATGCAGGCTGTTCAGACAGGGCGCTGCAATATTGAGTGCCGGGGTTCTGGTTTTTTCTGCCCCACAGGCAGTAGAGGGCAGAAAAACCGTCAAGCAAAGAGCCATTGCAGCGCAAAGTTCTGAACGAAAAAAAGAATACAGCATGTCTTCTTTTTGCCAGTGCCAGAGAGGTGCGTCTATCTGTTTTAATGGCGCAGCCCACTGCCGCCAGTGCCGCCCATTAAGGCATCGTGCATACGATCCAGTGCTTCGGTGAGTGTATCATGCGCGCGTTTGCCTTTGCTGCCCACAACAGTCACCGTGCTGGTCATGCCAGCAGCCAACTGGGTGCCGGGGGGAATACTGTCTATCTGCACACGCACAGGAATACGCTGCGCCAGACGCACCCATGTATAAACCGGATCGACCGATGGCAGGCCCTGCGTTGCTGTGGCTGCGTTGGCGGTTGCAATGCCGCGCGTAAGGCTGACAACATGGCCCCACATAGGCTCCCGATACCCCATCAGATCCAAGCGTACCCGATCCCCAACGTGAATGGAGCGAATTTTTGTTTCCTCAAAATATCCATCCACCCAGTAGGATGAGGCATCAATAACC
Organism: Acetobacter oryzifermentans; assembly: GCF_001628715.1. Taxonomy (NCBI): domain Bacteria; kingdom Pseudomonadati; phylum Pseudomonadota; class Alphaproteobacteria; order Acetobacterales; family Acetobacteraceae; genus Acetobacter; species Acetobacter oryzifermentans. The sequence goes on along the minus strand of NZ_CP011120.1, from coordinate 2,038,549 downwards.
TCAATATTGGATTTGCCTGCTGTTGCGTAATCACCCACACGCATGATGAGGTTATTGACGTAACCTGTTACCGTGCTGCGCACATACGTACGATCAAGGTTGATTTTGGCTTGGGAAAGATTGGCCAATGCCTGCGCATAAGCAGCTTTGGCAATGTCTGCCGTGGCTTGATAAACCTGTTTTTCTTCGCGGGAGGCCGCAGCATCTGTCAGCCTATCACGCCGAAACTCCTGCGTATCTTTCAGCGCCATATCCGCCTTGCGCTGGTTGACAACAGCCGTTGCTGTGGCCAGCGCTACCTTGAAGTCAAACGGATCAATTTCGTACAGAATATCTCCGGCATGAACGAACTGGTTATCTCTTACGCGCACAGCAATAATCTGGCCTGAAACACGAGGGGCAATATCTGCAACCTGTACACGCACTTGTCCGTTTCGGGTCCAGGGGGCGGCTGTGTAATAATCCCACAGTACAAAGCAAACAACGGCCGCAATGGCAAGAATGGTCACCGTTGTGATAAACTGCAGGACGCGGCGGGCGCGCTCAAACACGGTCGGAAAGCCCTTTCACAACAAAATAGTGTAAAGGCCGATAAGGCATATAAGAATGCCAAATTCAGCCAGAGGCAGGTTCCATACCACGCGGCGGGCACGTACTTTGGATAGAACCGGGTTAAGAGCCAGCAGGGTGGCAATAGCCAATCCGGCATGGACAACAAAGGACGAAACAAGCAGCCCGCCTATATCCAGAACAGGGCGTAATTCCATGTTAGCGGGCCTTCCATTGCTGATCTGGCACAGGAACAAGATCATACAGATGCAAAGCGGAACGGTTGTGTTCCAGCAAATGTATGGCGCCAACCATGGCGGATACGGCAGCAAGGGCTGTAGCCATCTGGCCATGTGGCAGGTTGATGGAGTGATCAAGCAGAACGCGGGCTTTGCGCTTCATGCGGTAAAGTGCTGAATCCACGTTGTAGATAATGGTGGCGCGGTAGGCGGATTCCGCATCCAGCCGAATGGCGGGAATAGTGGCGGCGCGTTGCAAATGGCGGCGTGCGCGGGCCAGTTCCACGTTCAGTTCATCTAAACTGGCAAGGCGGGAGAAAACGCGCTGTTTTGCCTTGTTGTTAGGCAGGTAGCGGTTCCATTCCAGAATGCGGCAGAGCCGATCATAATGGCGGCTGATAAGGGCGGAACCGGCTTGTTCGCCATGCCCTTCAAACTGAAGCAGCAAATCGTGCCCGATGGTAATGCCAACTCGGAAGCGCCTACCTGTGGCAGAAGGGGGCAACAACAGCACCAGTGAGATAAAGATAATAATGGCTGCAAACAGGTACAACACGTTGCGGTCTATAAACGCAGAGGGTTCATAGTTCTGTTGGTTCGCCACTCCCAAAATCACAAAGAAAAAGACACCCGCGTTAAACCCGATAGTGGCTGTTTTGGGGTTCATCAGCAGTAAGCAACCGCCAAAGATAATGGGGAGAATAGCCATTGCCAGAAAAGGCATGTCTGCACCGTGGGGCAGCACTCCAAAGTTCAGCACTGCGGCCACGGCAATAGCCAAAGGCGTACCTATAAGGGCACCCATACCAAAACCGCGCGCATTGTAAGTGGTGGCGGCCAAGGTGAGGATAATGGCAACCTGAGACAGCGCGCTGTAAGTGGCGGGAATATCAGAGATAATGCACAGCCCGGCCGCAACGGAAAATCCAATCAGGGTGCGCAAGCCATTGAGTAGGGCCGCAATAACATCATGATGCTGATCAATCTTGAGTTCTGGCGCCTGTGTGCGAGCACGTTGCCCATGTTGGAGCGCATCTATGCCATCTGCTGCCCAACGCGCATCGGACAGAAGCGCCATGGAACGTTCAATCAGCCACGCTTCATCCAGCGTTGGGCCAAGAGATGCTTCCTCTGCGTGGGCTTCCTTGGCCAGATCTTCCAGATCATGCACAGCTTGAAGGGGAGATTCTACCGGAGTGCCATCTCCAAATGATGTGCGAATATGTTTGAGTATGGGGCCAGAGATGTTGCCCCGGCGCAGCACATTGGCAATGGCACGGCTACAGGTTAGCATTTCCAGCAAGGCCACCATGGCGGAGCGCGCACCTGCAAGGCGCAGCTTGGCATCAGCAAGCTCGGTTTTGGCAAAGGAAACCTGAGATGTCAGGGCAATAATTTCGCCAGCCAGCCCCGCGCATGTCATGTCATCTGGTACGCCGTGGCCTGCTATGGCATCACGCGCAATACGTTGCACCATTTCACCCGTGCGGCGCAGATTGGCTGCCAGTTTTTCAAACGCGGTGGGAGACCCAAATACATCGTTAATGGCAGCGGTGGCTGCAATGCCAACGACAATGGCCGACACACGGTTAACGGTGACATCAAAAATAGAAGCCGGGTTATCAATACAGCTAATGCCCACAATGGCTACGGTGTAGCCAGAAAGCATGGCTGCATAGGCACGGAAGTCTCGCTCCAATGTGCCCATAATGGTGCATAACGTTAGCCATAGCGCCACGCCGCCCAGAAAAACCCCACGTTCTTGATTAAAGCAGGCGGTTAAAAACAGCGCGACAAATGCCCCAATAATTGTGCCAGCCAGCCGGTAAAGGGCTTTGGAGAGCACCTGCCCACGTGTGGGCTGCGCCAAGATCATAACAGTAACAGCAGCAGAACCGGGGGAGGAAAGCTGGAGCCAGAAAGCTGTGGCAAGCGCCAGAACAGCAGACAGCCACGTGCGCAGACAAAACAGAAACCAGCCATGTGCGAAGATGCTGCGTGGCAGGGGAAGAAACAGTGTCTTCCAAGATCCCATACGGAATGCTGCCGGTGTTTCTGTTGTCATGTCTGCTCTGTCTTTAACCTCTTTGCTTCATATTAGGGGGCATGCCATTTCCGGCCAGACAAGGTGGGTGAGAGCGAATCTCGCAGTATCAGCATGCTTCTTAAAATAAAATATAATCTTTGGCGTGATGCCATGAGTGATGAGGGGGGTTGCGCTTAACGCGGGTCAGGCCAGATGGCGAGGGTGTGAATTATATCTAACCTAATGATAAGATGAAGTGAGGTTAAGGGATGGCTGCTCACGATCTGGGTATGTCATGGAAAAGTGAAATTTTTCTGCCAGTTGCGTGATGGAGTGCGCCAGAATTCATGAAATTTATCCACACATCAGATTGGCAGATCGGCAAGACATTTAGTTTTGCAGATGATGATACACTGGGTGCGTTACAGGCCGCGCGTGTAGATGTTGTGCGCACGATTGGCGCTTTGGCGCGGCAGGAAGGGGTGACCTGCGTATTGGTGGCGGGCGATATTTATGAGCACGAAACACCAGAAAGACGCACATTGCATCAACCCATGGAGCGGATGCGGCAGTTTCCCGATGTGCAGTGGCATCTTATTCCCGGTAACCATGATGCGGATACGGCAGAGGGTGTGTGGGCACGTTTAAGGCGTGAAGATGCGGTGCCAGACAATGTGCATCTGCATACATGCCCACAAGCGGTGGAAATAGATAAAACATATAATGCGTGGTTGCTGCCTGCTGTGCTCAAGCGGCGGCATACGCTTTCTGATCTCACCGATTATATGAATGATGCGGCCACCCCGCCAGAAGCCTTGCGCATTGGATTGGCGCATGGATCTGTTGTCGGGTTTAGTAATGGACAGGAAGCCGAGCATAACCCTATTGCGCTGGATCGGGCAAAGCAGGCTGGGCTTGCCTATCTGGGGTTGGGAGATTGGCACGGCTTTTGCCAGATTGATGCGCACACCTGTTATTCTGGCACCCCGGAAACAGACCGTTTTGTAACAGGTGGCGCAGGCGGCGGAGAAACGCTGGTTGTGTCAGTAGATGGTCCATGTGCTCAACCTGTTATTTCTCGGCATCGAACGGGTAAGTATCTCTGGCGCAAACTGGAAGATATTGTGCTGACCAATGGTGAAGATATTGAAGCATTGGAAGCCCGTGTAAGAAGTATAAATCCGGATAATCCTAGTGTTGTTATGGCATGGCTGGAAGTTTCTGGCCTGCTGGGTGTGGATGATTTGCGTAAATACGAAAGTGTTATTCTCTCGCGCTTACAAAGTGCGGTGGCGTGTTTACGTATAACCGGCGCTCCCCAACTGGTTGCAGGCGCACAGGATATGGAGCGGCTTGAAGCCTCAGCAACGGTAAAGGTGGCTGCCCAAGAACTGCTACAAATGGTTGAGCGGGGGGGGGAGGAAGGTGCCGTGGCAAGGGAGGCCCTGCAAAGGCTGTTCCTGTTCTGGCACGAAGTAGAAGGTGCCGCAGCATGATTCTAACAGATATCCAGCTTGAATGTGTGCGTCGGTTTACATCACCAGTGCGTCTGGAAGGGTTGGGCGATGGGCTGAATGTGCTGGTCGCCCCGAATGAGGCCGGTAAATCTACATTGTTGATGGCTCTACGGGCAGCACTAACCCTACGCCATGGTTCCAAAGCCCAATCTGTAAAAGACATGCAGCCCTATGGCGGCGGTGCGCCCCATATTGGCGTCGGGTTTGAATGGAGTGGTCAGTCCTGCTGGTTGGAAAAACGCTTCATGAAGGGCGCGTTTGCGCGTCTTAATCTGGGGCAGGAGCGTTTTGATGGGGATACAGCAGAAGAACGCCTGAATGCTCTGCTGGAGTTGGAGAAAAACGGCAAAAGCGAAGCAACAGGTTTGTGGAATGCTCTTTTAGTACGCCAAGGGGAAAGTTTTGCTGCACCCGTTCTGAACAATGCAGGCCGCTCCAGTATTCAGAACTGTTTGGAACAAGGTATTCAGGAAGTTACCGGTATTGCTACAGCGGGGGCTATGCTGGAGCGTGTAAAGGCCCGGTTGGGGCAGTTACAAACCGCCACTACAGGAAAACCCACAGGGCGTTATAAGCAGCTTCTGGAAGATCAGGCCAAAGCAGCAGAAACGTTGAAAAGCCTGCATGCCAAGCGTGCTGCGCTGGAAGAAGATCTGGTTTTACTAGAACAAACACGCCGTATGTTACGTGAGCAGGAAAACCCAGAACGGCAAAAACAGGAAGAACAAGAACTACATAAACTGCGGGCCGTACGAGACCGCCTGCGAAACTTGGACGCAGAGGAAAAAGCCGCGCAGGCCAGAAAAGCCGCAGCAGTGCAGCAGTTGCAGAATATTCGAGATGAAGAGGAACGGCGGCAAGAGCACCGGGCCGAATGCGCGCGGTTAGAGCAACTCATTTCGGACAGTAAACAAGATCTTGCAGAACTGGCAGAACACGAAAAAGTTGCCAATTTGCGGTATCAGGCTGCTCAGGCTGAATGCCTTAAGGCAGTACAGCGCCATCAGGTGCGGCGTGCTGTTTTGCATCATGGCATGCAGCAGCGCGAAGTGCTGCACATGGAAGCAGCACTTTTGCGCCAGCGTGAAAACCTAAAGCATGTGCAGGAAACTTTTGTCCAAATAGAACAGGCGCAGGCCGTTTTTGATGCGTTGCCTATGGACGAAGCCAAAATCCAGCGCGTGCGTAAAGCCGCCCAGAAAGTGGCAACGCTGGAACAACAGTTGCAAGCGCAAGCCACTGTGCTGGAAATGGATTTGCTGCCGCAAGCTTCCCAACATGTTCTGTTAAATGGTCAAGTCTGCGCATCTGGTAAAAGCCTGCTGCATGCTCCTGCTGAACTTCAGATTGAAGGTATTGGCCGGTTTATTATTACCCCTTCGGTTGGGGGAAATACGGTTGAATTGCAGCAGGCTCTTCAGACAGCCCAAGCAGCATTAGCAGATATTTTGCAACAGGCTGGTTGCCAAAATGCAGAAGAAGCCGAGCAACATTACGAAAAGCGCTGCTTGGCGGAACGTCAGTTTAAGGAAGCTAAGGCCGTTTTTGCTGCTACAGTGCCCAATAAAAAGAGCGCATCCCCTGATCAGGTTCTGTTGGAATTGCGGCAGGTTCTGGCTAGAGAAGAAGCAGCATGCACACAGAAAAAACAGGCCTTGGCGCAAAATCTGGCCAGCCAGATCGGAAGTGCTGAGGAATGTGATCTTAATTGTCAGCCAGATGAAGCCGTGCAGCAGGAGCAGGATGCAGCCGTAGCGGTAGATCAAGCGCGAGAAAAAGAGCGTGATGCGCAACAGGTGTTGATAACAGCCAAAACGGCGTTGGATAAAGCCAGTGCGGCACAACAGCAGCAGGTATCCGGGCTAGCCCGTGTGCAGCGTGAACTGGCGCTCTGGCAGGAGCGTGAGCCCGATGCAGCATTAGTCCAACGCAAGCAGGCCTGCCAGCAGGAGCAGCAAGCAGCACAAGCCGCCTTGGAGCATTGTGAGCAGGCACGCCAGAAAGAACAGCCTCTTAGCCTAGTGGAAAGTGGTATTCAACGGCGTGAACAGGCCCAGAAAACGGATGGCGAAACCATAGCCCGGCTGCGTGAAGATATACGTGAACGCGAAACCCGTGTGCGTGGCGCGGAAGGTGAAGGGCTGGATGAGCGCATAGCAGAGGCAGACCGGCACCAGCAGCGCTTGAATATGGAAGAGGCCGCCTGCACGCGAGATAGATCTGCCCTTGTTTTGCTGGATCAGGTTTTAAGCAAGGCGGAGCAGGAGCAAACAGCACGCTATATGGGGCCGCTGGTGAAAACCATGCAGCCTGCATTTTCAGCTCTGTTTCCTGGCGCTGCACTGGAAATGAATGCAGATTTTGGAGTAGCTGCCCTTTCGCGCACTCAGCGGGAAGATGTGGCAGATCTTTCTGATGGCACGCGCGAGCAGATAGCTGTTCTGGTGCGTTTGGGGTTTGCTGAAATGCTGCATGCACGCGGTGTTCCAGCTATTTTGGTGCTGGATGATGCGCTGAGTTTTGCAGATTCAATGCGGCTGGAACGTTTGTTTGATGTGCTGGCAGAAGCCGCAAAGCGCTTTCAGATTCTTATTCTCACATGCCATGCGGAACTGTTCGCGCCATTGCGGGGCAGGATGTTAAGCCTGCGCCCGCAAGAAAGTTTTACATCACCACGTTGAACTGAAGGGCCATAACGGCAGCATCATGGAACACGGTGGAACCACCGGGGCGGTTGATATACTGGAAGTCCGGCTGCAAAGACATGCCATTGGCAACGTGTGCGTTATAAAACACTTCGTAGATGTTTTCGTGGGTTTGAATACCCCACACCTTGCCCCACTGGTTATCGGGGAAGGGCACGCCAGCAGCTAATGCAGCTTCCTGTTGCAGAACAGAGGCGCGGCTCATAGTCATCCACTGGAACATGGCGCCAACGCTATCATTGGGGCGGCCCCATGCTGCGCCAGTTTCTGTCATACCGGCCCATACGTGGTGAGACATGGCTGTGGTTTTACCATCAGACCACATCCAACCGGCCAGTGCGATTAGGCCATTGGTTGGGCCATCACCATTCCGCATCAGCATCTGGTCAGCCATAAACCATGCACTTGCGCGGCCTGCCTCGTATTGCGGTTGTGCGCCGGTTTGCACCCATGCATTGCCGTTTACGTCATTCAGCAGATTTTTGTATTTGGAGTTATCGTAGCCAAACCCAGCCTTATAGTGGCCCACCAGATGGTTGCGCCCGAAAGAAGGCAGCCAGCCAATTTCAACTGGGGAGGAAAACTTGCCCAACCCATCCTGCGCCCAAGCCCAGCCAGAAATGCCGCCGTTATAAGCATGGGGGGAAACAGCAAACAGGCCTGCCATAATATAGGTTTGTTTTGTGGGCATAACGCGCGCAACAAAGCCGAGGTTACCAGACGGCCAGTCTCGTGCGCCTTCTGTGTATTTGGTGGGGGCTGGGTTCCCGCACATGGCAACGTTCATGTACATACAAAACAGCGGGGAGGCGGCAAAAAAGCTGCCAACCGGAATCCAGCCAGCGCTGATATCGATATGGTTGTGCAGAAAAGCATGTTCACCATACAGGTAAACAAGATGGGCCACCACGTTACCACGTGCACCATAAATCTGCTGCACGCCGCCGAGTGAATCCCCAATGTAATCTGTGCTCAGGTTACGGCCATGCCCGTTTACCACCATCATGTGGGTCCAGAACCCTTTCATGATGTCGGCATTGGTGAGTTTGCCCCAGTCTACATCAAGCTCCACACCCACCTGTCCGGCATTATCCACACCTTTTCTGCGGCCGCCCCTAAAGTTGCCTGCAAGTTCTTCATGCACATCTGCCAGAATATGAATGCCGTGGTTGAGCAGCCAAGGCTGCGCGCCCCACCAGTTTCCAAAAAAATGATCCTTGCCATAGGGTGCAGAAAAAAGCGGGCCGGGATCTTCTACCTGATCGGCTTCGTTATCTACCTGCAAGCTGGGCCAAAGGCCCACGGCGCTGTTTCCACCTGTCAGCAACTGTGCATGCGCAGGTAAAACAACAAAAAAAGACAGAATAAGCAGGCAGGTCAGCCATAAAGCGCGAAAAGGAAAATGGAGGTGAAGGCGTTTAATCATGTTCCCTTGATTTTTATTTCTTTCGGCCACCTCATATTTCAGCAGAAAAAAGTGTGGCCTTGGGTTTCGGGATACTGCGGTTCCCGTTTTCTAAAGCAATTTTTATGCGATTGTAGACGCTGTTGTGCAGTTTAATGGATTTTTTATATAAAAATAGGCCATTATTACGGCCATATGGTGCAGTTCTGCATCAGAATTATGGAGATAAGATTCTCTCAATGTCTAAAATCGATACCAACCTGCCGTTTCTTCCTGTTCGTATTGCAGTGCTTACCGTTTCGGATTCGCGCACGCTAGAAACAGATACCTCTGGGGCAGCGCTTGTTGCGCGGCTTGAAGGTGCGGGCCATGTGCTGGCTGATCGGGCCATTATCTCGGACGATGCAGACAAGATAGCCACACAACTGCGCAAATGGATTGCTGATCCGCAGGTGGATGTTGTTATTACAAATGGCGGCACAGGCGTAACTGGCCGTGATGTGACACCAGAGGCTTTTGAAAGCGTGTTGGAAAAACGCATTGAAGGCTTTGGCGAGCTGTTCCGTATGCTGTCTTATCGCAAGATCGGTACATCCACCATTCAGTCTCGTGCGTTGGCTGGTGTGGCTGGTGGCACGTATCTGTTTGCGCTGCCAGGTTCTACGGGGGCTGTGAAGGATGGGTGGGATGACATTCTGGTTTTCCAGCTTGATAGCCGCCACCGCCCTTGTAACTTTGTGGAGTTGATGCCGCGTTTGCGCGAAGGCTTGAAAGGGAACGGTCATCATGACTGATGATGTCAAACTGCTGATGCTGGCAGGTGATTACGTAGAAGACTATGAAATTATGGTGCCTTATCAGGCCCTGCTGATGGTGGGGTATAAGGTGGACGTGGTCTGCCCCGGCAAAAAAGCGGGCGATAAGGTGCTGACGGCCATTCATGATTTTGAAGGTGCGCAGACATATAGCGAAAAGCCCGGCCATGCTTTTGTGCTCAATGCAGACTTTGATGCCATTGATACGGATGAATATCTGGGGCTGATTATTCCTGGTGGGCGTGCGCCTGAATATCTGCGTCTGAATGCGCGGGTATTGGAAATTGTAAAAGCGTTTTCCGATAGGCCTATTGCCGCAATTTGCCATGGGGCACAGCTTTTAGCCGCTGCGGGTATTATCAAGGGGCGTGAAGTTTCAGCTTACCCAGCCTGCCGCCCAGATGTGGAACTGGCTGGCGGCACTTACGCTGATATTCCGGTAACGGAAGCCGTAACGGATGGGGAGCTTGTAACAGCGCCCGCATGGCCCGCGCACCCAGCGTGGCTGGCTCAGTTTCTTAAGGTACTGGGTGCAAACGTAAGTATTTAAGGCCCAAAGTCTTTTCTCTCCCATCTATTTTATAGTGGGAGAGAAGTCTTTTTTAGTATTCGCAGACGGCTGGGCGGTTCAGCATTGCCATGAGTTCACGCCGTGTGTCTGAATTTTCCCGAAAAACGCCCAGCATAGTACTGGTTACCATGGAAACACCGGGTTTATGCACACCGCGTGTTGTCATGCATTCGTGGGCAGATTCAATAATAACGGCAACCCCGTGCGGTTCCAATTCATCATTGATGGTATTGGCGATCTGTGCCGTGAGCCGTTCCTGAATTTGCAGACGCTTGGCATAGGCATCCACCACGCGTGCCAGTTTGGAAATACCTACAACGCGCTGGCGCGGCAGATAGGCAACATGTGCCCGCCCAATAATGGGGGCTAAATGATGCTCGCAGTGGCTTTCAAAGCGAATATCACGCAGCAGCACAATTTCATCATACCCTTCCACTTCGGAAAAGGTGCGGCGTAACAGGGCTGCGGGGTCAATTTCATACCCGCAGAAAAATTCGGTGTAAGCGCGGGCAACACGGGCGGGGGTATCGTGCAGGCCTTCACGATCCGGATTATCGCCAGCCCAGCGCAACAGGGTGCGTACAGCCTGTTCTGCTTCTGCTTGTGTTGGGCGCTTAGATGTATCAGACGGAGGCACGCTCATGCCACACTCCAGAAAAAATAGGGATATGAATGGGGCGGATTAGTGAATCTGGCGGAGCAGAAAAGGACTGTCCAAGCTAAAAGCAGGAATGCTGACATCAAACCGTCTGCCGCTGCTTTTATCCTGCATCAGGTAGTGTCCGCTCATAAATCCGCCCGGCGTGGTAAGGGATGCCCCGGAGGTATATTCATAAAGCGCACCGGGCTGAATAACCGGCAGTTCTCCCACTACGCCAGAACCGTGCACATATTCTGTGTGCCCGGCTGTATCCGTAATGTGCCATGTACGTTCCAGAAGTTGCACAGGCTGGGTACCATCATTGCCAATACGGATACGATAGGCCCAGCAGTAGGAATGCTCATCTGGTTCGGATTGATCTGGCAGCCAGAACACCTGTACCTGTACGCGCACATGCTCCGTAACGGCCTCATAGACGGGCAGTGAGGAGAATAGCTCGTTCATGGCTTCTTCTGGATCTTGCAAAAGGGGAGAAGTGGCCCAGTCGGGCATGGAATATCCTGTTTATGGTACGGGATGGTGGTTGCACCTATCACGAACCCATCTGTTATGCCAAGCATTCTCCCTCCCGATCCTGTTACGGCGGAGGGGAGGGAAAATGCTGGTATTGTTTAAAGAGCCTGAAGGGCAGCAACACCGCGGGCGAGATCATCTATCAGATCTGCGCTGTCTTCCAGCCCAACGGAAAAGCGAATGGCGCCATCCGTAATGCCCAACACTGCGCGGTCTTCTGCACCCACTTTGGAATGTGTGGTTGTGGCAGGGTGTGTGACCAGAGAGCGTGCATCTCCAAGATTGTTGGAAATGGCAATCAGCTTCAAGGCATCCATGAACGCAAACGCGCCTTTCTGGCCGCCCTTTACTTCAAAGGCAATCAGGCTTCCGCTGCCGCTCATCTGGCGTTTAGCCAGTTCATACTGCGGATGATCGGCCCGGCCCGGATAGCGCACGCTTACAATACCGGGGGCAGATGCCAGATAATCAGCAACGGCTGCGGCATTGGCTGCCATGGCGTTGACGCGCAGGGAAAGTGTTTCCAGCCCCTTGAGCATGACCCATGCGTTGAAAGGAGAAAGCGCGTTGCCCGTATTACGGGTAAAAGGCTGAAGTGTTTCTGTAATCCAGTCTTTCCGGCCAAGCACGGCACCGCCGAGCACGCGGCCTTGGCCATCAATATGCTTGGTGCAGGAATAGACAACAACATCCGCGCCCAACTGGAGAGGCTTTTGGAAAACAGGGGAAGCAAACACGTTATCCACCACCACAATCGCGCCTGCCTTGTGGGCGAGATCTGAAATGGCTTGGATATCCAGAATATCAAGCATGGGGTTGGATGGGCTTTCCAGCAGTACGGCGGCGGTGGGCTTGGAAAGTGCCTTTGCCCATTCGTCCAGATTACAGCCATCTACAAAAACGGTTTCTACGCCATAACGGGGCAGAAGGTTGGCAACAATCCAGTGGCAGGAGCCAAACAGTGCGCGAGAAGCTACCACTCGGTCCCCGGCTTTAACGTGGCTTAGCAGGGCGGAGGATACAGCACCCATGCCAGTAGCCGTTGCTACGCAGGCTTCTGCGCCTTCCAGATCTGCCAGCCGGCGTTCCAAAGCTGCAACTGTAGGGTTGCCAAAGCGGCTATACTGATAGTGGTCTTCCTCACCACGGAAGGTGCGGGCAGCTTGTTCGGCATTATCGTAAACAAAGCCGGAGGTCAGAAACACGGCTTCACTGGTTTCACCATATTCCGTGCGTTCCACACCAGCATGGAGCTGACGGGTTGCGGGGCGCCACGCTTCAGAAAATGCAATCTTGTTGTCACTCATGGGTCTTTGTATCCGGTTCTGGCGTGTCAGACCAAGCAGCAGACAGGCCCATATGTGCCTGCCAAAGCAGCTCAATCTCTTAAATTGACCGTGGAAACCATGACAGCCGGCTAAATGCCGTGTCAGAGCCTCTTTAGCGCGTTTCTTTTACCTCGCCGCAAGCCGGCCTTACAAATCACGAGGGCAGGGCTCAACACCTTGCTGGCAAGCAGGGTAAGCCCGGATATCCGCTATCGTCAAGTTCTGTGCATGCAGCCTTCACAAAACAGGCTTGCGGTGATTTAACTTGGACGAATATTTCAAAAATCTGATGGATTTATGCATGTCCGCTAAGAAAGAAACAGCCACTTCTGTGCATGTAGCCAATGGGCAGGAGGTTGTGCCTGTTATTCTTTCTGGTGGTTCAGGCAGCCGTCTGTGGCCAGTTTCTCGCGGAAGTTATCCCAAACAGTTTTGGCCATTGCTGACAGAAAAAACCTTGTTACAGGAAACAGCTCTGCGTGGCGTAGCCGCCAAATTGTGCGGGCCGGTTGTGATCTGCAATGCCGAGCACCGTTTTATTATAGCAGAACAACTGCGGGATGTGGGCGTGCAAGATGCTCGTATTGTGCTAGAACCTGTTGGCCGTAATTCTGCCCCAGCCATTGCGGCGGCTGCTTTTTTGGCAGCGGAAAAAGACCCGAATGCCGTGTTGTGGGTTATGGCGGCAGATGCCGCTATAACGGATACGCAGTGTTTGTATAAGGCGCTGGAAAGTGCTGTTCAGGCAGCCCAAGCCGGATATGTCGTCACGTTTGGCATGAAGCCCTCCCGTCCGGAAACAGGGTATGGATATATAGAGGAAGGAGCGCCTCTTTCCGGCCTTTCTGGCGTGTGCCGTGTAGCTCGGTTTGTTGAAAAGCCGGATGCGCAAACAGCGCACCATTTTTTAGAGAGTGGCAAGTATTTGTGGAATTCGGGCATGTTTGTTGCCCGTGCGTGCACGTTTTTGCATGAGCTTCAAAAATACGAACCCGAATTATACGAATGCGTGCGCCAAGCTGTAGAAAAACGCCAGACAGATATGGATTTTGAACGTCTGGACGTGGAAAGTTTTAAAAAATCTCCTGATATTTCAGTGGATTATGCAGTTGCGGAACGCACGGATAAAGCGGCTGTGGTGCCCGCCGATTTTGGGTGGTCCGATATCGGAAGCTGGGATTCCCTGTGGGAACTCAGCACGAAAGACAAAAACGCCAACGCAGTTTATGGCAATGTGATGCTGGAGGATGTGCATGATTCCTACATCCGTACAGATGGCACCCTAACCGTTGCGCTTGGTGTTGAAAATCTGACCATTGTGGTAACGCAGGATGCCGTTATGGTTGCCCGGAAGGATCGGGCGCAGGATGTTAAAAACATTGTTGAGCGTCTGAAATCAGAAGGCCGCACAGAGGCAACGCACCATGCGCGCACATATAGGCCGTGGGGGTTTTACGAGGGTCTTACCCAAGGGGATCGTTTTCAGGTTAAGCGTATTGTGGTGAACCCGGCGCAGAAACTTTCCTTGCAAAAGCATTTCCATCGCTCGGAGCACTGGGTGGTGGTGGAAGGCACAGCTCTTGTAACCCGAGGAGATGAGGAAATTCTCGTACGGGAAAATGAAAGCGTTTACTTGCCGCTGGGTATGTTGCACCGCCTTGAAAACCCCGGCCGTATCCCCCTTACGCTGATAGAAGTGCAGTCTGGCCCCTATCTGGGGGAGGACGATATTGTGCGTGTGCAGGATTTGTATAGCCGGGAGTAGGCATTACAGAGGGCCAATAGAGAAGGCCCAATCTATTCCTGAATGTTTAAAGCAAAGCCTGAAGCAGCGGAATAAACGGTAGATCTGCTTCGGGCATAGGGTATTTGCGCAGGTCTTGCGGCGCAACCCATGCCAGTTTCTGCCCTTCCTTAGGGATAGGTGTACCTTGCCAGCGCCGACACACATAAAGCGGCATGAGCAAATTAAATGTCGGGTAAGAATGGGATGCAAAGGTAAACGGCGCCAAACAGGCGCGGGACATATCAAGCCCCAGCTCTTCATGCAGTTCGCGCACCAAAGCGGCTTCTGGTGTTTCGCCTGCTTCTATTTTGCCACCCGGAAATTCCCACAGGCCCGCCATGCTTTTTCCTTCCGGACGGCGGGCAAGCAAAATATGGCCTTGTGTATCAATAAGTGCTGCGGCGGAAACCAGAACCAGCTTTTTGGGGGCTGATGATGTGGTGGCGGATGCAGAGCCGCGGCGTGCATCCTGCATATGGCGCGTGGTTTCAAAAACCAGCATAGGTTGTTCGCTGCCGCGGGAGGCAAAAACTTGTTTGTCTGTTCCGATTTGCTGAAAACCGATGTGCTCCAGCACGCGGGCAGAGGCAATATTATCAACCGCTACATTTGCGCGGATGCAGGAAATTTCCAGATGCGCCAGCGCCCAACTGGTGATGCGTGCTGCTGCACATGTTGCAATGCCTTGCCCCCAATAGGGGCGGCCAATCCAATAGCCCAGCACCCCAATGCGTGCAGAATTGGCTGGGGTTTGAATACCCAAGCCAATACAACCAATAAAAGTGCCATCCTTATCCAGAATGGCAAAATGATATCCTTCACCCTTTTGCTGCATCTGCTGCGTGGAAGCTATCCAGCTATCGGCCAGTTCACGCGGGTAGGGAAAAGGCAGGCGGCTGAGCATCCGCACCACTTCCCAATCATTCACCAGATGATGGAGGGCAGGAGCATCCTGCGCGCAAAGTGGGCGCAGGTGATAGGGTGGGGCTTCCAGTTCGGTCGGGGCAGTATCAGGCATTGGGTTGAGGTGTTTGCGCTGGTTCTGGGGGAATACCGCATTCGGTCAGAAGTTCACGCAGGGCGTTAATAACGGGAAAAACCTCTACGTTGTGGTCACCGCCCAGTTCGCGCCATGCATTTTGCTCCAGTTCCACAATCTCACGGTCTTCGGCAAAAATGCGGTTGGTAAAGGCAACAAGGAAAGGCCATGCAATATCCAGCAACCCACCTATTTTAGGCCGTTTAACGGACAGCAGGCCAAAGGTGCGGTTGGTCAGCTCATCTGCGCTTTGCGGTACATAAACAATCCACAAATCCATTACCGGGTCTTCATCTCCGGTTTGGATACGCAAGGTTTGATACGGATATTCCGTACGAATGGTCATGACATCGCGATGCTGGAATTTTTCCGAAGAATCGCGGCGTTCACCAAAAATCAGCGCTTCACCAAAAGGCTGTTTGCCGCCAGTGCGGGCAAAGCTATAACGGGCTTCCACTAGCTTTGGCTCACGCTTTTGGCCCAGAAAACGGGGTTTCATCTGCCCCATTTGTTTGGAGTGCATGAACTGATGATTCATATCCATCAGATTTTCATGCATGAAGCTGTAGTGGCAACCAATGGTGGTGCCAAAGTAGCGGGTTTTGTAAGCTGGGTTGCTGGCGCGTGCCAAATGTGTAGGCAGGGGCACGGTGTCTGCTTTTTCCGGATCACCGGGGAAAACAAAGATCATGCCGTCCTGTTCCCGGCAGGGGAATGTACGCACCCCGTTAGGAAGCTTGCCTTTGCCCAGATAAGGCACATCAATGCACCGGCCAGAGCGGCCATAGGCCCAGCCATGATAGCAGCATTTAACCGAGGCACCTTCCACCGTGCCTTTGCTAAGCGGCACCTGCCGGTGGGCGCAGCGGTCTTCCAGCGCAAATACAGGGCCTTCATCCGGGCGCACCAAGGCAATAGGCATGCCAGCATAACGCGTGCCAATGGTTTTGCCGGGTTTTAGCTCCCGCGACCATGCAACAGGGTACCAGTAGTCTGGATTGGATCTGACGCGCCGCAGATCTATTTTACCCTTTCTGGCTTCAACAGCCAGTGCAGGGGTGGAGGAATCGGTCTGAGCGGTCTGATCCATTTCGCCTCAAATCACAAAGAATACCTGTGCGGCGCCGTTTTGATGCCGCTGTTGCGAATGCTATCTCAACTCATCGTGACGCAAGAAGCAAGACAGGAGCGCATAGCTGACAGAAATTAATGTTCTGTAAGCTCTGCCGTCAGGTCCTCAATAAACTGGAAAGCTACCCGTCCAGAGCGGCTTCCGCGTGTAATCGCCCACTCATTGGCACGGGCCATCAGGTTCTCATCATCAATGGTCAGATTACGTTCACGCGCATAGCTCCGCACCATGTCTGCAAACGTATCCTGTTCACAAGCATAAAAACCAAGCCACAGGCCAAACCGGTCTGAAAGCGAGACTTTTTCTTCTGTTGCTTCGGAGGGATTAATAGCGGTTGCGCGTTCATTTTCAATCATATCGCGCGGCATCAGGTGGCGGCGGTTGGAGGTTGCATAGAACAGAACATTTTCTGGCCGCCCGGCAATACCACCATCCAGAACAGATTTAAGAGCCTTGTAATCCCGGTCTTCCTTTTCAAAGGACAGATCATCGCAGAACAGAATAAAGCGGCGCAGGTTTTCCCGCAGCAGGCTGAGCAGCAGTGGCAGGGTTGCCAGATCTTCACGCTGGATTTCAATCAGAGCAATAGCGCCCTTGCCGGGGGCGCACGGTTTGCCATCAACCTGATTGGCCAAGGCATGCGCGCCTTTCACCAGTGAGGATTTGCCCATGCCGCGCGCACCCCAGAGCATGGCGTTGTTGGCAGGTAGGCCACGGGCAAAGTGCTCTGTATTTTCAATCAGGATCTTGCGTTGCAGATCCACCCCGCACAGCAGATCAACCGGTACGTGTGCAACATGCGGAACAGGCAGAAGGCGCCCACGTTCTGGCAGCCAGACAAAGGCATCGGCTTTATCCACGCCTTCCAGCGTGGCGGGGGGAGGAGAAAGCCGCTCCAGAGCAGAGGCAATGCGTTCCAGAACAGGGAGTGTTGGTGTGTCCATCTGGGTATCTATCCTGTTTGTCGCCGATATTGGTTATAAAATACGGGCGGAAGGCGTTTTCATCCGCGCAGGTGCTTGACGCACGAGGATTGAAAATTATGGTCACTTTCTCTGTTTTCGCAACACGCCTTTCAGGAAAGTCTGCTTGATGTCCAATTTCCTTATTCCCGCCGCCTATGCCCAGAGTGTCGGAGGTGCCGGTGGGGGCTCTAGCCTGATGTCCTTCCTGCCGTTTGTGGCCGTTTTTGTGATTATGTATTTTTTGCTCATCCGCCCTCAGCAAAAGCAGCAAAAGCAGCTTAAAGCAGAACTGAAGGCCCTCCGCCGTGGAGACCGGATTGTAACGGCAGGTGGCGTTGTGGGTATTGTGCAGCGTTCCAAGGATGATTCGGAAGAAGTGGAAGTGGAAATCGCGCCAAACGTGCGTGTTATGGTGCTGCGCAGCACAATTTCCACAGTGCTGACAAGCACCGCTAAGCCTGCAAACGATACCGCAACAGCAAAAAAGTAAGCTTTTTTAGGCGAAGCGCTCAGAAACGTTAGAGAAAAGAAACGGGGTCTATATCCACGTCCACTTTGGCGTTTCTGGCCAGATTTACCATGCCTAGCCAGCGGCGCAGGATAGGCTGTACCGCAATATTGCGGTGCGTGCGCAATAGCAGCCGCCTACGGTGCCGCCCGCGTAATACAGCCAGCGGGGCTGGGGCAGGGCCAAGCACCTGTATGCCTTCTCCATAAGGGGCGGTGCGGCCCAGTTGGGCTGCGGCTTCATCTGCGGCAACAGGTGTATCTGCACTTACAATTAAGGCAGCCAACCGCCCGTAAGGGGGCCAAAAACCCGGCTTACGCTGTGCAGCTTCTTGCTGCATAAAGGCATCAAAATCCCCCGAAAGCAGCGCCTGCATTACCGGGTGTTCTGGTGTATAGCTTTGCAGAATAACCCGACCGGGTGAGGATGCACGGCCTGCTCGCCCCGCCACCTGATGCAAAAGCTGAATGGTGCGTTCCCCAGCCCGTAGGTCTGCCCCACCAAGCCCAAGGTCTGCATCCACTACCCCAACAAGAGTGAGGTGCGGAAAGTGCCATCCTTTGGCAACAATCTGTGTTCCGATAATCAGATCCACTTCCCGGCGCGAGATTTTGGCCACGGCTTCCGCTGTGGCGGCTGGGCCTCCAAGCGTATCGCTAGACATCACCAGCAAGCGCGCATCGGGGAACAACTGTCGGGCTTCTTCCGTAATCCGCTCAATACCGGGGCCTATGGCGGTCAGGCTGTGGTCTGATCCACATTGCGGGCATGCGGGGGGCATAGGTTCTGTATGATCGCAATAATGGCAGGAGAGCACCTTGCGGTTGCGGTGTTCCACCAGCCATGCCGTGCAATGCGGGCACTCCATACGGTGCCCGCAGGATCGGCAAAGGGTAAGGGGAGCATAGCCGCGCCGGTTGAGAAACAGCATAACCTGCTCCTGCCGTTCCAGCGTGGCGCCAATATCTTCCACCAGCTCGGGTGAGAGAAAAAGCCCTCTGGGTGGGGGATGGTCGCGCAAATCCAGCACGCGGGTTTCTGGCAGTTCTGCTCCTCCGTGCCGGGTGGGTAGAACCAGATGCCGATACCGGCCAGCTTCTACATTTGCCAGTGTTTCCAAGCTAGGCGTGGCGGAAACCACAACAACCGGAAAACGTGCCAGCCGCCCTCGCACTACGGCCATATCGCGGGCATTGTAGATAACGCCTTCTTCCTGCTTGAACAGGGCTTCGTGCTCTTCATCTACAATAATCAGGCCGAGGTTATGGAAGGGCAGAAATAAAGCAGAACGAGCGCCGACTATCACAGAGGCAGAGCCATCTGCTGCGCCAAGCCAGGTGAGCCTACGTGCGCGTTGCCCAATTTCGGAGTGCCATACAGCAGGTTGCACACCAAAGCGGCGGGAAAAACGTTCCATCCATTGGGCGGAAAGTGCAATTTCGGGCAGAAGAATAAGGGCTTGTTTGCCCTGTTCCAGACAGGCTGCAATGGCTTCCAGATAGATTTCTGTTTTACCAGAGCCAGTCACCCCTTCCAGCAGGGTTACGGAAAAACGGTTTTCCGTAACAGTTTGGCGCAGAGCCATAGCTGCGCTCTGTTGCTCACCTTCTAGGATAGGCGGGTTATAATGCGCATCGGGGTGGCCAAACGGGCGTTCTGGCCCCAAGGAAACAGGGCGCAGCACGCCTGTATTGGCAAGTCCCTTCACTACACCAGCACTTACACCTGTGGCATTGGTAATATCTGTGGTGGTGCGATGGTTCCCATCAGCAAGAAGGTCCAACACTTTTTGGCGTGCAGGCGTAAGGCGTAAAGCCTCCAAATCAGGATTTTCTGCCAAAGCCCACCCCATAGTAGGGGTAGGGGCTGCCCGCATATGCAGCCGTAAGGTCATGGCCAGCACCATACCCGGAGGGGTGAGGGTGTAAGCAGCAACCCAATCTATGAATTGGCGCAATTCAGCGGATAGTGGAGGCAGATCCAGCCGACAGACAACCGGACGCAGGCGGGCCGCATCTACCTTTTTTTCTGTGGCCGGTGGGGCCAGATCGGCAGGGAGCGAAGATGTTGTATCCCACACCACGCCGGTTTCCTGCCGCTTACCCAGGGGGGCGACAACGATATCACCGGGTTGCAGATCCATATCTACTGGTGCGCGGTAATCAAAAGGCCCAGCAAAAGGCATGGGGAGCAGCACGGAAATGCGTGTAGTGCCAGAAGTGCTGGCCGTTAAGTTGCCAGAATCCTGCAAAGGTATATGGGAAAAAGGTTTCTGCGCCATCAGGATTCGGTTGTAATGCTGCCTACAGGGAAAGAACAGGGGAGAAAAAGCGTACAAAGCTTTCTGCCCGATAGAGGAAGATCATGACTGCTGAAGAAGCTGTTCAGAAATTTCTGGAGTGGATGGCTGTAGAAAAGCAGGCATCTCCCCTGACAATTGAAGCTTACCAAGGCGATCTGGCCCGTTTTTTAGGGTTTATGACCACCCATCTGGATGGTTTGCCAGATATGGTCGGCTTGGGTTTAATCAGCTTGCGGGATTTTCGTGCATGGCTGGCTTATGAGCAAGCCGAGGCCAGTAAACCAACAGCCCGCAAAACATCATCAGATCAGGCTACCCGCACACGTGCACGCCGTGTTTCTGCTGTGCGGTCTTTCTTTAAGTATCTGGCCCGCAGGCAAGGGGTGGAAAACCCGGCTATCCAGTTGCTCAGCACACCGCGCACCAAAAAGCCTCTGCCGCGGCCTTTGGCTAAAGATCAGGCCTTGGCGGCTCCAGAAGATATTTCTGATCTGGCGCATACGCCCATGGAACAGCAGCGAGATGCGGCTTTGTTTCTACTTTTATATGGATGCGGTTTGCGTATTTCCGAGGCCTTGAACCTGAATATTGCAGATCTGGACGTAATGCGCAGCAGTAACGTGCTGCGTATTTTGGGTAAAGGCGGCAAGGAACGGCTTGTGCCGGTGCTGCCTGTTGTGCAGCAAGCGCTGGAAGCATGGCGCGGGCGCCACCCAGCCCCAACCCCAGATGCACCGCTTTTTGTAGGGATAAGAGGCAAGCGGCTCCAGCCCGCCATAGCCCAAAAAGCCATGCGAGAATGGCGGCATCTTTCTGGCTTGCCAGATTACGTAACGCCGCATGCTTTGCGCCATTCTTTTGCAACCCATCTGATGGAAGGCGGGGCAGATTTGCGTGTTATTCAGGAATTGCTTGGGCATGCCAGCCTTTCCACCACACAGCGTTACACACTGGCAGATGAGGCCCGCTTGCTGGATGTCTGGACGCAGGCGCATCCGCGTGCACAATGAGCCCAGAATGCAAAATAAGGAACACACCGGCATGATACAGGCGTTGCGTGCACCGTGGCCCGAAATCGAACCCTATGCTCATGGTTATCTGGATACGGGGGAAGGGCATCAGATTTATTGGGAGCAGTGTGGCAACCCCGATGGTGTGCCGGTTGTATTTTTGCATGGTGGCCCAGGTGGGGGTTGCTCACCTTCTCAACGGCGGCTGTTTGACCCGGCGCGTTACCGTATTGTGCTGTTTGATCAGCGTGGATGTGGCCGTTCGCTTCCTCATGCTTCGTTGGAAGCAAACACAACGTGGCATCTGGTTGCGGATATTGAGCGTCTGAGAGAAATGTGCGGGATAGAAAAATGGGCTGTATTTGGTGGCTCATGGGGTTCTACGCTTGCACTGGCTTATGCCGAAACACATCCGAACCGCGTAACTGCGCTGATGCTGCGCGGTATCTTTACCCTGCGGCGTGCCGAATTGCTGTGGTATTATCAGGAAGGCGCCTCTTGGCTTTTCCCCGATAAGTGGGAAGATTTTCTAGCACCTATTCCGCCCGCAGAGCGGGGGGACATGATGGCTGCATACCGCAAGCGTCTGACATCAGATAATCCTGCCGTTCGTTTGGAAGCTGCTCGGGCTTGGAGCTTGTGGGAAGGGCGCACATTAACCTTGTTGCCGTGCCCGGAAATGGAAACGCAGCATGATGAGGCTGATTACGCGCTGGCTTTCTCTCGTATTGAAAACCATTACTTCGTGCATGGGGGCTGGTTGGAAGAGGGCCAGCTTATTCAGGATGTAGGGCGTATTCGCCATATTCCTACAGTGATTGTGCAAGGGCGCTACGATATGGCAACGCCAGTACGCACAGCGTGGGATTTGCATAAAGCATGGCCGGAAGCCGATTTCCAATTGATTGACGCCGCAGGCCATGCGTTGTTCGAGCCCGGTATTTTAACGGCGTTGCTGAATGCGACAGACCGTTTTGCGCGGGAGCTGGCATGAAACGCCAAATAGTTGCTTGCGCCTTAATAATAGGTGGCGGGGCCAGTGTGCCGTTTGGTGGTATTTCTTCAGCTTATGCGGCAGATTGGTGCCATAAACTGGTAGCGCGTGTCGCGTTACGGAATGATCAGGGTTTTCTAAACATTCCTGTAAGCGTTAATGGGCATGCTGTCAGCATGATTGTAGATACAGGTTCGGAGGGAAGCCTTATTTCACCAGAGGCTGCCTCACTTTTCGCCGCCCAGCGGGATAAAAGCGTGCACACGGTTGTGCGGGGCACTGGGGGAATAGGGCGGATTGTACCCAATGCGATTGTAAAATCCTTTCGTGTGCAGAATGTCGAGTTTGGGCCTGTTTCCATTCCGGTAGATACATTACCCGCAGTTCCACAAACTGAGCCTGAAGTAGAGGGCCTTATGGGAGGGGATCTGCTCTCTCGCTATGATGTGGAATTTAATGTGGCGGGCGGGACGCTGTCTTTCTGGTCTGCCACTTCAGCAGATTGCAATGGCCCAGAAGGATGGCGTTACATTTATCGGGCAGTGCCGTTACAGGCAGCAGGCCAGCGGGTGGTGGCGGAAGTTACACTAGACGGCACAAAGCTTAAGGCACTGGTGGATAGTGGGGCGCGATCTCGCATTGTCTCAATTGGTGCGGCTGAGCGTATTGGTGTTTCCCGCCAAGCCTTGGCGGCTGATCCGGGTGGGATGACAACCGGAGTAGATGGGCACCAGCAGATTTATCACTGGCATAAGTTTCATTTGTTTCAGATTGGGCAGGAACAGGAAAAATCTCCGGTTCTTACAGTTGCCCCCGTGCATGATACTGTAGATATGCTTTTAGGATCAGATTGGTTTGCCGCGCATCGTGTCTGGATATCTTACCGCACACATACGCTGTATGTGATGCCAGCACAGCAGGTACGCCGTTAATATAAAAAAGAGAGGCAGAAGATGATTTCTCCTGCCTCAAACTTTTAGATTATTCGCCTTTCAGGCGCTTGTTGCATTCGCTGTAATAGCCGCCACCTTTTTGAATCCATTTCATGTTGCCATTGGCATTGCTGGATTTGTTGGTGTGGTACTGATCCAGGCAGGTTTTCATACGGGCCTTACCCGCGCTGAGCTTGGAATACTGAGGATCGACCGCAGAAGGGAAGGTTGCACCAGAAGCACTTACAGCAGTAGGCGCAGCCGGTTTGGTAGCTTCTGGTGTGGTTTCTGCCGGTTTGTTGGCTGCAGCTGGAGCAGCCTCTGCCGTGGTGGCATCACAGTTGGCAGCCTTAAATGCTTTAAATGTCTGGCCGTTAAGCGTGTTTTCCGCTTTGGCTTCTTTGAATTTTGCGTGGCATTCCTTAGCCGTCAGTGCATGGGCGCTAGGAGCGGAAAGAGCAGTTGCGCAACCAAGTAGTAACGCAGCCAAGCCAGTACGTGCAGAAAAGTTCATAAAATAAAACCTCATGCAAAGGGACGAATCAAAAAACGACCCGATGCCGTTTTTTATTCCCAAAAAATATTATCGCAAACTGTGGCGTTGAAATGAATGGGTGATGATATTTTTATGAGAAAAACAAAAACCCCCCTCCCGAATAGTTGGGAGAGGGCTTTGTATAAAAGCTAGAATTAAAGTGTGCTTGCAGAAGGATCAGTCGTTAATGCGTTCTCCATGCAGGGACATATCCAGACCTTCCAGTTCTTCATCCGGTGTAACGCGTAGGCCGATAACCAGATCAACCACTTTTAGGATGATGAAGGACACAACCGCACACCATACAATGGTGACGAGCACAGCTTCTGACTGAACAATAAGCTGATGCACAGAACCCGTAATGCCGGAGGGATTTGAATCCGTTGCAGAAAGCGGGCCATAAGCGAACAGGCCAGTTAGCAGGGCGCCAACAATACCGCCTACACCATGCACGCCAAAGGCATCCAAGCTATCGTCATATCCCATCATGTGCTTCAGGGATGTGGCGCCCCAGTAGCAGACAACGCCAGTAATCAGACCGATAATCAGGGCGCTACCCGGCAGAACAAAGCCAGCAGCCGGCGTAATAGCCACCAGACCACCTACAGCACCAGAAATGACACCCAGTACAGTGGGTTTGCCGGAGCGCAGCCATTCAACCAACATCCAGGAGACACCAGCACCAGCAGCAGCAATCTGGGTGGCAGCCATGGCCATACCTGCGCGCCCATTAGCGCCCACAGCAGAACCAGCGTTGAAGCCAAACCAACCAACCCACAGTAGAGAAGCGCCAATAACGGCATATGTCAGGTTGAAGGGGGAGAGATCATCCTGCCCGTAACCTTTACGGCGGCCAAGCACCAGAGCACACACCAAACCGGCAACACCCGCATTGATATGCACGACTGTACCACCAGCGAAATCTGCCGTGCCAAGGCCACCCAGCCAACCAATAGGGCTCCAGACCCAATGCGCGATAGGAGCATATACAATCAGAGACCAGATGATGGAGAACACGCACATGGCGCTGAACTTCATGCGTTCAGCATATGCACCAGAGATCAGGGCCGGGGTGATGATGGCGAATGTCATCTGGAACATCATGAAGATGCTCTCAGGAATGGTCATGGTTGTGGCGTTGGGAGAATCTGCGCCAAGCGTGAAACCAATATCCGCGCCGTTGTGAATGTTGGCGCCAATGCCATTCAGAAACATGCGGCCAAAGCCGCCAATCCAAGGGGTGCCTGTAGTGAAGGCAAGGGAGTATCCAGCTACCATCCACACAATGGAGATAATGCAGCACAGAGCAAAGGATTGCATAAGCGTTGCCAGCACGTTTTTCTTACGCACCATGCCCGCATAAAACAGGGCCAGACCAGGGATTGTCATCATCAGCACAAGGGCGGTGCTGACCAACATCCATGCTGTATCACCGGTGTCGATAGAGGGAAGGGTATCTGCCGCGTAACTGGATGTAGCACCAACGTGGAAGAGGATACCGCCCCCAATAAGAGTGACCATTTTGGCCAATGGGTTTATGTGTTTTTTTGCTGTCATAGTGACATATTGCCCCGGCATGTTGATGACAGTCTCCAGATATATTGTTTTGGCGCTATGTTTGGTTAACGTAAGAATTTAATCATATCTTATCCGGAACAATATTCAAGGTAGATTCATTTTTACCGGATAGATTTTTACCGGATTAAAATTAGGGTAAGGCAGATTATAATAATTCTGTCTTTAACTATGTCCCATGGGCCTAGTTATGTAAGCTGAGTGATAGAATACGCCTTGGCCGCTTGATGAGTTGGTTCCAGCATGACAGCAGATATCAACAATATCATCGTAAGTTTTGAATATCCTGTTGGACAGCCATGTATTACGTCGGCTCAGAACCCATTGATATTTTGAGTAGGCAAAGCTGTTTCAGGCTTTGTGGGAGGTTGAAGGATGAGCGACCTTTACGGGCGGACGGACAAATAGGCGGATCTCTGCGCTTCTTTGTGTCAAAGAGCCACGGCAGGTCGCGCGTGCTGAGTGGTATCATTTTGCCAATCGGAATGGTCTGCGCTGGCGGGATGCATTACGAGAATATGGGCCACACAAAACACTCTGCAACTGCTGGCAGCATTGCGGAGCCATGAGGATTTTTGTGCGGATGATGGACGGTGCTTTCAGCATGGATAGCTGAACCGCAGATACGACAAGCAAAAATACAAACGTCGAAATTGTATTGAGACTATGTTCGGCAGATTGTAGGGCTGGAGACGCATCGTAAGACGCTACGGCAAATGCCTCAGCGTCATGTTCAGGCTATCAGTCCTAAGCTGAAGGAATATATTTTAAATAGTATTTATAAATACAAAGCACTTCTTGCCTGAAGTAATAATCATCAGGCAAGGAGTGTTGTGTTTACTTAGTAAGAGGAAATGGTTTTCATATTTTTGATTTTGTCGTGCACAATACTCAAAATGGCATCAGATATTTGTTTATATACTCGGCGCTCATAATGAGAACCGCCAAAACTTCCGTCTTTTGCCAGATCATTTTCAGATTTCACAAATTGATGCGCATCCAGGAAATCAACCCCAAATTCGCGGGCCACAGGTAGTGTCAGTTCGTTAATCTGACCAAAAGCAGAAAGAATACCCAAGTCTCGTCCCACTCGGCTGTTTAGGCCAACAATGATAATGGTCTTTCCAGCACGTTTTAGGCGGCTGAATAGAGTTCTCAAGTCTTTAACAAAGATATCTTTGTTAAAGCCACCAACAAATGAAAATTCTGATCTAAAAAAGTTCCACTGGTCCCTGGTCGTGTTGGGAAGTTTGTCCTGAATTTCCTCATAAGGAACGGTGGTGTAATCGAACTTCTCAAACGGGCCGCCGGGCAAGTAATATGGGAGCGCGTAAGTTCCCATAGGGATAGTCATGCCTGTGGTTTTAGAACGGTAGAGCCCATGAAAAGTTTCTTGGCCAAATGTAAATACATAAACATCCGCCGTTTCATCCCAAGCGGCAGTGGCAAACCTATTTTCAGGAATACCAGGAAGTGCCGCAATAATTTGGCGGTTGATCGGACGTTCCAGTGCTTCATTGACAAGCGCAGAACGTAGGGTCGTCGCAATTTCCCAGCCTTCATACGGGTAATTGAATTCTTCTTTGGTTTCTACATCTGTCCGCAGGAAGTGCGCTGTCATCATCATATCACAAGCGCCACGCAAACACACTGTAGGCCGCGATGCTGCGCCAGCTATACTGTTATCTGCATTGTCAATATCAGGTACAAAGCTTACCCAATCAACCAGAGGCATATCTAGGCGGCTAGCTACTTTACCTTGGATATCAATATGTTTGCGTCCAAGTTTTTGCCATACAGCTGGAGACCCGCAAAAACTGGTAGCATTTGGACGGCTATGGTGATTCATTGAAGTTACGCGATCACGGAGGCCTGCTATGGATCCCAAGTCCCTGTTCAGTTTGAGCGATCACCTTAATGCATTGAGCAAAGAGGGCGATCCGCTTGAGGTTTTGCAGGAGACGGTGGATTTCGAGTATTTCCGGGCGTGGCTGGTCGAAGGGCTTGGGTATGGCGATGGTCGCAAAGGCGGCCGCCCACCATTCGATCCGGTGATGATGTTCAAGGCCCTGATCCTGCAGGCGCAGCATAATCTGTCAGACGCCCGGATGGAGTTCATGATCCGCGATCGGCTGAGTTGGCTGCGCTTTCTGGGGCTGTCGCTTGGGGATCGAACGCCGGACGAGAACACGATCCGGCATTTTCGCAATCGCCTGACCGAGACGGGAACGCTCAGGCGGGTGATGAAGGCCTTTGACTGGCAACTCCAGAACAAGGGCTACATTCCAATGTCCGGGCAGATCGTGGACGCCTCGCTGGTGCCTGCGCCAAGACAGCGGAACACCGAGGGCGAACGCGAAGCGATAAAGTCGGGCAAGAGCGCCAGAGACATTTGGCCGGACGAGCCGAACAAGGCAGCACAGAAGGATACCGACGCGCGCTGGACCATCAAGGTCGGCGGAAAAGTCCGGTATCGGGCAGATGGGACGCCACTCCCCATGATCGCCCTGCCGGTCTTCGGCTACAAATCCCACATCAGCATCGACCGACGCTTCGGCTTCATCCGGGGCATGGCGGTGACTTCGGCGTCAACGCCGGACGGACGTCTTCTCCGGCAGGTCGTCAGCACGGACAATACCAGTTCAGAGGTCTGGGCAGACAGTGCCTATCGATCCAGGCGCAACGAGAAGTGGCTGTCGGACCAGATGCTCACGTCCCGTATTCATCGGCGCAAACCCATGGGCAAGCCGATGTCGAAGGCAACCGCGAGGGCCAATGCCGCCAAATCCTCGATCCGTGCGCATGTTGAGCATGTCTTCGCGCATCAGAAGAACCGGTTCAACCTGTTCATCCGCACCATCGGCCTCGCCCGCGCTGAGGCGAAACTGACCCTTTGCAACCTGGCCTACAACTTTAATCGGCTGATCTTCCACGAGCGTCTAGAAACCGCAGGCTGACTCTGTCTGCAAGTCGGCAAAACCGGCGGAATCAACTCCGGGCATCGTGGAAATCGGTCCGAACGATACCCTTGGTGCGCCCCGCAACACCTCAACGTCATCAAGCCAGCCCGCTTCGCCAGAAATTACCCGGTTTTTGCGGGTCTCCAGCTTGCTCCACGCCCATATTCATGGTGCGGCATGAGAACAGGAAGTGCTTACAAGTATCACGCTGAATGAAATAGAAACCGCAAATTCCATAGTTACCATAAGCATCAGATACTTTTACGTAACCTACGTTGCTATTGAACTCTTCCTGTAATTCAGCTTCAAAAACTTTTCGCGCTTCTTCAATATCTTCCGGCCAGCGCTTTTTTGTAAAATTCAGCTGATTTGTGCGGTTTACAAGGTCATGAATACGCGGGAATTGCTGTTCAATATCCGTATGGAAACTAATGCGGATATTACTATCGCGCAAAAAGCTGATGTTATCGCCACCCATAGCAGACTTATCTTTCTGCTTTGCTTCCAGCACACGATACTGTTGAAGGCGTTTGCAAGTTGGGTCGGGCTTACCTTTAAACTTGGGGTCTGCCAATAAGGTAGGGATGATGGTTGGTTCAGCTACGTTAATGCTCGGAACAAAGTGCAGGGCTTCATTAAGGTTTGTGACATTATCATCAATAAATAAAACGCTGGCGGGACGTAGCTGAATTTGCTCAACAATGTCCTTAATTAGCGGGCCTTTAGGCCCCCATTCAATGCGCGGGAAGACAAATTCGTCCCAAACACCAAGTTCTTTTAACTTGCTTTCTACATCCGAAAAATCATTCCGAGAGCAGATGGCGTTTACAATCCCCCTGCGGTTTAATTCTTTTACAATATTAATGTTTTCTGGAATTTGGGTAATTTCACCTTCAGACAAAGTACCGGTCCAGAAGGTGTCATCTAGATCCCAGATAACCAAGCGGATGCCTTCTTCCTTAGCTTTGGGAAGGGCCAACGGCGCAATGAGCTGATAAACCAGATATTGAAAGCCTGATTGCTGGCAACTGCCAAATAGGCGAATTTCGTCTCCTAATTTATCGGCTATATTAAATATCCAAGAACACTTGCCTTCCGCAGAAAATATTTTTAAGCCATCATTATCAAGTTTCCAGCTTATTTCTTGGGGATGATTTTCCCACCCTGTAATAAGGCCATCTGGGGCAAATCCAAATGTGGTAGATTGCACAGGATGGTTGGCTGGCCCCCAAGCCCAAGAATGACCGGTTAATTGTTCAATGGTTAGAATTTCATTTATTGGAGTAAGCATATAAGATTCTCTATAAGGAAAGATTTCTACCTTTTTCGATTATAAAATGTTTTCAGCAATTGTAAACAACACTATTTATACACTAAAAAGCAGGATGGGTATTGATCATAAAGGAGGTACTATACCAAGTATGCAAGATAGAGCATAAGTAACCTCCCATGATATTGTCACGCAGATTATTTAATATTTTAATAACATGGATCGTATTATTTCAGACTTATTAATGGAATAATCTTCCAGCCGTGTTTTGTGTAAATTACCGGGGCATCATCTGTTGTATCGTAAATAATTTCTCCAGGTTTTGCTGATGTAATTTGTTTTATTTCCTCTTTGCTCTTGGATGGTAGTTTAAGGGTGTCCCCAATGGTGACTTTGCCATTGATATTTGCATCATGTTTTGTAGTTAAAGACTGAGTAGTTAATTCACCAGTGTCTTTTACAGAAAATATTGGATTATTATTTTGAGTTTTATTATTTTCTTCTGTTTTTACACGATATTGCAAGGCATGCTCTTTGCTGTCATAGCCCAAAATGTGTTTATTAAGACCAGAAGAAGTACTATCTGCGGTCAAATCTAGATAAGTGTCTGCTTGAGTTCGAGCCCATGAGTGAATGCCGGGTTGAACGAATACAGAAGCGGAAGCATCAAAAACCGTATTATAAATATGTGCAGGAGCAGCAAAAGCGGCGCCAATTTCTGAGCAGGCAGGTACTTTATTTCCGTTGTAGTTCTCAGGATATGTAGGGATATGACAATTAGATGAAGCTGAAAAGGCAAGGCCGATTTGTGCTTTTAATGGACCAAGGTATAACCATTTAACCGATGCGTCGTTAATCTTGCGTGTTCCAGTAAATTCAAAACGAGGCAAAATCCCGCCACTTGTGCCGCCTTGGTCACTTACAAATAGATGTTGCATGCCGGAACGTGGATCTACAACACGAATCATCTGGTGAGGGGCGAAGGGGGTATCTGGTTTCCAGAACGGCACATATTGTTCCCAAAGGCCATTGGATGCGAGTTGATTGATGCGGTGCGCTGTTTGTGCATCATAGCTCGTGGCAGCCAAATCATAACCAACAGCATTTAAGTTGTGTTCTGCTACAAATTCTACAGTTGAAAGCTGCCCGAATGATGGAGCATTGCGATCTCCGTAAGTATAATCGAGCCCTTGGGTTTCATCTAGTTCCTCAGCTGTCGCCCAAGACCAGCTCAAGCCTTTTTTGTGTAAAACATTTTGGAAAGCATAGTTTTGCTGTCCGTATCCTTGCATTCCATCATCTTCAAGAAAGTTGCTTAAGCTGCGCGTTGAAGAAATCGCCTGTGGGGTAATAATCGTATTAATATCAATATTACGTTTATTAATATGGTCTATGGAATTTCTACCATGAACTGGATCATTATTTACGTAATTAATCGAGAAAGAAGGTGCTGTATTGTCAACACGACCTTGATCAATACGGCCTAGTGTCAGAGTTGGTAAATCCCGCGGAGGAACACTTAGAGTGGGAAAACTGTCTCCAGCGTATGGAAAGGAAAGACCTGAGAACGTGGCTTGAGGAAACATGGAAGTATCTGCCTCTATCATGTTGATGACGGCAGATGCTGATGTATAGGGCGTTGTTGATTTATCTAGATAATTGGGAAGTGTAAGGGGAGGGCCGTTTTCAAAAGAATAGCTTAATGTTTTATCTAAATAAAAATATGGAGAAGGTGAGGAAAAGACGAGATCAAATAGTGTTTGGATATTTTTTTGTTTTGCAGAAGTTTTTACGTCAGTCATTATACTTTGAGACGTTTCTGCAGAAAGGACATTGAGAGAAGTTGTGTTTACACGAAAACACGCTGCTTTATGGAGCGGATCTGCATCATTTTGAGCATGAGGATTAGGGCTCCAATACTGCTTCCCCTGGTAGTTTTTGAGATTTTTTGCATATTTCTTTACAATAAAATCTGCAATAGATCCGTTTTTGTTAACTTTTGTAATTTCTATAACAGAGCCATCATTATAAACGGTTGCTATATCACCAATTTGCCATCCACTGCCTGTGGCATCTTTTACCCATATACAGGGCACAATAGACGTTGTTGAATATTCTGAAACGGAATGCGAGACTGTTTGTGCAAATCCAACAGAAGGAAATAAAAGAGCGCTCATAGAGATAAGAGAATTTTTGATATTCATGATGGTATCCTTTTATAAAAAATAAGAATTTTTTACTATTCGAAGTGAATATTTAAATTGCTATGTTGGAAAGCCATTTTCGCCCCAATTTTGCGCTCTAAATACTGGGGTAAGAATATCTCGCACGCCATAAGCATTCATATGATAATGCCCAGAACCTCCGGCTGCGTAGGTGTGTTCATACAAATCATTATCTGTGCGATCTGGCATATTTCTGACTGCATTTTCACTCACCACAGAAGCATTGGCAACGCAGAGATTAAAAATGCGCAATCTATTGTAGCCAGCCCATTCTAGGCGAGGGGTGAAGGGACTTCCAAATCTAATTATAGTTTCATCGCAAACATATTGATAACCTGTGCCTAGGGTGTTGAGATGTTCTGGTTGCCAGTTTGTATGCGAAAGAGGCACCCATATTGAAAAGACAAGGCGGCTTCCCTTAACCATAATATTAAAAAGAGCAGGGAAAGATGGAATAGGAATATTTGTTATTCGCTTTTTATCTTCATCCGGGTGTGTGCCATCACTCCAAGAATAAGCAATACAACCGCTGTCATCGTCAAAAAAGACATGCAGTTTATTAGAGTAAGGTGGATGAAATGCGCTGGAATATCCAGAACTGAGATTGAGAGAAAGGAAAGCAGGCTTTTTTTCTAATTCGAATGCAAGCGCAAAATCTGTACAATTATTGGCAGCAATATGATGTTTGTTTTCGCAGGTAGGGAAATCCCAATTATTATGCGGAGTTTCCGAAATGTAAGAGCCAAAGGATGAGAGGCCGGACCCTTCTTCGGGGTGCACACGCGTAAGAGTGAGTTCACAGGGGTCAAATCCATCACGCCGCATGCTATGCCAACGGTGAAAATCCAGATAACCAAATCCCTCTCGTTGCGCATATGTGCGCAACCACTTGATAATTCCGTCCAGACCTTCCTGATATTCTTGTGTCGCATAACCATTAATGGTGGATGCTTGGGAAGGATGATGCGTTAAGCCTAAAATAATTGATGGTGGTTTAGGGGCGCTTAAAAAGAAAGCGATTAATTCTTTCACATCAAGGGGGTTAAAGCTTCCAACGTCATTGCCGCCACTATGCAGAAGAAGCAGATCGGGCTGATAGTGTCGGACAGCTTCTTTCCAATTCATGCTTGGTGGTGGATTTATCCATTCTGGTGCTGGAGTAGCTTGTGAGTTCATATCCTTCCAAGATCGTCCCCCCGCAGCCGCATTGATAAATGTAAATCTTACATGTGGAAGTTGTTGTTGGAGTGTTTCCAGCCATGCGTAAGTAGCATTCTCTGTATGGCAAACCATATCACTTGCGGTTGCAAATATACTATCTCCCATAACCATAACGGTTGCTTGTTTTTCCCGACAAGCTTTATGGAAAGCTGTAAGATGTTCTGGTCTCACCGTAGCTGAAAACATGGATGGTGGCGCTAAATGGGTTGGATGAATACCTTTACGCCGACAGTTCTGAACCTTGGCATTTCCTTGCAAAATAAGGCAGTTTACAGAGCCCAAACCACTTCCATGCGTACTTTCAAGAATAGAAGATTCCGATGGAATTTGGAGAGTTTTTTTAGATTGTGATGATGTTTGTGAATTTTTTTCAAGTAATGAATTTAAGGATAAAGATATATTTTGGGTCATATGAATATCCATCTAGAAAAAATTCAATAAATAGTTGTTCTAGGTAGAATATTTTGATCTGCCTAGAACAACTATATAAAGTAACTTATATGTGGTCTTGGATAAGTTTTTTTATGCTTTCATTTGTCGTCTGCTCGTAATCGGCTTTTAAAGCGGCTTTCAGAACATTAAGATCAATATTCTGTCTTAGAAAGCGCATATGAATGGCGGTGGAGCTTTGCAAGAACACATTGCTTTCGTAAAAAACGGTCTGTGCAAAACGGTGCCAGAAAGGCCGATCATGATAGAGTTCCGACAATGCGGGATCCCGAATAATTTGTAGGATCAGGTCTTTGGCATCAAAAGCTCTTGCTACGGCCTGAGCGCTCCCCGCGAAGTAACGGTCTCCTACCCCTTCAATCCAGCATGCTTGTGGATCAAAGTCACATACCGCTGTAGGCGCTGATGTTTCAGCAGCAGTGGTTGTTGCCAGATTGGAAATGGAAGAATTCTCGAATAGCACATCAGGACGTATAAGTGCCATTGTGCCTATAGCCGCACCTTTTCGTTCTGTAGCTTGGTGTGTCAGATCATATAAACCCGCAATACGGTGCCACATACGCGCCTGATTTTCCACGCCCGAGCCAGCATTTTTGTAAAATGCACGGAACTCACGTCCGATATCATCCATATATTGGTTTTCTGTAGAGATATTAATGAAAATATCAGAACTATCAAAACCGCAACTTTGGGCAATTTCGTGAAGAAGTTCCAGACTTACAGTTTCATTAGAATAAGACGCTTTCTGAATGGCTTCTGCCGTGGATGGTAGAAGATTACGGAGCTCTGCCAGAGTATGGATATGATGTTCGGTTAGAATTTTCTTGATAGGTTCAGGAACCCGATGAGCAAATTCGCTTGTAGGGCTTCCATCTTCAATCTTTTTCTGCCCCGTCTGATCCCACGTGGAAATGCCGATGCTAACCGTTTTGCCTTTAGCCCGCCAATCTTGTGTATCTTTGTAGAGATATTCCATAACTTTGGAAAAGCTGCCACGTGGATCACGCATTTGGCCAAAGATACCAATAAAGAGGTGGTTTTCTCCCCCTACTTTAGGAAAAATGGCATGGCGTGGTTGCGCAAGGAATGGCACCCCCCGAATACTTTGTAGGGGCAGGCGTTTCCTGTAGCGAGAAAGAACTTCTGTTGCCCATACATTCGTGCTGAACAAGGCGCTAAAGTTAAAAGCTTTCATATCTCCTTCTACAAAATTTTTGCAGAAAGAAGATTTGAGGAATATATCAAGAATATCATTAAATTTATCTCGGTAAGAAAGGTTTTTCTGAGAAAAAATATCAAAATATTTTATAAAAAGCGGATGATAAGCAAGTTTTGTAACAATAAATTCTTCTTTTTGTAGGATAAGATCAATTTCATGCCGCTTCTCAAAGGAGACGGCCAAATGAAAGACTATGGCAGCTCTGTCAGGGTCCAAGTCCGTGATATGCGTAGCAAGAAATGCAACAGTTAAACCACCAACATCCGTGTTCGGGACGGGGGTATGCCACATAATTCTTTCGATGTGGTGTCGGAAATCGTTAGCATTTCCAGAATTGGGTCGAATAAGGCCTGCGATGAGAGCGTTAAGGGCATGAGGTTCCATATGCCATCCTGTAGAATTTGTTGCCTGCCTGTGAAGAAACTTTGTATTGATTTCCAGTAAATATTTCGTAAGCCCTTGTGTCAGACTTTCCCACAAAGGGTCAAAGGGCCACCAACTTTCACGCGGGGGGAGGGAATTATAAATTGTGCAGGCTGCGGCAGGATTATTCGTCAAGCGCAATGTTTCTGCTTGGATTATCTGGATAATGGGATCATTAAGTATTTCTGGTGGTAAACTTTTTAAAAACTGTATCTGGAAATCCAGGTCAATCTTGCGTGATAGATTAAGAAGCCCGATTTCGAGGCAAAGACGATGACTAAGGCCAAAAAAGCTTATGAGGCGATTGAGAATAATGAAAATTTCACGATAGTTTTGGTCTGACGTTAGGCGGATAAGGCCTTCAATGATTTGCTCCTGAATAGCTTTAATGGCTGCAGAGTGCTGGCTATTATCTTCAGGGCAAGTATAAGAGCATTCAATTAACCGAGAAAAAGCTTCTTGTATGTTTCCTGCGTTAACAAGATCTAGAACCTCTTGTCGATTTTTTAGAACTTCTTCGTAATCCATCATACTTGCCTTTATCATTTTCTCTGTGGGATATTACGAAAATCAATGCCGTTCCGCTAGGGCCTGTTTATGCCATAACTATAATCGGCAACATAGCAAATTATTTTCGATGGTTAATAAAATTCATCAATCAGTAGTAATATTTATTTATAATATTACTACTGATTGGAGTAAAATAGAATATTTTTAAGAAGAGATATTTTTTAGGACATCATCATATTCTTTGGGAACCCCACAAAATATGATATCATTTTTATCGACTATTTCATAATGAATAGAAGATCCGCGTTTAATAAGATGATTATAAAGTGGAGCAATATAAAGTTCAGGCATAGAAGGAACTTTTTTTTCTTCCTCTAGCGCCCATAGGAAATCAGAGGCACGTGCAAAGTAGTACAAACCATCGCAACATAGGTCAGATATTGGATTTTTTTCTGTTGTGCGAATAACTCGCGGTTCACTACTATTTTTTTCTGGACCAACATAAGACCAATTTTGTCCGGTTCCTTTAAATACTTCCAGATAGCCGTCTGAATGAGCAAACCAAGGTTCAGAAGGAAAAGAGAAATTTTTGCGGAATGTGTCAATATTGAAAATAGTGAGCGGGGTTTCTAAAGGATACTGGCTCCCTACAATGCCCAGCTCAACTGTTTCTGCTTGTCCTTTTGTGGGGGCATCAAGAATGATTGTTTCAAAGTTCTTAATGCCCATTTTTTGGCATTCTTTGGCAATAAAGTTTTTTGTATCTTCTACATCGCGTGCAATAAAAACAAATTTTTCTTGTGCAAAGTAATTTTTAAAGCTTCCAACAGCAAGAGAAAAAACAGTATTATCGCCGACAGGCAGCATATATTTAGGTAATTTATACCCAGCTTCTGTAAATCGACGGGATAGACCTGCCATAGGTATAACAATCATGGACAAAACTCCTTATATAAGCTGATAAAGACGGGCTGCATTGGCGATAAAAGCTTTTTGCCTATCTGGTCTGTCTGCATGTAGTGGCAGCATGCTGATAAACAACAAAACAGTTAAAGAATTGACTTCAGTTTTACTTATGTTGTTAGGGAGCCTGCGCAAGAAATCAGCTTGCACCCATTCATGATGCGGTCCTGATGGGAAGGAGATGCTGAAATTATAAGGAGTTTCAGCCTCAAAAAGATAATGGCCTGCAATAATCAGGTCATATAGCCCTCCGAATGAGTGCCATAGTTTGGCAAAGTCATATCGAATGTCGCCGAAAATGCTTGAGCCAGTAACAGGAATATAACCGCGCGGATCAATTGTACAAATACGGCGTGCACGGGAGTTGTAAAGAATATTACTAAGGCAGAAATCTCCATGCATAATAGATGCATTACGATCAGACGAAAGATCAATATTGCTGATCATTTCATCTGCAATTTGTTTAAGAGAGGGTAATTTTTTACCATCTAGCATCAGTGGATGATTAATATCAAACCCTGTTACTTGAGAATACTGGGCAATGCGATCATAGGTTTTGTCTGTTGCAAGGCGCTTGAGAATATCATTGCCTTTGATTCCAGGCGTAGAATGCTTTTGGCAAATGGAAAGAAATTCAAAGCATGATTCTAGAATACTTTCCCATGTAGCTTTGCCTATGCTGGAAAAAACAAACAATTCCGACAAGGTTGGCGCGTATTCGTATTCTATTGTGTAAGAGTTTTCAGACGTATCTAAAAGACGTGCTGTAAATGGTTTAATATCCGCCGGTACATTCTGGAGCCATGTGGCTTCATCATGCATTTTTTTACGGTCATCACTGGATTTGCGCACAATGCGATCATCAATGTAGAGAGAATTGAATGCGCGTTGTGTTGTGACACTGCGGCGTGAGCGGAAGTAGGTTTGCAGGTGCCCAAAATCGTACCATTTCTCAGGGTAAATGGCTTTTAAGGTATGTTCCTTTGCGTATAAGGCGATACCTTTAATAAAGCTTCCTCCGGCGCGCGTAAGCGCCCGTACAAGATGGCGAGATTTGGAAAAACAGAAGTAACCACAAATAATATGCTGGGGTTGTGGTGGGGTTGCTTCTAACTGGATTGCCTGCAAGTCTGAGACAGTATTGTCTTTTTGGATGCTAACAGAAGCCCAAGCATAATCATCACTTTCATGGTGCACTGCCAAGGCATCAACCTGTTCAAGGTCTAATCCTTCTACAAGCGTATCACCGTGGAGTAGATGCAAGGTTTCAGCTGAAGTTTCAATGTAGTTCAGTGCATAGATGATGGAATTGCCTAACGACAGATGGCTGGGAACACGCACAATAATTGCGCCCAACTCTTCTAATCGTTGCATGTCATAATGCGGAACATTAAAATCTTCAGGCAGTGTCAAATAGACAGAACCCAGTTTAGACAATGCTTTAATCTGGGTTTCGTAAAGACGTGTAACACCTATAGGTAGAAAGGAAGGGGGAATACGGCCAAATTCAATGGCCAATTCCTGGTCAACATATGCACCAGACAGGATGAGGGAAAAAGACGTCATGGATATTCCATCGGTTAATTGTCGATGTTCAGGAGTTTCCTGATTTCTTCGGAGGAATATTTCAAAAATTCATCAGGACGGATAGCTTTATCATCTACATAGAAGCCTTCAGTGCCGCACCATGGCTTGCCGACATAGATTTCATCAAAAGGGATATCATGCTTGCGCAGCCAGTCTATGATAACGGGCAACGTGTTTGCATTTATTTTACCTACATTACCGTTATAGGTACGTACATTACGAGCAGTTTGAATGACAATTTCAAAACCTGCCTGCTTGTATTCGCGTAGCTTTTCAACAACTTCAATATTAGGTTTTTTTTCAGAGTAGGACTTTGATGCATCTGTAAGCGTTAGAGTGTCATCCAAATCCATAATTAGTCTTTTCATTTTACTAATACCTCCTCAAACTCCTGTTTCACATGGTTCTTTTGTTGTTTACCGAACCCGAAAAAGATGCAACGCTTTTTAGCCTTGATCCGTGAATTTTCTCTATAAGATAAACAGACGTTATCTAATATTGAGTTTTTATTTTAAGAAACATGCGGGCTTGTAGGGGGTAATAGGCCTGCAGGTAAATAAAATACCTCAGTACCATCTTTATGGTCTTTGGGCAGGAAACCTGCTTGCGCGTACATATTTCGGAATAAGGAAATATTGGATGTGATGGGGAGGGAGATTGTAATATCGCCTTCACCAAACTGATTGCGAATAAGTTGTGCAGCCTCAGAAAGCATAAAGTTTTCAGTGCCCATTCCATGTACGCGTGCAGATAAAATGAAACGATTTATAGCATGATCATCAATAAAAATGGCCGCAGAAGGGCCGTAATCAGCAAATCTGTCTTTTACTGAGAAGATTAAGAGCATTTTTTTTGAGTCTATGGATGTAAAAGAATTTACAGTTTCCTGAGTAATATTTACATCTTCTGCCTTCGATGTAAGGGAGTTTTTAATTAAAGAAGGCAGGCTTTCTAAAAGCTTATCATCGGATGAAATAATTTTATGCGGGGAAACCTTGCATTCCATAAACTGCAACATTTTTAGTGATTGTGGTGTAAAATTGCTGGCTGGAGCCTGCATTACAGCAGAAGGTGCTGGTGGTGTTTCTAGTTTTTCTGTTTTATGGGGCAAAGTTTGTTTGAAATTTGCCTGTGTTTCTGCTGCCCAAAGCAGGATACGCCTCGTAAGATAAGGGTTTTTTCCTATGGTGCGTATGTCAGGAAAAGTTTCTGTAATAGCTGCTCTACGTATGGCGGAAGCATCAACCAAAACAATTTCTGCCGACTGTACAGAAAATTTTGAGCAGATATCAGGTATAATATTGCTTATGGGGGCAGAATTAATGGCAACGTAATCAAAATCTTCTAAAGCCAAAAATTTGGGTTCAATGATTTTATCCCATTGAGCTTGTATGTCTGCCTCATTCCCGTCTGCGTAAAGACAAACCTTTATGCCACGCCCCCGCAAATACTGGATTGCTTCCCATATACCCATTGGCCAGCCATCTTGCCTTGGCATGGGCAAAGTTTGGCCGCCAGAAGCATCCTCTGAGAGTTTTCCGCGCCATATCGTATTATCTAGACTGAAGATAACTGTTTTAACGCAGTCAGTCTGGCATAGGGTGCGCAGCCCCCATATCATCTGCCGGAAAAGGAGTGTTCCTATAGTGTTATGTTTATTGGGATAAATTGTTTGCAGATCTGGGAGAGGGCCGCCTTGTTCAAAGGGGCCAAAATCATCCCAATCCTGAAAGATGATCCCATTATGGGTGTTAAAATATATTGTATCATCTTGAATATAACGTTTACCAACAATGGAAGTGACTGCTTCTATATCCAAAATTTTTATTAAGGGATGATTATCTAATTCTGTAGAAAGTAGAATATTTAGTGTTTGAATAATGGTGGATACAGACATATCAACGCCGCGATCCCGCGAAAAAGGCCGGGGAGGGATCTGCGGAGTTAGGAAGTTTGAAACCAACAAAGGTGTGTCGGATAAAGCGGCATAATCCAGAACATGCTGAATAAAGTTTTTAAGTGTCTCTTGAGCATTCGTTAGAATATTCTGTGCAAAATTTGGCGTATTAAAACGCGCACCCCAAATAATATCATCACCTAAAATAGAGCGCAAAGAAGGCTGGAGATATACAAAATCATAATCTTCTAACGGAATAGGTAAGGCTGTAGGCAGCGGAGATACAAATTCATAGGGTATAAAATCAAACCGAATATCTAGATATTGTTGTGTGAGTTGTTCATGGCATAAAGCACCGATACTGGAACCTATAATCAGCACTTTTTTCACTTTTGTAGGAACAATTTCTAGATTGCTGGGGAATATAAATTCAGAATCCTCTAATTCTGTAGATTCCATGCTTTGTGTGGGAAGAGCAGAATCCGTAGTTTTTTCGGGGAGGAGAGGCTTAGATGAAGGTGCTTGCTCTTCTAAAATGGCGCAAAGGTCGTGCTTTGGGGTTTCGAGAAAAATAACTAATCTTCCATCATCCCGATATTCCATGCCAGTTGACTGCCATGCAAGATCTCCATCGTTTGCAAGGATAAGGAGCTGATGGTTTTCAATCCTCCATAACCATGCGTTGGAGCTGTCGGGTTCTTTTATACGTCCTGAAGGGCTTAGAAAAAGTTGCTGGATCTGCGTGGACTCTGATCGG
The DNA here is from genome assembly GCF_001628715.1 of Acetobacter oryzifermentans. Lineage (NCBI taxonomy): Bacteria > Pseudomonadati > Pseudomonadota > Alphaproteobacteria > Acetobacterales > Acetobacteraceae > Acetobacter > Acetobacter oryzifermentans. The sequence goes on along the minus strand of NZ_CP011120.1, from coordinate 1,997,960 downwards.
AAATTCCAAACTTTTTCTGTGAGCGCTGGAGATAATGAAAAAGGTAACCCACGAAAAGTTTTTGTTTCCAGCATTTTTGCCTGCACCTGACGAATGGGGTACTAAAAGTAGTTGCCCGTGAAAATCTTTACGCAGTTTTATAGCATCCAATACTTTTTATCAAAACACTGGGTTTAATTATAGCCGTATGCAAATAAAAACGGGTGAAGGGATATAATCCCTCCACCCGTCAGGCAGTTTAAAAGACTTCTTAGTTATAATGTAAGACTTAGAAGTCCATACCGCCCATGCCACCCATGTCAGGGCCGCCAGCCGGAGCGGCTTTCTTTTCCGGGCGTTCTGCAACCATGGCTTCCGTGGTGATCAGCAGGCCAGCAACAGATGCTGCATCCTGCAGAGCCGTGCGGACAACCTTGGCCGGGTCAATAATACCGGCTTCAACCAGGTTCTTGTATTCGCCAGCCTGAGCGTCGAACCCGAAGTTGTAGTCGTTATTTTCCAGCACCTTGTTTGCGATCACAGCGCCGTCTTCACCAGCGTTGTGAGCGATCTGGCGCAGAGGAGCCTGCAGTGCGCGGCGGATGATGTCACCACCAACGCGCTGGTCATCATTGTGGTAGTGCAGACCTTCCAGCTTCAGCGTAGCGCGGGCCAGAGCCGTGCCACCACCAGGAACAATGCCTTCTTCCACAGCAGCGCGGGTTGCGTGCAGGGCATCGTCAACGCGGTCTTTGCGTTCTTTCACTTCCACTTCGGTGGAACCACCAACGCGGATCACGGCAACACCGCCAGCCAGTTTGGCCAGACGTTCCTGCAGCTTTTCACGATCGTAGTCGGAAGACGTTTCTTCGATCTGCGCACGAATCTGCTTAACACGGCCCTTAATGTCATCGGCTTTGCCAGCGCCATCAACAATGGTGGTGTTTTCTTTGTCGATGTGCACTTTCTTGGCGGTGCCAAGCATGTTCAGGGTAACGGTTTCCAGCTTGATGCCCAGATCTTCGCTGATGACCTGACCACCCGTAAGGATAGCAATGTCTTCCAGCATAGCCTTGCGGCGATCACCAAAGCCCGGAGCCTTAACAGCAGCAATTTTCAGGCCACCGCGCAGCTTGTTAACAACCAGAGTTGCCAGAGCTTCACCGTCAACGTCTTCTGCAATAATCAGCAGCGGACGGCCGGACTGAACAACGGATTCCAGCAGCGGCAGCATGGGCTGCAGGGAAGACAGCTTCTTTTCATGGATCAGGATGTAGGGGTTTTCCAGATCCGCTGTCATCTTTTCCGGGTTCGTCACGAAGTACGGAGAGATGTAGCCGCGGTCAAACTGCATGCCTTCAACAACATCCAGTTCTGTCTGGAAGTGCTTGGCTTCTTCAACCGTGATCACGCCTTCGGAGCCAACTTTCTGCATGGCTTCGGAGATCATCTGACCGATTTCAGATTCACCGTTTGCAGAAATCGTACCAACCTGAGCGGTTTCCGCCGGGGTGGTAACTTTCTTGGCGTTCTTCTTCAGCTCTTCGATAACAACGGCAACAGCCTTGTCGATCCCGCGCTTCAGATCCATTGGGTTCATGCCAGCGGCAACAGCCTTGTGGCCTTCACGCACGATAGCCTGAGCCAGAACCGTAGCCGTTGTGGTGCCGTCACCCGCAATGTCATTGGTTTTAGATGCAACTTCACGCAGCATCTGAGCGCCCATGTTTTCGAACTTGTCAGCCAGTTCGATTTCCTTGGCAACGGAAACACCGTCCTTGGTGATGCGGGGAGCGCCGAAGCTCTTGTCCAGCACCACGTTACGGCCTTTGGGGCCCAGCGTTACCTTTACAGCGTCAGCCAGAATATCCACACCGCGCAGCATACGCTGGCGTGCGTCTGCACCAAACTTTACGTCTTTGGCAGCCATTGAATTTCTCCTGTGAAGATCGTTCTGAAATTAAATAATGTGGATCAGCGCAAAATCAGGCGGTTACCACGCCCATGATGTCGCTTTCCTTCATGATCAGCAGCTCTTCGCCATCGATCTTCACTTCTGTGCCGGACCATTTGCCAAACAGGACACGGTCACCAGCCTTAACATCAAGCGCCACAATCTGGCCCTGTTCATTCCGGGCACCCGGACCAACTGCAACCACTTCGCCTTCCATAGGCTTTTCCTGCGCTGTGTCAGGAATAATGATTCCGCCAGCGGTCTTCTGTTCGCCTTCAAGGCGACGGACAACTACCCGGTCGTGTAAGGGACGAAACTTCGTCATTATGGATCGCTCCACATTCATTTTTGGGATGGTGCCCTTAACAGAAAGCAGCCCCATCCACTTTGTCGCGCGTAACATAACGCCGCGTTACGTTAGCACTCCCACCCCGGGAGTGCCAGAAAAGGAGATAGGTCTGGCCAAAGGCAGAGTCAAGGAATGTGGATAAAGTTTCTTTTTGCTGTAACGTAAGAGCAGATAGGAGGTGCTCGCATGGGTCATATCACTACACTTCAGGCTGCGGATGGACATGAATTTTCCGCGTGGGAAACCGAAGGTAGCCATCATCCTTACACACTCGTGGTGCTTCAGGAAATTTTTGGGGTGAACCACCATATCCGGCAGGTTTGCGAAAACTTTGCCAAGGCCGGATTCCACGTTATTGCGCCAGCTTTGTTTGACCGCGTGCAACGTGGGGTAGAGCTGGATTATTCCACAGCAAGCGTGGAAAAAGGTAAGGCGCTGCGGGCGCAAATTCCGCTTGCTAAAACACTGTTGGATATTCAGGCAGCCGCCTCAGTGTTCAAGCCGCGTAAGGTGGGCATTATCGGCTATTGCTGGGGTGGTACATTGGCGTGGGAAGCTGCATGTAGAACGGATGACTTTGCAGCCGCTGTTGGCTGGTATGGGGCAGGTATTGCCGCCAGCCGGAATGAGACTCCGCGTTGCCCCGTAGAGCTGCATTTCGGTGAACAGGATACAAGTATTCCGCATACTGATATTGCAGCCATTCGACAGGCGCGCCCGGAAGTTGAACTTTACGTGTACGACGATGCAGGGCACGGCTTTGGTTGCCCAGAAAGAAGCTCTTTTAATGCCAAAGCTTATCAGGAAGCGCAGGAACGCAGCATTAATTTCCTGAAAAGCAATATGAATCCGTAGTGTTATTTTCCTGTCCTCGTCATGGCCTATTATCGAATTATGATTGACAATTGTGGCTGGTCATGGGGGGATGGGGTATATCCTGAACCGCACACGGTGTGCAGCAGGACAAAACGTTGAGAAGAACAAGGACTATCCCGCTCATGCCGACCGGTACAGTAAAATGGTTTAACGCCACCAAGGGTTATGGCTTTATTGCCCCAGATGATGGCGGTAAAGATGTGTTCGTACATATTACCGCAGTGCAGGCAGCGGGTTTGCGTGGCCTGAATGACGGACAGAAAGTTTCTTTCGATCTGGTTGAAGAACGCGGCAAGCAGGCTGCAACCAATCTGAAAGTAGATTGATTTTTCAGGTAGGGCCGATCAGTTTTGATCGGCCCTTTCTGTATCTGCTAAAAAGGCAGCAAGTTCCCGTGCTGTGTCTGCCAACCCAAGGCGACGAACTTCTACGCCTTCGGGAAACGCGCTGAGCAAGCGGGTAGGGGTGCGCCTGTCTAACAGGACAAATACCCCCCGATCAGACTGGCGGCGAATAAGCCGACCAAAGGCCTGACGTAACCTCAGGCGTGCAATTCGTTCATCAAAAGATTTCGGGTCACCTCCAGAAAGGTGAATACGGCGTTCACGGTGCAGAATATCTGGCCGCGGCCACGGCACACGTTCAAAAACTACCAGTCGTAGCGCATTGCCGGGCACATCTACACCATCTCGCATGGCATCAGTGCCTAACAGGCAAGCGTGTTCTTCTGTACGGAAAATATCTACCAACGTATTGTTGTCCATCGCATCTACATGCTGGGCGTAGAGCGGGAGACCGTTTTCTTCCAATGTTGGGGCAATGCGATCGTACACACCGCGCAAACGGGAAATGGCCGTGAAAAGCCCCAATCCCCCACCGCCGGATGCCAAGAAAAGCGTGCGAAATGCGGCTGCCAGATCCACAATGCTGCTGTTGTCTATGTCTGTTACAATATAGGCGCGTGTCTGGCGGGCATAATCAAACGGGCTGGCCAAGCTGGCACGCAGAGGTGGGGAGGGGAAGTGATTGGCCCCAGTGCGTGCTTCAGCGGCTTCCCACGCCTGTTCTGCGTTATCGCTATCCGGTTCATTGGTCTGCTGATCACGTAAGGTGGCAGATGTAATCAGCATACCCTGCGCAGGTATGGCCATGATGCCAGCAAATGGAATGGTGGGGTCTAGCCAGTGGCGATAGAGGCCCACATCCTGCTCCCCCATTCTCTGTTTTTCGCGCCGCTCAACCCGGATGAAGTGCACGTGCGAAGGGGTGGTATCGGGCTCAGGTGGTGTGTCTAGTGCGCTCAGCATGGCAATCCACGCATCTAGCCGAGAGATAGCCCTACGGCGCAAGGCGCGTGTCATGGCCTCTATGCGCCCGCGTGTTGTGGAATCCAGCGTTTCGGCATCTTCTTCCAGGCGGGCGTGCAGGCGTTCCACCAAGGTGCGTAAAGGTTCAACAAGGCGCGTTAAGGCGCGGGCCAGAAGATGTCCGGCTTCTGCCAAGTCTGGCACCAAAGGGTGCAGATCACATTCAAGGGCTGCATAAACGTGCTGTTTTCCACCTTCCTGTGTTCTGGCAAGCGCTTGTTGGCGCAGGAGCCGCAGAAAAACTTCTGTGGGGTTTTCCAAAACCGGTTGAGGCGCTTCTGGTTCAAGCGGAAAGAGCCCGATATCTTCTGGAGGTTCAGGCGGCGGGGGTTCATCCGCCTGTTCTTGCCCTAAGCGTGAAGACCAGCCGGGAGCAGGAAGTGCTGTTGCTGCCATAAGGGCGGCTTCCAAAGGTGTTTCTAGTTTTGGGTGGCCCACAACCAGATCATCCAAGCGCCGTTTTAAGCCGCGCGCGCGGGAGCGCCTACCTTCTGCACCTAGGAGCCAACGCCGTAACTCGGCTGCTTCCAGCCCGGAAAGCTCGGCCGAAAAGGCACTATCTGCGGCATCGGCTAGATGGTGGCCTTCATCAAATACATAGCGGGATGGAGCCGAGGGATCATCCGTTTCATCGGCATCATCGCTCATGCCAGCCTGTGCGTAGGCGGCCTGCGCCATAACGAGAGCGTGGTTGGCAATCACCAGATCTGCTTCGCGCGCGCGGCGGATGGAATGTTCAACAAAACAATGCTGGTAATGGGCACATGCACCGTGAATACATTCGCCGCGTCTGTCTGCTACGCCTATCAGATTCCCTTGGCCGAACAGATCCCCAAACCAGCCGGGCAAGTCTCCTCCAAATAGGTCTCCGTCTGCGGTGGCTAAGCCCCAGCGGGCCAGCATGATAAGGGCAATGGTAATACCCGCAGGGCGAGAGGATGCAGTATTAACAGCTTCTTCCATATTCAGCAGGCACAGATAGTTTTCCCGCCCTTTGCGCAATACAACGCGCTGCCGGTGTGTGGTTTGATCCGGGTAGAGCCTGCGAGTTTCTTGTTCAATCTGGCGTTGCAGGTGGCGCGTATAGGTGCTGACCCAAACGGCCCCTTTATTCCGCTCGGCCCAAAGGCTGGCAGGGGCAATGTAACCTAAGGTTTTGCCTGTTCCTGTACCAGCTTCTGCCAGCACAATGGCGGGGTCTCCACGCACATTACGTGGCTCAAAAGCCCCTGTGGCAACGGATGCAAAGTCGGCTTGCCCAGTGCGGATTTCGGCATCTTCGCCCAGCATCTTGGTAAGCTGCTCGCGCGCCTCTACAGGGGAAATAGGGTGAGACGCAGGAGGCGGGGGAAGAGGCGTTTCCTCCCATTTTGGCAAAAAACGCCAGATACGCAGCGCATCCCCTGGTTGCAGCATGGTTTCGGGCAATTTGCCTTGCGGCGTTAGTTTTTCATGCAGCCCTAAGGTTTCGGCAACTGTACCGCTCCAGATCCATCCTGCTTGGCCAAGCCGTAAAGTCAGGGCAGCAAGATGTTCTGCTGTTGTACCATTGTTCTGGCGCGCCAGATTGGTGAGCAGTAGAGAAAGAAGGCGAGGGAGTAGATCGGCTTCTGCGGCGCCTATATCCTCATCTTGCATTCCCAAGGCCAGTGCTAACCCGCGTGGGGTAGGGGCAACAGATGTGGCTGGGTGCACAAAGGCAAACAGTTCTAACAGATCCAGCCACGGGGCAGGCTGCCCCGGATGGGGTAAATCTAGCCGCCGCGCCAGTGCGGGCGCATGGATAACAAGCGGGCAAGGCATGTTTTGCAGGTTTTGCTTAACATCCTGCGCAGACAAATGGAGAACCTCTCCATCTTCCGTAAGAAGGGAATAGGCTCCCTTATATGCAACCAGTGCTGGGGCATCGTAAGCGGAGGGGAAGGATGTCTGCATGATAAATACTAGATGATCCATTCCGGCGCGGAATGCCAGAGCTAGAAATCAAAAAGCAACATATGAAGAACAAAAAAGCCCACCTCATCAGAATGAGGCAGGCTTTTTAGGTGGTAATCTGGGGCAGAAAAGTTAGTTGCCGTCTTTAAGGCTATCTGCCACCACTTCCAGAAGTTTGCTGTGCAGATTGCCGTTACCCGCAACAATCATGACATCATCAGGTAGATCATCCAGATCAACGCCTGCGGGGTCTGTTGCCTGGCCGCCAGCTTCACGCACGATAAGGGCGCCAGCAGCACAATCCCACGGTTTAATGCCGAATTCCCAGTAACCTTCGTAACGCCCGGCAGCTACCCATGCCAGATCCAGCGCTGCGGCACCGAAGCGACGCACACCGGCTACGCGCGGCATAAGAGAACCCAGCACGCGCGCAAATGGCAGACGCATACGCGCAGGCACTTTGGCGAATGGAATGCCAGTAGCAAACAGAGATTCCTGCATGTCACGCCGTGCGGATACACGGATACGCCGTTCGTTCAGATAGGCGCCGGTGCCTTTTTCTGCCCAGAACATTTCACCCGCAGCCGGGTTATAAACCAGCCCTGCTGCCAGTTCGATACGCCCATCTGGCAGGCGGCGCTGCAAGCCAATGGAAATAGCCCAGTGCGGAATACCATGCAGGAAGTTGGTGGTGCCATCCAGCGGATCTACCACCCAACGCCATGTCCAGTTATCGCTGCCAGATTTACCGGATTCTTCCATAAAGAAGGCATAGCCGGGGCGGGCGCGTTCAAGCTCTTCCCGCAGGGTCTGTTCTGCGCGCAGATCAGCTTGGGAAACAAAGTCTCCCGGCCCTTTGATGCTGACTTGAAGCTGCTCGACTTCATTAAAATCGCGCAGGAGACGCTTGGCTGCCTTCTGGGCTGCTGTTTGCATCACCATCATGACGGGGGAGAGACGCATGGCCACTGTAGTTTTGTCCTGCTCTGGAGAGAAAAACGGAAGGGATTAGTCTTTGGCGCGTTCGACGTAGGAACCGTCTTCCGTCCGAACCACAATACGTTCACCCGATTCAATAAAGGGCGGCACCATGGTTTTTACACCATTGGAAAGTTTTGCAGGTTTGTAGGAGGAAGAGGCTGTCTGGCCTTTTACAACCGGATCTGCTTCCACAACTTCCAGCGTAACCTGCGGTGGCAGATCAATACCCACCGGGTCACCTTCAACCAGATGCAGGTTGATGGTCATGTTATCCTGAATGAACGGGGCCTGATCACCCAGAAGATCCACAGGAACTGTCAGTTGGTCATAGGTTTCTGGGTCCATCAGAACCAGCAGTTCGCCATCGGTGTAGGAATACAGGTATTCCTTGTCTTCCGTCATCAGGCGTTCAACGCTATCAGCGGTCCGCCAGCGTTCGTTGGTTTTATTGCCGGTTTTCAGGTCGCGCATTTCAACCTGAATAAAGGCTCCGCCCTTGCCGGGGGTGATGATCTGCTGCTTCAGCACCGTCCAGCGGCGGCCATCATGCTCAATCACCTGACCGGCGCGGATCAGGTTTGCCTGCTGTTTCATAATTCGTCCCTGAAAGGAATGTCTATTAAGGATGGGGCTTGTACAAGCCTGACGCACGAAGAGCAAGTTTGCTGCACTTGATATATCGTGTTTTCTCCCGCTGGACAGGGTGGCCATATCCTGTTTATAAGGCGGCAGGTCCTCAGATGGATGACATGAGGATGGGTGTCCGAGTGGTTTAAGGAACTGGTCTTGAAAACCAGCGTGCGGGGAACCGTACCGTGGGTTCGAATCCCACCCCATCCGCCAACCACGCTTCTCAATAGTTACCAATCATTCCCAAAACCCTTGCAAAACTGCCGTGTATAGGGTTTTTGTGTTCCCAATCGTTCTCTTTTTATTCCAACCATTCCCACGTAAATGTGGGTAACGTGTGGGTAAGATTTTCGGGATGTGTGGGTAACGCGATCATGCTGACAGATACCAAGGTCAAGACAGCCAAAGCAGAAGAGAGGGCATATCGCCTTTCGGATAGTGAGGGGCTGTTTGTGCATGTAATGCCTACCGGAAAGAAGTTCTGGCGCTTGCGTTACCGGATTGATGGGAAAGAACAAACACTTACGTTGGGGCCATATCCATCTGTAGGCTTGCGTGAGGCACGCATGCTGCGTGACAATGCTAAAGATTTGCTTCGGCAGGGGATAGACCCGAATAAGGCGGGGAAAATTACTCACCTGTTGGCTGAGCCCCAACAGAAAGACAACTTTGAGGCAGTTGCTAGGGAGTGGTACGAGCAGAGAAAAGATTTGTGGCGTCCTCGGCATGCTCACGATGTAATCCACAGCCTAGAGCGCGATGTATTTCCGCACATAGGACATTTGCCGCCAGGGCAAATTACACCTCGGGTTGTGCTGCATATATTAAAAGGCATTGAGGATCGAGGAGCCATAGAAACAGCGCACAGGATCCGCCAGCGTATGAGCGATGTTTTTGTGCATGCCATAGCAACAGAGAGAGCTGATACGGATCCGGCCGGAATTGTTAAACCTGCTTTGCGCCCTGTAATACGCAACCGGCAGCCTGCCATCACCGACCTAGAGCAGGCGCGTGAGATGATTGCGCACGTAGAAAGTTGCGTGGCGCATCCTGTTACGTTGCTGGCATTTCGGCTATTGTATCTGACGGCTGTGCGACCGGGTGAGGTGCGAGCAGCAATGTGGGATGAGTTTCACGGATTGGATTCGCAGGATCCTGTTTGGGTTATCCCTGCGGAACGCATGAAAATGAGCCGGGAGCATATTGTGCCCTTGTCCCCGCAGGCCGTAGCTGTAGTTCAGGCTGTGAGACCATTTTCAAGCCGTTGGCCTCATTTATTTCCAAATACCAGACGCCCTAAACTGCCTATGAGTGAGAATGCAATTGGGTATTTGATCAATCGTGCTGGATATCATGGGCGGCATGTCCCGCATGGATTCCGCTCCACATTTTCCAGCAACATGAATGAGCGATTCCCCTTAGACCATGATGTGATTGAGTTAATGCTGGCGCATGCATCTAAGGACAAAGTGGCGGCGGCGTATAACCGTGCATTATATATTGATAGGCGACGAGAGTTAGCTTCTATATGGAGTCGCCTTATACTAGATGGGCAGAAAACCGTTGATGAATTGGTTTCTGCCCACAGAAGGCCCGTTAAGATCTGATGATAGCTGCCCAGAACCTATATGTGCAAATATTATCACCGAAATTTTGAGTCTGATTGATTGTTGTAAAATTCCAACATTTTTCTTTGTCTATGATTTGAATAGGAGGAAAGTAAAAATCTAATTGGGAAAAGAAACGGACCTGTTGCAATTGCAATTATCATTTCGGCCACATCTTTCCAGCACATAGTTCTTTCATAAACTAGAATGATAAATACTTGTGCTATGCCTAATAGTATCCATGAAGCAGCAATGTATGTCATATTGGCAGATCTTCTGCTTGTTTAGGGTAAGGATCAATCCGATATGATTGAGACAATTGTTGCAGAGCCGATTCTTGCTGGTCTAGCCGTGGCGGCATGAGCGGTCGCCACAACCATGGACGCGTTTCGTCTGATGCGGCACCCCAGTAATTAGTAGCCAGAAACCATCCCCCTTCGTAATCATCTGGATTAGATGAGCCGTCTAGCTCCGCTAATTTTTCTGCGCTCCAGTATTGGGCAGTTGCAATTCCTATTCCCTGCCATCCATCATGATTCCCTTGGAATATCTCAATAACAGTTCCGTCCTGTGGAGCCGTCTCAATCGGCCTCCAAGCCGCTGCGTCTGCTGCTGCGAGGGCGAGCGTAATCGCTTTGTGAAACTCTGCGGCAGCCTCTGGACTTTTGTTTTGATATTGGGGGAAAGATATGCCCTCTTTAAATTGGAATGTATTGCTCCACGCGGCTTCAACTGCCGCCTCAATCCGTGGGTCAGTCATTTTTATTTTCCTGATTGCAGTTTTCGCAAGGTATGCCGCGCTTTACGGCTGTGACATTTTCCATCCATACCCAATCGCTTTCCCAGCCGCATTTATGGCATTTGAACTGAGCAATCTGCGTCATATTTCTGTCGTGGGGAATGCAATCACCAATCCCCACATCAATCATATGAGCTAAAAAACGGCGTGGCGCTCTGGGTTTTTTGAAACCGAATAGGTCAGGATTTGCCATTACCCCACCTTCCGCGCTGCGTCGATGGCTGCCCTGATTGTGTCAGAACTACCGATAACGCGTTCTTTTGGATCGGCCATGTAGTGCTCTATAATATCGCAATAGGTATCTGCATCTCCGGTGTCTGCGATTGGCTCTGCTCTAAACCGCACATCGCAACAACCACTACCCAGAAAATCCAACCGCTCACTATCGCGCCCGATCTCCGTTCGTATGCGTAGTTCTGCTTCTCTGATATGTGATTCTATCCACATTTTTAGGATTTCTATGGAATAATCTGGGCGACACACAGGCTTTTTTAGTGCGTCAACGAGTTCGTTAATCTGCTCCTCTCTCGTTCTCATGGCGCGGTTTCTCCTGTTAGGATTTCATATTCTCTTGGAGGCCAATTATCACGATACCAATTACTGATTTCCCATTTGCGTTTTTCGCTGATATATACGTGTAATATGCAAACCACGGGAAAAAGAAATGGCCCCAATATTACCCCTATAAATGCTGCTTTCATTTCCGCTTTATCGTCTATAACCGCCGCTAAAATCCACAGTGCGGTGGCGTACCATGTCCACAGAAAATAGATCATGGCGCTGTCTCCGTGTCGGTTGCGGATCCTTCACACGGAGGAAAATCATCACGCAAACCATCAAAATAGTCTAAAAAATGCGCCAATTTTCCTTCGGTTTCATCGGTGCGCAGCTCAAATGGCAGATCCATGAGCCGTTGATATTCGGCGTATTCGCGAGATGTCATGACGCGGCTCCTAGGTTGCGGATGGCCGTTTCTGAGTCTATGCCCGCGATAAGCATGTCCCGTTGTAAAACATTGATAATATTTCCCGCATTGCACGCGCGAACAACCATACTTTTGATGCGCTCCCGCTCCGCCGCCAGCATCTCGTTTATCTGCGTGGGGGTAAGGACGGGGCCAACATATCGGTACCATTCTGGCGAGGTATTGAGGGCGCGCACCTGTTCTCCGCCGCCCCACTCTCTGCCGTTCCAGTGAGTAAGGGCAGTCTGTCCTGCTACTCTACCCTCCATGACATGCCACCCATCCCGCTCATGGAACATCGGCACACCGGGGCGATTTGGGTCGGGCCAGTTGGTATCAGTCATTTTTCCACGTCTCCGGGTCAGCAGATGTAGCGGGTATGCCGTGCTTATTTTCGATTACGTCATTTATGCCCCGGTCTGGGCAGCAATTCACTGCTCCGCGTGCAAGAGCGGCAATCCGATTTGTTTCTGATGATCCGCAGCCGCGGCAATATTTTTCATGTTTCACGCCTTCTCTCCTGCGCGGGTGTTCCCGCTATTCCGTGCGCGAACAGCGTCAACTTGCCTGTCAATCTCAGCGAGGGTGGGGAAAATTGCCTTTGCCATCTTCCGTGCGCCTAACGTTACCGCGATATTCTTTCGCGCCTGTTCCGTGAGGGTGCGGATATTGTTTAGGGCAATGCGAGTGGCTTTATCCTCTGCGCCGGGAAGCTGACATGGGCCATGATAATAAATCCCCTTCATTTCATTGGCATCTTCTCGCTCTTCGCCCATATCCCAAAACCATTCGGTTTCTGCATCGCAGTAATCTTCATGGGTCCATTCTGCTGGGAATGGGCTGTCATTCGGCCCGTTTGACAGCCAATGCCACCCATCCCGCTCAGGGAACATCGGAACGCCGGGGCGATTTGGGTCAGGCCAGTTTGTGGGGGCGGTCATGCTGCTTTCCTTTCAGCAGGCACAACATCCGCAGCAATTAAACGCTGGCATGCCCAGCGTATGGCGGCTACTAGGCGATAATTTGTAAATGAATAGTCGCGCCTAATTGGGTAGTCGTCATAATCTGTGTGGTTAAACAGATCTATGGCGCCCATCTCTGTGGAGCAGGCTTCTTCTACGGCCTTTCGCATTTCCCTGCGATATGACGAATTGAGGATGTTTTTTAAGCTGTCATCTGACCATTCACGAAACCGCCCAAAGTCTTCCAGCGCTTTCCACAGTTCTATCCAGCCATTCCACACTTCACAAAATCCCCAGTATCGTTCTGGAATGTCACAATATGTGGGAATGGTTTCTCTTGCATTCTTGGAAAACGAATAGATATCGTAATCCTCTAAATCTTCCTTTTCTAACATCCCTTTTCTGATTTTTTGCGCAATCTGGCGCATGCCATCACTGCGGCGCTCTCTGCCCCAGAATTGTCCATTTAGCGCTTCTATTACTTCATGATTGGCATGTCTAATAATGTCTCTTGCTGTTTCTTCACCATCATATTCTTCTGATACATTGCTCTTGCCTAGAAGATATTGAAGTTCTGCATTAGCTGCCCAGCGCACTGCGCTTTCAAACGTAGGCATGGCATTCCAGTGCTCAAGCATCAGTTCTCCCATATCGCCTGTAATGCTGATAACACCTGCGCTCCATGTTATTTTGAAAAAGTAAAAACTGGAGCCATCTGCTCTGCGGAAGTTGAAGCTGCGGCTTCTGCTTTCGGTCATGACGTGTGTGTCTAGATCGTTCCGCAGATAGTTTTTTTCGGTCATGCCACTGCCCTCATTTCTTCTTGTGCAGAAATCCAGTTTTTTACGGCGCTTTCCTTCCAGCGCACGCAACCTGCTGTAAATTTGAGGGGGCGCGGGAAGCGGTTTTGTTCCATCCAGCGGTACAGGGTGGAAGTGCCCACCTTTACGGTTTCCAGAACCTCTTTGCGGGTCAGGAATTTTTCTGTGGCTTCTGTTGTGCTCATGCCTCTAATCCCTCAAAAAACCATGTCAGTGGTACGTCCAGTGCAGTGGCGAATGTAGGCAGAAGTGTTGCCTTTATGGCGTTTTTGCCGGTTTCATACTTCTGTATCTGCTGGTAGGTGCAGCCTATGGCGTGGCCTAGCTGTTCCAAGCTCATGCGCAGTTCGTGGCGGCGTTGGCGGATGCGAAATCCCAAGCATTTATCATTCCTGATGCGTTTTGGCGCTTCTACCTGTGGTGGTGGTGCGTAGGTGCCGAGGATCTGCTCCAGATCTATCTGTGCAGCCATAAGAACGTATTTCCGCATATGCCGATAACCGACAGAACAAACCACAGAATAACTAGACGCTGGGTGGGGGCAGGGTTGTGCATGGTGGCAGCCTAGTGTTTGGTTGCGGAGCATGGCGCATCCACCTTTCTGTTAGAAAATTCGCCTGTTCCACATTGAATTCCAGAATTTACAATCTCTACAAAATCCTCTGGATTTTTGAATTGTGTAGACAGGCCAGAAGAAAAACCAAATACAGTTGCAGCAGCCAAAACAATATCGCCGGGTGTATCTCCAAATATAGATATGGTAGGTCTATAGCCACCATCTTCTATTTCTGTGGCAACTGCGGCCACGCTGAACCGAGCGTTTTCAGGGGCAGACTGGATAAGTTTTTTGAACTCAGCATATGTGCGATCCAGATCAAAAAGCGCTTTTTCTTTATTTGTCATCATGCAGCCCTCACTTCACCCAGAATGAAATCCTGCACGCGTGCTAGGGGTGTGCGGCGTTTGGCGTAGCCTATGCGGCAGGCGGCATCTGCAATGTCCTGCTCGGCTTCCATTGCGGTTGCCATATCTTTTACCAGGGCAAGCATGGTCAGCTTTTCCTGTCCTCCCACATTGTTGTGGATGAGCTGCTCCAACTGTGTGCGGGCAGCTTGGAATGTTTGGTTGGTCATTTGATGTAGCTTTCGATGATATTAGCGCGGGTGTAGAGCAGCTCGGCTTGCAGGCGTGCTTGGCCAGCAAGGTAAGCCCATGCCTCTGCGCCGTATGAATTGTTGCTATCGGCACATGCGCGGCGGAAGGATTCCAGAGAATGCGCATGGGCAAGAAGAGCATCTGCCTGCGCACGAATGAGAATGATCTTGTGCTTTGGCACGTTAAAGATCTGGCAAGGGATGCGATGTGCTGGGCAGGGGATAGCGTTCATGCTGCCTGCCTTTTACTGCGGTAAGCCGTGTTGAGGGCAAAGTGCAGGCGCGTGCCGTAATCTATATGCGCTGTAGCGGGGTTTAGGTTGCGCCGCAGGGTGCCCAGATCCTCCAGAACTATCTGGAGATCTGCATCAACCATGGCTGCCAGATCTAGCTGGCACACGCGGGCATGGCATACACGCAGCAAACGCTTGGTTTTATCGTAAATATTGTTGCGGGAGGCTACGCTAGAGGCCTTAGAGCCATTAACTACGCGCCGGACAATACTTTCGATATTCCGGATCTCATCTGCTGAGAACTGGTACCGATCTGTTTGCTGTGCCTGTGTAGGCGGCATGTTGTTTCTCCACCACGAGTTGTGATGGAGAAACCTTAGTAGCGGTAATGTTTTGGGGCAAGAAAAAACTTACCGCTACTAAGTTATTTTTTTAAGCCTTGAACCATTTTCAGGATAAAGTCCTGCTGTTCTGGGGGTAAATCGCGAACTGCCTTGAGGATGTCTTTTTCCGCAACGGTCTGCGCTTTCACTTCCTCTTCTGGCTCGTTGCCGGTTAATAGCCATCCTATGGACTTTCCCAATGCTTGTGCAAGCGCTGCTAAACGCTCCCTCCTAGGAGAGGAACGCCCGGATTCATATTGTGTTATGGCGTTCTCTGAAACGCCAATAATGCTTGCAAGTTTTGCCTGAGTAAACCCTAAAAGTTCTCTTTGTGTTCTCATTCGCTGCCCCATAGCGATTGCTTTAGAGGTTGGGGGCAGCTTTTTGCTGGGTTTCGTGCTCATGATTGTCTGATGCCATGCACGCAGGGCATCGGAACCTTATTTCTGTTGCATACAAACCTTAGCAGCGGTAAGGAAATAAACATGAGAGATGCCATCCTGAATGAGATCATGATGCGGCGGGGCGCAAATAAGCGGATTTCCAAAGCATGCGGCTTGTCCACTGCAGCGGTGGCTCAATGGAAGCGTGTGCCTAAGCGGCATCTGCAAACAGTTGCTGCTGTATGTGGGATAGCTCCGAGAAAGCTGCGGCCTGACTTGTTCGATGGCCGAGAATGCAAAGTAGATGCGGCATGATCGTATCTCATACGAACAACCATGCCGCACGCCATATTTCCTGTCAGCCGAATGTGGTTCGGGCTACTCTGGGTTTAGATATTCAACATCTTTCCCGTTTGGCGCCACAAGGCCGCAGGCACGTTGCGAATCACCTCTCCTGTATCAGCATCATAGGCGGCTTCTATCCTATCCACACGGAAGGTGCGGGGCCGTTTGCGCAATTCGCAATAGGCTGTGAGATACAGAATATCTGGCATTCCATTTCGCCGCATCCGGTATTCAATGTGTTCCGGACGAATAGTGCGTTCTGTCTCCTCATTTTTTCCATCCTGATAGTGGATAATAATCCGAGATGGCTTGAGCGGCAGGGTTTGCGTATCTTCTTGATTAGTTGCCGCAGGCTGGTTGTGGGTGACTGTTATCTTGGCCTGGGGATGCGTTTCCTCCTTACCGAACAGGGTGGAAACAATTGCGTACAGGATTATGCCTATCCACCAAATGCCAGCCAAGGCAATCATCCCCAGCACAGCTACGACACAGAGAAAAATCATTTATCAGTTCTCACGATAGTTAGGTCTAGCAACCCTATCGTGAGGCGCACGGGCGGGAATGACAATATTCCCGCCTGCGCTGTAGATGCCCTCCAGAATGGTAAGGAGGCTGCGGCATGATCGTATCCCATACGAACAACCATGCTGCACGCCATATTTCCTATCAGCCGAATGTGGTTCGGTTAGGGCGCATTGGCTTTCAGCCACTCCAGAAGATTTGTTACGACTTCTCCGGTTTCAGGAACAACAAGTTCTTTCACGCTGCTCATTTTGAATGTGCGCGCCATTTTGCGCTCATGGCAGTAGGCGTTAATGCTCAGGATGCGGATGCTCCCATCCGGAAGTTGCTCGCCTTTCAGCCCATTCATAGTGATTCGGCGTTCGCTCTCGCCCTTTGTGCCCGCGTAACGCATCAAAAAATCCTGCTTGATTTCAGTGATGGTCACGGGTGGCAGAGAGGGTTTTCCTATTTCAATCTTCATTCATCAGTTCTCACGATAGTTAGGTCTAGCAGCCCTATCGTGAGGCGCACGGGCGGGAATGGCAATGTTTCCGCCCGCGTTGCGCCTATGCAGGGAATTACAGCATGAGCACTCCGTTTTCCTCTGTATTTGTGCCAGCCATTAAAACGGCCACTAAAACGGCGCTTTCTGTTGTGGGTGGTGTGGATGCTGCGGAGCGTATTTCCCGCGTGGGGCGTACGCAGTTTTCCGATTACCAAAACCGCACCAAGGCGTGCGTGGTGCCAGTGGATGTGGCTGTGGATCTGGACCACTGTGCTGAGCACCCGTTCATTTTGGAATCTATGGCGCACGCGCTGGGCTATGTGTTGATGCCGTTACGTGTTGGCACCAGCGATTTTGGCAAGGATATGAGCCAGTTTGGCATGGCATCTGTGGATGTAATGGCCACGGCCATGAAGGTTTTGGAAGACAACCAGTTAGATCCGGAAGAGGCAGACGAGATCATTCCCAAAATGCTGCATGCCCAGCGTATTCTGGAGCAGGCTATAGCGTTTGGCCGCGCGGTTCAGAAATCTGCCAAGCCGCACATTGTGCGCCCTATGGAGGATGCCGCGCATGGTTGAGCAACGCACAGCAGGCAGCAGGCAGCAGGCAGCAGGCCACGCTGCCGGGTGCTGCCATGATACGCAATACACGCCGGGAGAAATATAATGCGGCCTGTTATTGCTGAATTTGACCGTAGCACACTAACCCCGTGGAATATGCTGCGCAGCATGCCAGCAGAAATGCGCGGTGTTGTGCAGAGTTTGCATGATGCGCTCAAAGGGCTGCGCACAACGGTTTTCCGTGCTGGAGATCTGGTTCTGGATGATAGCCAGATTGCCGCACAGGCATGGATGCCACGTTCTGAACTGGACCGCGTTTTGCCTGCCGTTGTGCAGGCCGGGTTTATGGCGCGGGATGATGAGGGCGCATTGTTTAGCCCACATCTATATGACAAGCTGTTACGCAAAGAAGAGCGGGCCGCCCGCAAAGCTGCCGCAGATGCCTATTGGCAGCAGCAGCAGGAAAACGGTGATGTTCCGGACGGGCTGACGCGTAAACAAATTACTGCGCGTGAAAACGGTAAAAAAGGCGGCCGCCCACCAGGCACAGGTAAAAAATCTGCGCCTAACCCTCAGCAACGGCATATGCCGTTAGCATCTGTTATTCAGGGTGGAAAAACCGAAACCGAAAACCCAAACCAAAAACCCAATTCGGTTTCGGTTTCTGAAAATCCGGTTTCTTCGGTTTCCATAGATCTAGAATTAGAGAGAGATAATAATATTTCTTCTAGTTCTATTTCTGGGGAAACCGAAAACCCAAACCCGGATATCTCCCCTGAGCTGGTCTCGCAGACCGTAGCGCGAATGATTGCTGTAACGGGCATGCAAAATCAGGCTGGTTATGCGGTCTCATTTGCCAAGAAATGGCTAAAGGCTGGGGCACAGCCTGACACAATCATCGCCGCTATTCGTGAGCATACTGAGACAATGCGCGGCAGGGGCGATGAGCCGGGGAAATTCAAGGTTTTTGAGGCCGAGGTTTTCCGCCAGATTGAGTTGCAGAATGTGAGAGATAAACTTGCAGTGGCTCAGGAGCAGGAGCCACAGACTGTGGCTGACCCTGTAAAATCCTACGCTACCCAACGCCTTGAGGAAGCCCAGCGCTTCTGGAAAAGCCTTTTCCACCTCAATGACAGAAACATAGGGCGTACGAATGCCGCATTTGCTGAGCAGGCAGAAAAGCACGGTTTTCCCCCAGCAGATATCAAACGCCACGTTGAGGATTATGCCGCCTATTACCGTGATCACCCGGCCATGATGGAGACTGTGGGATGAGGCACTCTGGTTATGAGCGACACACGGATGATTGGTATGTTGAGCCTGCTTGGTGCGTGCATGCCTTGGTGAAAGGGGAGCGCCCATTTGTGGGAACTGTGTTGGATCCGTGCTGCGGTGGCGGAAACATAGTTCAATCCCTGTGCAGCAATGAAATTGAGGCTATGGGCGCAGATATACGAGACCGCGCAGACGGTATGTATCCGCGCATGAATTATGAACAATCATTACACGCTCTCAGGCCAACCAGCGTTGTCAGCAATCCCCCGTATGGAGTGGCTCAGGAGTTTATCATGGCTTGCTTGGATGAGACGAAAGACCGGGTGTGCGTGCTGCTGCGCCTTGCCTTTCTGGAAGGCATTCAGCGTGGGGAATGGTTCCCGCATGTGCCATTGGCGCGTGTGTGGGTGTCCAGCAAACGCATTTCCATGCCGCCGGGTGGAACAGACATCCCTGCAAAGGGTGGCGCCATTGCTTACGCATGGTTTGTTTTTGAGCACGGGTGGAAAGGCGACCCTGTTGTGAAGTTCCTGCCTAAAGTTGGTGAGATATCAGCATGAATAGGAAAAATCTGAAATGGGTTCTCCCATTGTTTGGCGTTGGGGCAGGATTATTCCTTAATAATTTCTTTCTTCTGGGATCTGTGACTGCTCAAGCAAGGGGGGCTTCCTGCTGGTATGGACTAATCTTTTCCATGATCCAATTTTTGGGTGTGTGTTTGCTGTGCAGTAGCCTGCTTTCACTTGGCCGCATGCAAGAGCGGGCCAAGAAAAAGTGGAAGCAGTGGCCATGAGTTTTACGCAACTTTTGAGAAACCTGCGGTTGAAGGCCGAAGGCAAGCCAAACCCGATTGATACAATGGAAAAGCTACGGGCCAATCTGGCTCAGGAACAAAAACGGCGCGCAGAGGCTGAACTCGAAATCACCACTCTGCAACGCCGTTTAGCTGCATACGAACAACCACGTGATGCCCGAGGACGGTACACCAGAATAGGCAGGGCAGCAACGTGACAAAAAAAAGGGGACCCGACATTCAGTTTCGGGCAGGAGATTGGATTACATATCGGGAAGGGAAGACAAATGCCTTTCATTTCCAGTACGCTTATAATGATGGCATGCGTGTATTTGGTATTGGATTAGGCGAGAAATCCTTTCCACTGCGAGAATGCAAACTATTCCGTCACGTTAGTGATGATGAACATGTTGATGCACTTGAAAAACTTACATTGCATTCAGGCCTATCAGGTGAAGTTCTTCCGGAACGCCAGCAGCGTGGTGACGTTGCAACCATCTGGCTGGAAGAGAAAGGAAAACCGGCAGTCGAGGTTGCCAGCTCATGCGGGCTGTTAAACAAACTGCATACCAATGGCGTAATTGGTGACGCTGAGGTAACGGCAGCCCAAATGTGGGCGCGGGATTATGAAACGGGAATCATGGGTGCCAAGGATCCGGAAGCCTCTAGCAAGGGAGGAAATCCTGATCCTGAATATGCACTTTTATCCCGCATTGCTGCTGCTGATCGGTGCCGATATGTGGTGAAATGTCTGGGGAAACGTTCAGAAGATTTTCTTTATAGCTTCCTTATCGACCATATGAGCATTTCGCAGGTTGCAGGGCAGCGTAAGCGTGATCGGCGGCAGATCTCTGGTGCTATTGAATTGCTGCTAGGGCAGTTGGCAGATGTGTATGCAGATATGCCTGGGAAAATGTGGTTCAACAAAATAGGTTAAAAAAAACCGATAATTGATTTTTTAGAATTATCTTGACTGTCCACAAATAATCTTCCTATTCTGGTATCCTCTTCGAAGTCGTGTGCCCATCCGGGCCACGGCTTTTTTTATTTCCGAATACAATACGAGCATACATATGGCCAAGCGGCGGAGTATCTGCCGGGGCTCTATTGTGCTGCGCGGGAAAAAGCCGGTTCTGGTTTTAGGTGTTGATGGGCCTGAATGCATTGTTGTCCAGTTGATCAGCACCAATCCTCCGTATCATCGCAGTGATGTTGATCTGGGCAGTAGTAGTTTGCTGTTGCGCAATCGCATCGCACGCGCGGCGCGTGTTGCCCATGTGGCGCAAAGTGCATTGCGCCATATGGCTGCTGACATTGGCCCGGCAGCCGAAGCGGATGTGCTGCGTGTGGAAATTGCGGTGCAACGGGAGATGATGCTCCAGACAGGCGAACAAATTCCTGCGGGCACAGTTCGCTCCGGCTGGAGGCCCCCAAAGTGGGGTGGTTGCGGGAGGAAAATTGGCGGTGCGCCGTCTGATTAACCCGCAATGATAATGCTGACTTATCTGGCACCCCAGTATTGGGCACCCGCAAGATAAGTCGTACAGCACCCCTAAAACCCGCAAGATAAGTGTAGTTATCTTGCGGATTTAATGGGGTGAAAAACACCACATAATGTAGGGAAAACAAATGGTTAGCGGAGATCGTAACCGATCACCCGCGCCAGAGGCGGTGAAGTCCGCCCCAGTTTCTGCCGATGAACTGTGCATCCGGACGTGGCTGCATAACCGTGGCGAGAACACGCGCCGCGCATACGAGAGAGACGTGCGCGACCTGCTGGCATTTGCCGGGAAATCACTGAACGAGATTGTGTTGCCAGATCTACAGGCGTGGTTTGACAGCATGGGCAATGCTTCCGATGCCACGCGCAGAAGAAAGCTATCAGCCGTTAAATCTCTGCTTTCCTACGGCGCGGGGACGGGCGTTCTTTCTCATGATGCAGGATCTGCATTTCGCATAGCGCGAGGGAGAGACACGCTGCATGAGCGCATTCTCACCCGTGAGCAGGTGATTGCGCTGATTGACGGTGAAGAAGAGCCACGCAAGCGGGCGCTGCTGAATGTGCTGTACCGTATGGGGCTGCGCATTTCGGAGGCCTGCGCTTTGCGTTGGCGAGATCTGACGCGCCGCCAGCAGGGCGCAGTTGCTTCCGTTTTCGGTAAGGGAAACAAGACGCGACCTGTGCAGGTGCCTGCCAAACTGTTCAAGGAGCTTATGGCGCTCAGGGTTGATAGCGGGCCAGATGCGCCTGTTATCCCCGGCCATGATGGCTGCTCGCTTTCGAAAGATGCGGCGCATCGTGTCGTGAAGCGGGCAGCACGGCGTGCCGGATTGTCATCGCGTGTCTCAGCGCATTGGCTCCGGCACGCCCACGCATCGCACGCATTGGACAACAATGCGCCTGCCCATGTGGTTTGCGCCACGCTGGGGCATGCCTCTCTCGCCACAACCACACGTTACTCTCATGTGCGTGAGGGTGACGGCTCTGCAAAATATCTGGACTGACATCATGACAGACACACCCCAGCCCGTGGACGATGTGCCCGAGGGCTACATGAAAGATGCTTACGGGCGTCTGGTTCCATTTGCGCAGGTAAAGCCGCAAAATCTTCTGGAAGATGAGCTGGTTCGCGCCATTCATGCGCAAGCGAATCTTCTGGCGAGAGAGTTGGCAGAATTCAAGAAGCGCGGTTTCAGTGAGGTTTCTGCGCTGCAATCTCTGCTGCATGAAAAATATCATGCCAAGCTTGGTGGACCGAAAGGCAATACGACGCTGAGCAGCTACGATGGCCGGTTGCGCGTGTCTGTTTGTATGGGTGAGAACATTTCCTTTGGCCCTGAACTGCAGGTTGCCAAGAGTTTGCTAGACGAGCTTTTTGAGGAGTGGGCTGAGGGCGCGAACGCGAACCTAAAAACCATTGTGATGGAAGCGTTCGATGTGGGGAAAGAAGGCAAACTTTCCGTCACGAAAATCCTTGGTCTTCGCCGGCATAATATAGACGAGCCACAGTGGAAGCAGGCCATGGACGCGATTGCTGACAGCATTCGTATCGACAGCACCAAAGCGTATCTGCGGCTTCATGTTCGGGAAACGCCGGAGCAGTCTTGGCAAATGTTATCGCTGGATCTGGCAAAGGCGTGAAGCGCTGGCTGACAGATGTGCTTTCTGCGCGGCGTGAGAATTTCAAACTTCGCCGGGAAATGGGCCGTAAATCTCGCCAGTTAGAAGAGCAGCACCGTGAAATACGGCGGCTGCAATCCATCATCATAAAATCGGGGATGTCATGCGACGTAAAAAAATGAACCATTCTGGGGCTGTTGGCGCACGGCGACCACAAAAGCATGGCCCTGCGCGCGGCACCAAAATGACATCTGATTACAGTGTGTGGGCACGGGCAGCAGATCATTATGAGCGCCTGGCATCTCGTGCACGTTTTCCTGGTATTCGGGTGTGGGCTAAACAGCGTGCTCAGGAATGCTCTGCGCATGCCTTTGCTGTGCGTAATGGATAAGCTGCCAATTGGCTGATATTGATATCAAGCTGGATACATCAGAAGCCCAGCGCGCATTATCAGACATGCAAAAGCAAATCCCATTCGCGCAGGCCTCTGCATTGAATGATCTGGCATTTCAGATCATGCGCGGTGAGAACGATGCATTCAGCAAGATTTTCGAACATCCGCGCCCGTTTACGTTGCGTGCAACGCAGGTTGAAAAGAAGGCGACCAAAAGCGATCTGACAGCAGTTGTCTCATTGCGACCTGCTCAGGAACGATACCTGCAACCGTATGAGACAGGCGGAGAGCATGCAACCAACGGCAACCAGGGTAACCTGTTTGTGCCGGTTGATATCAAGCGCGATCCATATGGGCAGATACCACGAGCTACACTCAAGCGCGTTATGGCGCTCCTGAGTGCTCGCACTGACGTATATATTGACAAGGCACGTGGTCTGGTCTGGCAACGGTTGCCGGAGCCGAAACGCAAACGTCGGGGTAAAGCAGGATCTGGGCAGGGGGCTGAAAAACATAGGCGGCGGCTGCTTCTTCGCTTTGCTCCCAACAGGCCAGTCAATAAACGCCTAGGCTTTGCGGAGAGGGGCATGGAGATCGTCGCTACCCGAGGGGGTCAGGCATTGGCAGACGCCATCCAGAGGGCCGTGAGGACGGCGCGATGAAGCGCATGGCTGCTATGCGTTTGGATGGTGCCCCCTCCCCTAGGGGCTTGGGTCCTTCCTGGCCCCCTTGAAACGCGGGGATTGCGCCAGCCCGTTTGTTCCCTAGATATGGTAATTTTTTTAGGTTGCAGTTGCAGGTGAGATAGTGACGACGATCAGCCAGAGCGAGGCAGCGCGCCGCGCTGGCATTAGCCGTCCCGCTATCAAAAAAAATATTGATGCCGGCAAGATTAAATCAGACGGCGGTCGCGTAATCCTGGCTTCTTTTGAAGAATGGATGACAACCCGTTCAGGGGTGCAACCAAACCTGCAACCGGATGCAACCGGGGTTGCAGAAGGAGAAGCTGCTGATCTGTTGGCAAAAGGGCTCATGCCCACGGCAACAGCGTTTCGGGTTGAGCAGAATTACAAAGCTCTGCAACGCAAGTTGGAATATGATCAAAAATCTGGGCGTGTTGTAGATGCCGACTTGATTGCCAAAGCTGTGGGGGTAAAGTTTGCCACAGTTAGAACTAAACTCCTGGCCATCCCTGCTGAGCAAGCCCCTACATTGGCGCGGTGCAAAACGCCGCGGGAACTGCGGGACCGTCTGGAGAAACTGATATTTCGTGCCTTAGAGGAACTGACGCTGGATGCAGATCCCACAGACGGATTATCCAGAGGGGTATAATTTTTTCCTCAAGCTCCTAGACCGAGCGCAGCTTGAGAACCTAAAACCCCCACCACGGCTGACGTTGAGCCAATGGTCAGCCGAATATGCAGTGCTCTCTCGGGAGACCAGTGCGCAGACTGGGCGATTTGAAGCCTACGTCTATCAGATCGGAATCATGGATGCGATTACGGATGATACCGTAGAAAAAGTGTCCGTGATGAAGTCCGCACGTGTTGGCTACACAAAGATTGTAGATAACGCGGTAGGATATTTTCTGCAGCAGGATCCATGCCCCATTCTGGTTGTGCAGCCTCGCGAAACTGATGCCGAGGATTACAGTAAAACGGAAATAGCTCCCATGCTCAGGGATACTCCTGTGCTGGCGGCCATTGCTCCGGATACCAAAGCCAAAAGTGGCGAGAACACTCTGCTGTCCAAGACAATGCGGAATGGCTCATCTCTCAAACTGGTGGGGGCAAACTCTCCGGGTGGTTTCCGCCGTATTACCGTGCGTATCGTTATTTTTGATGAGGTAGACGGTTATCCGGTTGGCGGCGCTGGATCTGAGGGTGATCAAATTTCTCTTGGCTCAAAACGCTCGGAGACATTTTGGAACCGCAAAATCATCGCAGGATCCACACCTACGGTTGCCGGCCTGAGCCGAATAGAAAAACTCTATGAGGAAGGCGACTGCCGCCAGTTTCATGTTCCATGTCCGCATTGTGGAGATATGCAGGTTCTGGAATGGGGCGAAAAGGAAACCCCATATGGCATAAAATGGGACTGTGACGAGAACGGAAAGCCGTTACCGGAAACAGCTTATTACGTGTGCCGGCATAACGGCTGCATCATCACAGAGGCCGAAAAGGCCGACATGGTGGCGAAAGGGGAATGGATAGCTTCCAAGCCGTTCAAAGGGCATGCCTCTTTCCACATTTGGACAGGATATTCCCTTTCTCCAAATGCCACATGGGCGAAGCTAGTGGAAGAATGGCTGGATGTTTATCGGGATCCAATTCGGCGCCAGACATTCATCAACACAACCCTTGGCTTGCCTTACGAAGACAAGGGGGACGGCGCTCTGAATGAGCTGTCACTGGCAGCCCGTGTAGAGGTATGGGCAGGCGAAATCCCTTCGGGTGTTGTGGTGCTGACAGCCGGTGCAGATACGCAGGACGATCGTATCGAAATAGAGGTTGTCGGCTGGGGCCGTAACGAGGAACGCTGGTCTATCGCTGTTATTGTGGTGGATGGAGACCCCGAAATGCCCGAAACATGGGCGCGGGTGGACGATGTGCTGAAACGCACATGGTACCGTGCAGATGGCAGGCCGTTTACCATTATGGCGGCATGTATCGATTCAGGCGGCCACCACACCCAGCGGGTGTATGAATTCTGCCGGGCTCGGCTAGGCCGTCGCATTTGGGCGATCAAGGGCGAGTCTGCGCGCGGGGGTGCCAGATCTCCGGTATGGCCAACCAAACGGCCAAGCGCTCGTAACAAGTCAAGTTTTCGCCCGGTCATTATTGGGGTGAATGCTGCCAAAGACGTTATCCGGGCACGCCTGCATCTACCCCAACCAGAGCCGGGCCAACCAGCGCCTGGCTATATGCATTTCCCGGCAGACCGGGATGTAAACTATTTCGCACAACTGGTTTCCGAGAGGTCTGTGCGTAAAAGCATAAATGGCACAATCGTGCGTGTTTGGGAGCTTCTGCCAGGGCGACGGAATGAGGCGCTGGATATAGCGGTTTATAGCTACGCTGCCCTATGTGGCCTGATCTACATGGGCTTGAGACTCAATAAACGGGCCGATGCCCTGGATGCCGAAACAACAGAACATCCACCCGCACCAGAGCCAGTGCAGGAAGAGGTGGATCCTTTTGCGGAAGAGCCCGTGAAAATGGCGATAACGGATACGCCAGCACAGAGCAAAACCGCAGAACCAAAGAAAAATATGACCCGCATGGAACGGCTCGCGGCCAAACTTGCAGGGTAGGAGTAACAGCATGTGTGGTTATGGCCCGTTTGGGTATAGTTTGCCGCAGGCTCATTTTGAGCCATCCAGTAGCCTATTAGCGGGCCTGAGCAAGGCCCAGTTGCAGCAGGCGCTTACCAACTGTCAAATGGCTCTCATTGCTCTACAGGGTGGTCAGCGTGTGGCCTCTGTCAGTTACTCTCAGGGTGATGGCAGCCGAGCTGTTACGTATAGTCAGGCAGATGTTGGTGATCTGTCTGCAATGATTAAAACGTTGCAGCGCCAGCTTGGCATGCCAGGCACACGTAGGCGCGCACTTAGGCCCGTGTTCTGATGGGTTTGCGCGATACAGTCGCGCGCTTGTTCGGCAACGATGCAGGTAAAAAGAGCCCGCCCTCTCGCAGGGGGTTTAGTGCTCTCACAGGTTGGCCAGGTCTCCCGTATGATGCGGCGGACATTTATGGGCAACGTATGCAGGGGTGGAACCCACCCCTGTTTTCTGCCGATACTGAACGTAGCCCGTGGCGTAACCGGATTGTCAGCCGTGTGCGCGATCTGGTGCGCAATGATGGCTGGGCCTCTGGGGCTGTCACGCGTGTTCTGGATAATGCTGTTGGCGTTACATTACGCCCGATCAGCAAACCAGATTACCGATTTCTTGCTCATATTACCGGCAACACAGCGTTTGATGCCACCTGGGCGCATGAGTTTGCACGTGCCGTAGATAGTAACTGGCGTTCATGGGCGAATGATCCGTTACGGTTCAACGATGCTGAACGGATGCTCACGTTCTCCCAGCAAATGCATCTGGCATTTCGCCACCTCATCGTAGATGGAGATGCGCTTGCCCATATCCCGTGGTTAGAGGGGAATATTGGCCTAGGTCGGGCCAGATATGGTACGGCGGTGCAGATCATTGACCCAGATAGGCTCAGCAACCCACAGAATCAGTTTGATCTAAAAAACATGCGCAATGGGGTTGAGATCAATGATGCAGGCGTTCCCATCGCCTACCACATTCGGAATGCCCATGAGTGCGACTGGTATAGTGCCTCCGAGGCCGTAACATGGTCTCGTATCCCGCGTGAAACCTCATGGGGGCGTCCACAGATTGTGCATTTTTTCGAACATCATCGTGGTGGCCAGCATACAGGCGGAACGGGTATGCTCACGCCTGTCCTGCAACGCCTGAAAATGCTGATCAAATATGATGGCGCTGAAATGGACTCAGCCATTCTGAACGCTATTTTCGCCGCATATATTGAAAGCCCATATGACCAGGGCATGACAGCGGAGGCCCTAGAGGGTGGAGATGAAACGCTAGGCGCATACCAGGAAATGCGTGGAGTGTTTCACAAACAGCATAATATCTCCATGCAGGGCTCGCGCTTGCCTATCCTGTTCCCTGGAGAAAAAATCAACACAGTCACTGCGGCGCGTCCAGCCAGCAACTTCAGGGAGTTTGAGAGAGCCACCCTGAACAATATCGCCAGTGGCGCAGGCCTTGCCCCGATGCAGCTCAGTAATGATTGGTCCGATGTCAATTACTCATCGGCCCGTGGTGCGCTGCTTGAGGCATGGAAAACCATGAAGCGGAGGCGTGAAGAATTCTCCATTGGGTTTGCCTCTCCTGTGCGTTTGGCATGGCTGGAAGAATCTATGGAGGCAGACAACCTGCCGTTGCCGTCAGGTGCCCCCAAATTCCTAGAGGCACGGCATGCGTATGCACGGTGCCGGTGGCTTGGTCCTGGTCGCGGCTGGATTGATCCGGTTGCCGAACGTCAGGGGGCCATTCTTGGCATGGATGGTGCGTTGTCCACATTGGAAGACGAATGCGCTGAAAATGAGGGGCGCGATTGGGAAGAAAATATCGCGCAGCGTGCCATTGAAATGCAGGCATTCAAAGACCGTGGCTTGCCATTGCCTGAATGGAGCGGCGGAGATCCAGCAGACAAAACAGATAAGAAGCCAGACGCAGAATGAAACAATACGCGCATACACAGGCGCTTATCGGGGCACCAATCGCACTTTCCAGCCGCAAGTTGGATATAGTCCGCGGCCTTCTCGCCAGCGGTGCTGATGATAAAATGCTGTTCGGCCCTGTTGATGATAATGCCCGCTATGCAGCCCAGAGCATCACAGAGAATGTTTCTGGCATAGCCGTTATTGCTATCAACGGCATTTTGCTGCCGGGGAGCAGCAATGGCTGCTGGTGGCTGAATGCAACATTTTACGATGATATCAGCAACGCCATCAATTTGGCTACGCAGGATGAAACCGTTCGCGGTATTGTCCTGCATGTGAACAGTCCAGGCGGTGCAGTTGCCGGATGTTTTGATACCGGGGACCGCATTTACGCAGCGCGTGAAAGCAAACCAGTTATCGCAATTGTGGATGAGCAAGCGTGCTCTGCCGCATATGCTCTGGCCTGCTCTGCCGAAAAAATTGTCCTGCCGCGCACGGGTGAGGTGGGATCAATTGGCGTGGTTTATCTCCACGCCGATATTACGAAATTTCTGGACGAAACAGGCATCAAAGTCACAACATTTCAGACAGGGGCGCGTAAAACGGATACATATCCAACCACGCCCATGTCCGAAGATGCCCGAAAAATCATCCAGAACGACATTGAGAGCATGGGCAAGCTGTTTTTTGAAACAGTGGCACGAAACCGTGGGTTGTCTGCGCAAGATGTGCAGGACATGGAAGCCGGACTTTTTTATGGGCAGGCTGCCGTATCTGCAGGTTTGGCAGATGCTGTCATGTCACGCGATAGCGCCTTTTTAGATTTTTTGGCGCACCTAAAGTAAAATTTTCCATACCGGAGAAAATAGAGCATGGCAAAATCAGCGCTGATGAACAGCTCTGCAATCAGTCCATTTGCACATCTTGCATCCCACGGAGCGGGTGCAAATGTTGCGGGGGCAAGCACCACCCCTTCCGCTGATGCTGATCCAGAAAACAAGGATCCTGATAGCGAGGGTGATCAGGAAGGCGAGGGCGGCAAAAAGGGCAAAAAATCCAAGCGTGCCGAAGAGACGGATGGTGAGGATCCTGACGGCACCGACGATGATGATGAGGATGACGAAAAAGATCCAAAGGCCCGCGCCATCCGTATGCGTGAACGTGGCCGGTGCGCCGCCATTTTCCGTTCTGCCGCTGCCGGTCGCAACCCTGCGGCTGCCGCTGAAATTGCGTTTGGCACCAGCATGACCCGTACGGCGGCAGTCAACCTGTTACGCACTGTTGCTCCCGCAGCATCTGCACAGCAGGAACCTGCGCCCGCCGCAGATCAGGCAGGTTATGCTGCATTGCGCACCCGCATGCAGGCAGAAGGGCAGCCGCCCGTAAATCCGCAGGGCGGTGGACAGTCAGATGAACGTCCGGGTGCCCGCATGGTGCGCCTGAATCATGCCCGTATGGGAGATAGCCGATGAGCTATGGTTTTTACCCCAGCGCACAGCAGGTTACGTTCGTTCCGGATCAGCTTATTGCCGGTAACCTCAAGCTCGTCACAGAAACAGTCACGTTTGCCGCAGGCAACACGCTCCAGCGTGGGCAAGTTGTTGGGCAGGTAACTGCTACAGGCAAATACATCCCATGCGTCAAAACAGCCACAGATGGATCCCAGACCCCCTGCGGCATTGTAGTTGATACAGTGGATGCCTCTGCTGCTGATGCAACTGGTGCCATCTATGAGATGGGCGAGTTCAATTCTAATTACATGATCTTTGATGCAAGCTGGACGGTGGATACCCTGAAATCAGCTCTGCGTCAGTTCTCCATCTTTGTGAAGACCGGAGAGTCCAACGCTATCGTGTGATAGCGTTTTCCAAATAGTTTCAGGAAAAAACTGAATGTCCGGAACAACCGGTGCAGCAGGAGTGCAGCAGGCGCTTCTGCCGCTGCTCAGTGCATATAGCTTAGCTGAGCTTGTTTATTATGTCCAAAATGCCAAAACGGCACAGACCTTTTTGCTGGACAATTTCTTCCCTAATATCGTGGAATCTGATGCGCCAGAAGTGGCGATTGATGTCGATGTTGGTAAGCGGCGTATGTCGCCTTTCTGCTCCCCCTTGGTTGAGGGGAAAATGGTGGAAAGTCGCCGGTGGCAGACTAACCTCTTCAAGCCCGCTTACGTTAAAGACTGGCGTAATCCAGATCTGTTGAAACCCGTGCGCCGGAACATTGGCGAACGGTTGATGGGTGCCATGACCCCGGCACAACGTCTGGAAGCCAATCTCGCGTATGAGATGACAGACCAGATGGATATGATCAATCGTCGTCTCGAATGGATGGCCGCGTCTGCCTTGGTTTATGGGACAGTCACCATTAAAGGCGAAGGTTACCCGACCACAGTCGTTGATTTCCAACGTGATCCAGCCCTTACCATTGCGCTTACAGGTGCAGCTCAGTGGGGGCAAAGTGGTGTTTATCCTTCAGATTACATCACGGCCTGGGCAGCCTTGGTCTTGCAGAAATGTGGTCTTGCACCACGGGATATCGTGTTTACAAATTCCACATGGAATGCGTTTAAGAGCGATATCAAGGTTCTGAATGCCATTATCTGGCCTGGTAAGGTCGGTGGCTCCGATGTTGATCTCGGTGGCCGCGTTGATAAAGGCGCCATTTACATGGGGAAATGGGGCCAGTTTAATCTTTGGCTGTATAATGATTGGTATGTTGATCCAGATACGGATGAAGAAGAACCCATGATCCCGGATGGGACGGTTATTCTGACAGGCCCTGGTCTGGAAGGTACTCGTGGTTTTGGTCTTATTCTGGATCCAGCTTTTGCGTATGGCCCGCTCGCTTACGCGCCAAAGGTCTGGTACAAAGAAAACCCTGCAACCATCAATCTGTTGATGCAGTCTGCACCAATCGTCATTCCGTCTCGTGTTAACTGCTCCCTGTCTGCAACGGTTATGGAAGCAGGTGCGGCAGTGTCTGGACCGACAGGAACCTGATAAATGACAGAACAGAACACAACGCCTGATCAGCCCAAAAAAACGGCGCAAAAGGGTGACATGGTTGATGTTGTCACGCTCATTCCTGTTTACCCGCAAACGGGTCGCCGCCCATGGCCAGTGGGCACCAAAATGAGCATCCCCAAATATCGGGCAGATCTGTGGGTAGCGCGCAAGATTGCCCGTGTTGCCCGTGATGGTGAGCAGCCTGCTCCCAATACATTACAGGCTGCTTCCATGCCCCCTGCGCCGGACATGAAAGCAGCACCGGCCACACAGGGCTGATATGGTTGGTCCAGTAGATTGGGATAATCTGGTGCTGGATCCGTGCCAGAATGCGTTCGGGGAGGAAGTTCAGTGGATTTCCTCCCTGTATCCAGATCCTATTTCCGTTACCGGTATTTTCGATAACGGCTACAAAGCCATGCCCCTTGAAATTGTGGATGGACTTTCCCCAACGCATGTCACTACGGCAGATGCACGGTTAGGTGTGCAGATCTCGCAGTTTGTTTCTGAGCCACAGCAAGGCGATATTTTCCTCATACGCGGGAAGCAATACCGCGTGCGCGAGGTGCAGCCAGATAGCCATGGCGCAGCAGATATTCTGCTGAACAAAGCGGATGGTGAAAATGCTCTATCGGGTCATGTTCCGCGAAAAAATAGCGGAATTACTCCGGACGACTACTGATGCCGGGCAGAATGTTTTTACGCATCGCACCGCACCTGTAAAACCTGAACTGCTGCCTGTTATTTTTGTTGCCATCCCGTCCGAAGCAGGATCGTCATTTGGGCGATGTCAGCCAGGCTTCAATAAAATTGTAAAAGTTGAAGTGGTGGCAAAAGTTTCTGGCGGCACGCCCCAGGCGGTGCAGCAGAATATGGACCGAATTGCCGAACAGATAGAAATGTCTGTGATGTGCGATCAGGATCTACAAAGATCCATATCGCAGGTAACAGATTTTAATCTGGAGCAAGGATTGCTGGATGATGCAGAGGATCATCTAGGTGGTGTTAAAATCACATTCGGTCTGGAATACCAGCAGGATTATCCTGTTTCAGGTGTGGCGCTCCAAGAAATTACTGGTCTCGTAGGAACGGAAGAAGGCATCACCGCTCCCGGCCTACGCGTTGATTTTCCTCAATAGGAATATTCTATGTTTGTAAAACCGGCACAGGGCCGATCGGTCCGGTGTCCTGGCACAATGCGCCTGCTGAATGCAGCAGGTGAAAACGTGCCCGACACAAGCTTCTGGCTGCGTGCGCTGGCGCGTGGCGATGTGCAGAAAGCTACTCCACAAACCAGCCAGAATGTGCCGGCGGCAACCCTAGCTGCAGCACCAGCAGAAAAGGGGGCGTGATTGACTATTACAATCCCAGGTTATTCAGATAATAACCGTGTTCCGGGTTTTTATTTTGCCCTGGACAATTCCGCAGCCAACACAGCAAGCGCTGCACGGCGCGCTATTATTGTGGCTCAGATGCTCATCACCGGCAGCGCCACACCAAATGTGGCTGAAATTTCTGGTGGATATGCAGATGCCGTAGCCAAATATGGCGTGGGCTCCCAGTGCGCATTGATGGTCAAGGCCTACCGTGCCCTGGATAGCTCGGGCGAGCTATGGGTTCTGCCGCTGGCAGATGATGCTGCTGCAAAACCTGCCAGCGGCACATGGGCCATTACCGGCACAGCCACGGCAGATGGCACATTACCCCTATATGTTGGGGATGTGCTGATCCCAGTTGGCGTTGCGTCTGGAGATACAGCAGCAACTGTTGCAGCTAATGTCGTCACGGCGGCAAAATCTGTTACCACGCTGCCAGTTTCCGTTACCGCGGCAGATGGAATAGTTACGGCAACAGCTCTGAACAAGGGTTTGGCGGGGAATGATATCCTGTTGGGTTCGTGCCTGTTGGGCACCGCTGGGGGGCAGTCTGTTCCTGCGGGCCTGACAGTTGTTATCACTCAAATGTCTGGTGGCACACAAAACCCCACCACGCTGGCTACGGCGTTGGCTAATCTGGGTGAGCGTGTTTATGACCTATACGCCCATCCGTATGTTGATACCGCGAGCCTGACCACTTTTAAGCAGTTGTTTGATAATACAAGTGGCAACTGGTCCCCTATGCGCCAGCTCTACGGGCACCACATCACGGCGTATCGTGGCACGTATGGGCAGGCAACGGCATTCGGCATAACGCAGAATGATTCGCATGCCACCATTATGCCTATTTCAGATAGCCCGTCTGATCCCATGATCTGGGCAGCCCAGATCATGGCCGTTACGGCAGTTTCCATGCGAGAAAATCCAGCTCTGCCTGTTCGTGGCCTCTCTCTTTCTGTTTTGCCGCCAACGGATGCAGGGCGCTTCATGTTCGATGAACGTGCCAGCCTGCTGTATGATGGCCTGTCCACTTTCACCGTGGCAGACGATAACACAGTGCTGACAGATCGTCTGATTACCACCTATCAGACAAACAGCGCGGGTGTGTCTGACAATAGCTATCTGGATATTGAACGCCTGTTGACCGCAGAAGTTTGCCTGCAGGATATGCGCTCGTATCTGGCATCACTGTACAGCCGGTTCATTTTGGTTGCAGATGGCAGCAAAATTCCGGCTGGTGCCAAAGCCACCACAGCGCAGTTGATCGGTAAAGCTGCTTCTGCCCGCTACAACTGGCAGTGTCAGCAGCTCTGGGCGCAAGACCCCAGCACATTCGCCGCTAATCTGGTTTCTGAAAATGCCGGGAATGGTGTGGTCAAAATGCTGCTGCCATTCAAATTTGCAGATCAGCTCTGGGTTATCGCAGGTGATGCCCAGTTTGTAACGTCCTAAGCGGGGGAAAAATGTCCGGTTCTCTTTATCGTGGCCCCCTCGCGGGTCTTGCGACACTTACTATCAATGGCGTTTCGTTCAATGTGGTCGGAGAGCTGCAATGGCAGCCCTCTGGAAACCAGAATGAAACCCTCAAGGGGCAGTCAGCCGTTGAGGGTTTTTCGGCCATGCCCAATCAAGGTTTTATCCAGGCAACCCTGCGAGACCGGCGTGACGTGAGCATTTCTGACCTACAGGGCGGAAGTGGTTTCAATGTCGTGGCAGTGCAGGCGAATGGAAAAGTCATTACATGCGTTAATGGCTGGCAAGTTGAAGCCATCAACGTCAACACCCAGGAAGGCACGTTTGAATTCCGGGTGGAAAGTGACACCGTAACCGAGGATACCGTATCGTGATGACATTGAGCGATGATGATGTTCTTCTCGCTGTGAGCGATGTTCAGGAAGATACGGATTCCGTTGAGACACGCCCTGGTGTGTTTCATCTGGAAAAGCCCATTACACTCAAGGGTGGAGAAACATTCGAAACCCTGGAATTGCATGAGCCCGTTGTATTCCATGCGCTCACGGCTACCAAAATTATTGGTCGCAAACCCTCGCTAGAAAGTATTTATGATTCGCAAATCAATATGGTTTGCCAGATCAGCAAATGGCCAAAATTGGCTGTAGATCAGCTACCGTCTCATATTCTGGACGAGGCGATAGATTTCCTTAACCATTTTGAGGAAGATGCGCGGCGTAACCCAGATGAAACACCAGATTTTACGCCAGAGCTGATGCTCACGTTTAAGCCTGGAATTGAGGCGGTGGGTAAATCCTTTAACATGATGGAACTGCGCGAACCCGTTGTGGCAGAGCGCCGGGCATTCAAGTCGTTTGAATCACGCCAGACGTTTGAGGGCATCATATCCGGCGAAATTGACCTGGTAGAACGGATTAGTGGCTGGCCAAAGGCCGCAGTCCTTAAAATGCCGATCAGTAAATTTGCTTGTGCAGCGGATTATCTGACAGGTTTTTTTATGCATGGCCGGATAATTGGGAACAACTGACAGCAGATCTCTGCACCGTGTTCTCTGGCTGGTCTCTATCTGACGTTGAGGGGCTGAGCGGTAGCCAGATGCTGTTCTGGGTTAAGCAGGCCAATCGTATAGCAGAAAAACAGCGTAAGGAGAGCATGGCCCGTGGGCGCAGCCGTTAGTCTCACTCTCAGCGCCAATGATAAGTTAAGTCGCAAACTAGATTGGATAAATAACAAAATAGCCTCTCTGCAGGCTCCTGTGCGTCATGCGCAGCGTAGCCTCAAGCGGTTTTTTGATATTACCGGCGTTACGCGTATGCGTAAGGGCATGGCGGATCTATCGCGCTCTACACTGGGCGCATTTAGATCTGTTGGGCGTCTGGTGCCTGAAATGGGTATCCTAACCAGTGCATCCTCTATCGCTGGTGTGTACAAGCTGTCTTCTGCCTGGGCTACTTTTGGCACTAATCTGCGCACAACTGCGC
The DNA here is from genome assembly GCF_001628715.1 of Acetobacter oryzifermentans. Lineage (NCBI taxonomy): Bacteria > Pseudomonadati > Pseudomonadota > Alphaproteobacteria > Acetobacterales > Acetobacteraceae > Acetobacter > Acetobacter oryzifermentans. The sequence continues at coordinate 1,962,488 of NZ_CP011120.1, read as the reverse complement.
GTAGTATCGGTATGAACCCAAGCCGACTGATGGCGCTGCGCAATGCAGCTCGGCTTTCTGGTGGATCTGCCGATGCCATGAGCAGTGCCCTGGGACAAATTTCCACCCAGAAGTGGGAAGCCGTAAACGGGTTTGCTCCTGAAGCTGCTGCACAATTTCAGGCGCTGGGCATCAGCATGAAAGAGCTGAAGCAGCTTTCCCCAGATCAGATTTTTGCCCGTATTGCTGCCCGCATCCGCTCTCTCAAAACACCAGCGGCCCAAACAATAGCGGCCACCAAACTGTTTGGAGAAGCAGGGGCCAGCCTGCTTCCTATCTTCCAGCAAACAGGGCGTGCATTCCAAGACAACATCCGCTTGGCTAAACGCTACGGCGTGATGAACGAGGAAGGCGCTGATGCCGCCGCTAAGCTTCAAAAGTCCCAGCAAGAACTTTCCATGTCAGTGGAGGGTTTTGGCTATTCCATAGCCCAAACCTTGGCGCCAGTTATCACACCAGTTCTGCATCAGATGGCAGAATGGATTGCTGCCAATCGGGAATGGATAGCGCAAGATCTTGCGGGTTATGTCAAGCGTGTGGTGCAATGGCTGCAAGTGGGTGGTTGGGATAAAATAAAATCCCAGATTTCTGGCGTAATGCATCGCATCAAAGATGTGGTGGACTATCTTGGAGGATGGAAAGCTGCCGCAAAAGATGCGTTTATTGGCATAGCAGTTTTGTGGGCTGCTCCAGTTATTTCTGGAATTGCCTCATTAACATTGGGGCTTCTTGGCGTTAGCAAAGCGGTTGGAGGCATTATTGCCAAGCGTGGCGGTTTAAGCCGCGTTTTGACGTTGATTACAGCGTTCCAGGCATGGAAAACTCTTCAACAAGGCACAACGCCAGATCAACAAGCAGCAAATAGAGATTGGATAGAAAATCTTCCTGGCGTCTCTCAAATTGAGAGCGGTTACGCATGGATGTTCAGGAAGGTGTACGGATATGATCCCCCTGGTTATGGATCGTCAGCACAAGATCAGCTTCGCGGTGGAAACCTTGTAGGATATTTGCGGCAGAATAATCCTATGGGGATCAATGATAATGCCATCATAGGGACAGCCGCAGCAGGTGTTGCGGAATCACATCTTGATCCAAATGCAGCTAATCCAGATTCATCTGCGCGAGGCGCTTATCAGTTTCTGCAAGGCACACGTGATGAAATTCTTAATGAGCAAGGGGTAGATGTGTGGGGTGCCGATGTGCCTACCCAAACACAGGCTGCCCTTGCTTATTACAAAAAGCATTATCCATCGCAGTTTGCACGGTTTGCTACCTCTCGTAGTCCTGAAGAGGCAATGAGCCGCTTCACAACGGATTTTCTGCGACCAGGAGACGGAACGCTAGGTGATATCCAACGTGGTCGCGGGTTCATTTCTGGGTTCCAGGCGGATATTGCTCCCAAATCAGCATCTCCCCAGGGGCAATCACCCTACGATAAAATGCTTCTTGATTTGCATATTTCTGCAAAAACACCAGCAGGCACCACGGTAAAAGCAACAAGTCGCAGCGATAATCTGCATGTTGCCAGTGTTAAACAGCAGCGGGCCATGGATCCTGAAAACAGCTCTATAGGGAATTAACGCTATGTCAGGCACCCTGATCACTTTAGCAGAGGAGTATTTGCAATGCTCATTTCGGGGTGTACCGTTTGTTGTTGTAGGCAGCAGTGGGCAGGCCGGACGCAAACAGGCTGTGCATGATTATCCATACCGTGATGGTGTGTGGGCAGAAGATCTGGGCCGTCGCGCCCGAATATATCATGTCCGTGGGTTTTTATGTGGGTCTGAATATATAGCGCAGAGAGATGTGCTGATTAACGCTGCAGAGGCTGCTGATGCCGGTTTGTTGGTTCATCCAACTCTAGGAATTTTGCGTGTAACATTAAGCAATTTTTCATGGATAGAACCAGACGGCATTATGGGCCGGATTGATGTTGATTTCGATTTTCTTGAGCAGAAAAACTATCTCAACACAATCATTCAAACATCGTTAGATGCAGCCATTGGCGCTGCGGCGTTGGTTGCGCAGCAGGTTGGCGGAAGCACATATTCCAGTGCAGCGTCATCATCTCTATCTGTAGGCAGCCCAGTTATTTCTGCGGCACAAGGGGTTGTTGGTAGATGGGGAAGTTTAGCAAGTGCAGCTATATGCTCGCCCCGCGTAAATAGTGCAGCTATTGCTACGCTGCCGGGCAATAATGGGCGTTATGCTGCGGGTAATGCCGGAACGATAGATAGCACTGCAACTGTTGATTCTGTCCTGCAAAACCTAACGGCATCCCGCACAAAAATTGATAGCCTGATTACAACTGCTCAAGGGCAAACTACAGCAGACTCTCTCGCTACTGCTGTGCTGGATGTTGCCGAGCAGTTGCGTCAATCTATCAATGATCCAGGCACGCAAATTAGCGTATTGCTGCCAATGGCCACTTATCAAATTGATGTTATGCCATCATCCGCACCCATTGGTTCAGCTATTGCCACTGCATCCACATCTACTGCGCAGATATGCAGTTGGATGGCGTTTACCTCTATCGCGCTGGCGTGTGCAAACTGGCAGCCTACATCTGCTGAGGAAGCCGAAAATCTCCGGTTGCGTGTAGCAACTTTGCTGGATGATGCCGCAACATCTGCAGCAGATGCCGGGTTTGATAATATGTGGCAAGCCCTTCGCTCCCTGCGTGTGCAGGTCACCACAGATCTGTCACAGCGTGCCAGCCAACTGCCTGATCAGATTACTGTCACGCGTAATGCGCCAATTCCAGCATTGGTTCTGGGGCAGCAGCTATATGCAGATGCCAGTAGGGCGTCAGATCTGATCCGGCGGGCAGATCCGATACATCCGGCATTTATGCCCACACAGTTTGAGGCGCTTTCTGCATGATGTCTGCATTATCAACGGTATCTGAATTTGTTGGGTATGATCAGACACCCTCCAATGCTGTGTCCATAACGGTGAATGGGTATCAGATTTCTGGTTGGAACAGAGTTTCTATCCGCATGGGGGTAGATATCATGCCCTGGACAGCCATGCTGGAAACAACACTCTATCAGCCAGATCAACAGGTTTCTGTAGATATTCCTGCCGGTGCAGCCTGTGTCCTGTCTATTGGTGGAGATACAGTTTTAACTGGATACGTGCAGAGCGTATCAGAGGAGCTAACGCCACAGGAGCATGTTTATCGTGTAGCAATTGCATCCAAATCTGTTGATCTGGTGGAATGCTCGGCTGAGTTTTCAACTTACCAAATGAACAACACAACAGCATTGGGCATTGCCCAGCAGGTTTGCAAACCATTTGGTGTGGCTGTAAGCGCCGTTGGCGGCGCAGGAGACATACAAATACAGCAGTTTTCCGTTATTCTGACGGAAACAGCCTACGAGGTTATTGAACGTGTATGCCGGTTAGCTGGCTGCATTTTCTACGATCAGCCGGATGGTTCCATTGTTCTTAGCCCTGTGGGAACAACAGTTGTGAGCGGTGGCGTGCGGCAGGGTGTCAATATGGAACGAATGGTTTCGCTTTCATCTCTCGAAGGCCGGTTTTCCGATGTGCAGGCTATTATTCAGAATCCTGCCATTTTGTTTACACCGCCCGCTGATGGAGACAAATTGAGCCAGCAGATGCACGCGCAAACTGCACCTGCTGAGGCAAGCGCTTCGGATCCGGGTGTAACACGGCATAGGCCGCTCCTCATCCCAGTTGAACTCGGAGATGCTGATTATAGTATTGCCCGCAAACGGGTGCAGTGGGAGGTGGCGCGGCGTTATGGGCGCTCTCAGGCAACCGAGGTTACAGTTAGCAGTTGGCGCGATACATCTGGGGCGCTGTGGAGGCCGAATGCACTCATACCTCTCACACGTGCATCCAGCACTCGTACAGATCTGCTGCTAGGAGAAATAGAGCTGGTGCAGGGGGAGGATGGCACGCATGCCAACATGGTTCTGATGCCATCCAGTGCATTTGTTCCAGAGCCGCTAGTTCTGCCTGCTGAGCAAAATGAAGCCACCGCTGCTGTAAGCAGGGATTGATGGCATCACCTTTGCAACGCCTTGGTCGCCGGGTGATGATGGCGTTGGGGCTGGCGCGCCAGACATCGGATACGGATGAAAGCAAATCCACCCCTACCATGCAGTTGGCATTAGCTGCTGGTGAAATGCGCTCTGATGTTCCTCTTATGCAGGAATATGGATTCCGCAGCAGGCCAAATGCAGGTTGTGATGCTGTTGTGCTGTTTCAGGGTGGAGACAGAACGCGTGGCATTGTGATTGCCACAGGAGACCAACGGCATCCGCCTCCTAACCTGCAATCAGGAGAGGTCTGCATTTTCAGCCCTACAATGGGCAGTTCTGTTATTATGAAGGCTGATGGAAGTATTTCTATTGATGCAGGCCAGAATAAAATCAACGTAACCTGTGAGAGCCTGAATGTTTCTGGAGATATCACCAGCACGGGAACAATTACCGGCCAAAAAGACGTTGTTGCTGGCAGTATCAGCCTAACGGATCACAAACACCCAGTTACGGCTGCCCCAGGGGAAACCGGCGCACCAGAGGGATAATATGGATATTGCAATCCGGTGGATACCAAGCCAATGCCGTGGTGATTTTGTTATTGAGGGCGGAGACATTGCCCTAGATAGCCCATTAAAATCTGCGGTTATGGTCAGTTTATTTACTGATCGCGTGGCACCGGAAACAGTTACAACAGATGCCGCGGCAGTTGGTATTCGTGGTGCCCCTGATGCTGCCGGATCTAATCAGGATGATCGGCGTGGGTGGTGGGCGGATGCATATGCAGAAATGCCTATTGGATCTCGATTATGGCAAATGGCACGTACCATTAAAGCGGGGCAAACATCTGCGCTACGTGAGGTTGAGGCTATTTGTTACGAGGCGCTTGAATGGCTTGTAATAGATAGCGTGGCTCAATCAATTAGCGTGACAGCAGAATGGGCCAGCGGAAACTCTCCAGCACTTCTGTTCGCAGTGAAAATTACAGAACCCGGAAAAACAGCCACGCAGGAATTTCTGTTTTCGTGGGCATGGGAGGGGATAAACTAACATATGCCATACGCACGGCCTACGCTGACGCAGTTGCGCCAGCAGGCATTACAGGATGTTCTGGACGGCGGGATCAGCAATGTTTCCGCCGTTCTGCGTTTTTCGGTTATTACTGTCATCACCTACGCATTGGCGGGCCTTGCCTGGCTGCATTACGGATATCTGGATTGGATAGCCAAGCAGGCCGTACCCTGGACAGCTACAGATGAGTATCTAGCCGCGTGGGGGGCATTGAAGGGGATTTACCTCAAAGATGCCACAGCGGCTTCTGGCAGCGTTACATTTGCAGTTACAGGCACCAACATTATCCCGGCCGGAACCACTATTATTCTGGGCGGGGCGCTGTCAGCCATAACAACAGCAGACTCAGTTACCGCAAATGGGCAGACAGTTGCTCCAGCAGAGTGCTCAAGCACCGGGTCTGCGGGAAACATTGCAGCCGGATCTCTGGCAACACTGTCCAGCCCGGTTGAGGGTGTGCAGACAACAGGAACTGTAGCCACTGCGTTTACCGGGGGGGCAGATATTGAAACGCAGGATGAGTTTCGCTCCCGCGTTCTGGATGCCTACCAGAACCCTGGTGGATACGGCACAGCAGCAGATTACAAAGGATGGGCAGAAGCAGTTGCTGGCGTAACTCGTGCGTGGGTTGTGCCTAACGGGTTTGGATCTGGATCTGTAGTTATCTACGTTATGCTGGATGATGCAAATGCCGCAGAGGGTGGATTCCCGCAGGGAACAGACGGCGCATCCAGCAATGATACACGCTACACAACCGCTACAGGTGACCAGCTCACGGTAGCAAATGCTGTATGGCAGAAAGAACCTGCAACACCATTAGTGGTTGTATGTGCACCCATTGCTCAGGCAACAGATTTTGTGATCTCAGATCTGGGAGATGAAAATACCGACGCTAATAAAGCGCTCATCAAATCTGCACTACAGGATATGTTTTTGCGTTTGAGTGGTCCGGGTGTGACCATCCACGAAAACGCTTGGCAGGAGGCTATAGCAGCCATCGGCCTGGCATCTTACGATATTACTAGCCCCAATGGCCCCATTGTTCCTACGGTAGCAGGAGCCATGCCAGTTTTGGGGACACTGACAACGGAGAGTTAATACATGGCTGCTCCTATTTTCTCTGTTGAGAATTTCCGCAGTGCCATTCTGTCTCTCCTACCGCGTGGCCCTATATGGTCTCGCGCTGTTGATGGCGTTTTGTACAAATTGGCTGGTGTGTGGGCGCAGACGTTCCAGCGTAATGGAGAGCGGTCAGCTCATCTGCTGGTAGACGCGTTCCCTGCCACAACAGATGAACTCCTGCCAGAATGGCAAAAAACGCTGGGCTTGCCAGATGCTGTCCAAACTACAACGCCTACGCTTGCACAGGCGCAAGGTCAGGTAGTGGCGCGGCTGTGTGGGGACCAAAACATAAGCATCCCTGCATTAGAGGATCTAGCAAAAACGCTTGGATATAGCGCAACAGTTACGCCGTGCAGTGCATTTTATTTTGGCATGCCATTTGGATCCTCCTTTGGGGGAGAGGGATGGAATTTTGTCTACATCATCACTGTAGATTCTCCCGCCTCTGATGATCATACGGTGTTCGAATACGAAATGCGCCGCGCATCCCAATCGGGAACAACCATATATTTCGAATATACAGGGTAAACGATGGATCTTTTAATCGCTCCTGGAACTGTTGATGCCAGCAAAGCTGATACTGCACCCGCAACTGGCACGCCAGGTTGGGCAACGGATGGAAATCCAGCTCAGCTAATTGGCCGCACGATTTTTCCTGCATATGCATACAACGCAATTTTGGCAGAGATTTATAATGTTATCGTCGGAGCAAAGTTAACGCCGGATAGAACGGACAATACTCAGTTATTTAAGGCCATCAGTCAGATTGCGGCAGGATCAGAAAGTGCTTTTTTGCCGCTTTCTGGCGGCACTTTAACCGGCATTGTAATCGGTATTGCTGTTTCGGATTGGTCACAGCGCCAATTAGTAAACGCTGTGGATGCTGATGGGCGTTATGTAAAAAAATCTGGTGATACATCTACAGGGTCGCAATATAGCTCCGGTTGGTTCAGCGGTGGTATAAACGGTGGCTGGAATGGTGCGCGCGCAAATACAGGCGATTACGGGTGGACGAATGGCCTAGAGTTTGGCAATCCCGCAGATGACGGAAAATACCGTGGAACATGGTCTGTAGCTGATGTCCTTAACGACGGTAGTAGTAATTCTTCCGGTCTCAATCTCACGGGTTATGATTCTGCTGGCAAAACGTATCAGTGGTATTTTGCGTGGAATGGTAACATCACCACGCCAAAAGGCCTTGTTGCGTTTCAGTCTGATCTTTCGGGATATGTTGCGAACACCAATACTGGTATCTCCGGCGCTATTTCCGGTACATCTCTATGTGTAAATCCGTCTGATGGGCGCGCGTATTTTGCCTACAATAGCAATGCCAAAATCGGCACATTGGCGTGGTATGCGGACGTAACAGCAGAGACTACAGCGCGGGTAAACGCTGATAACAATCTACAGGCGCAGGTGAGCGCAAAACAGCCAGCAGGGAATTATGTCACCGGACTTTCCGCAGGTAAAATCATGCAGGATTTTGTCGTTGCAGTTGAGGGCAGCGGCGTGCACGACATAACATTTCCGCAGGCATTTTCAGGCACTCCAACAACTATTGTTATCAGCCACGGCCTCACAAATGGGAGTAATGATCCTGTTTCTGTTTTGAGCGGCTGGACGGCAACGGGGTTCCAGATCCAAACCAATGGGTCAACCAGTGTTAATTTTCTGGCTGTTGGTCCAGCATGACCGCACCTATTCCATCCCCAAACTGGTATCCAGCTCCTGGGCGTACACTACTGTTACCTAGTATGGATCAGGTGAGAGGTGCTGTTACCTCTCCACCTACGCAGCTTGTCTGGCCTAAAAAAACTAGCGCAGATAACCTAGATTATTCATTAGATCCAAGTGATTGGCTGTCTGGAACAAGTGATTATTTGGCAAATATCGAAAGCGTTGAAATCACCACATCTCTTGGTGAGGCTGATGACCTAAAATGCCTGTGGTCTAGTATAGTAAACGGCATGGCATGTTTGATGATTGGTAGCGGACAGCCAGGAACACAACAAAATATCAACGTTAGATTGCTAACGCAGCAAGGGCGGCGCGCTGCGGTTAGTATATTGCTGCCCGTTAGCAATGCGCTTTCTGCCACCGCTCCGCAAAAAACGCCGACACTGTCGAACGGAACGCCGATACCACCGAATTCTATCCAGTTGGCAGGTGGATCAATTCTTCTTGGCGATAATGATCAGCCTCTCCTCATTGCATAAATAATCGGAATCCTCATGTCAGGAACTAACTCAACGGCGACCACGCCTAGTGGCCAGCCGATTTCGGCGTTGCCTGAAGCGCAAAATGTCGCAGCCGAAGACAGTATTTTAGGCGTATTTAGCGGCAAGGCGCAGCTTGCGACACCTGCCAATATTGTTAAGGCCGGACTACCATCAGACGTTGTAAAAACGGCTGATCTGGATGACGCGCTGTCTGGCTCTGCGCTAAACCAGTATGTCACGCAGGCCGCCACACATGCAGCAGCCTCAGAAACATCCGCCAATCAGTCTCAGACAGCATCAGCGGCGGCTTCGACAAGCGCCGCACAGGCAGCACAAACAGGCGTGCAGGTTGCAACTATTGCATCCAGTGTTAACGATACAGCCACCAGCGCTCAAAACGCAGTTGCAGGCGTAACGGCAGATGCTAACGCGGCCAAAGTGCTTCTGACAGCCGCTCTGTCCGGATCTGCGCCGCTGGAATACCGCGGCTATTGGGATGCCGCGACAAACTCCCCCGCGTTAGCCAGCAGCACCGGGACTGAGGGCGATCTCTATATCGTTTCAGTCGCCGGGACCACAAACCTAGATGGCAATGCCGCGTGGTCAGTGGGCGATGGCGCGTGGTTCACGGGCGGCAAATGGGTATATTTTGCCCGCGCCGGATGGGCTGCTGTAGCGCAAGAAATTGTGGCCATCAATGCGCTGGGGGTGGGCGATCACAGGCTATCTGCGGGCGGCACGGGGTTTTCCATCTCTGACGACACCGGCAATGTTGCATTTGAGATTGATTTTTCGGGCAATATGCTGGCTCTCAATCTCACGTTACCTGATGGCTCTATTCTGCAAGTCGCAGAAAATCAGGATGCGCCATTACGGCTGGTCGGCTCTGACGGCACATATCTCGATATCGGCCTGCCAGACACAGACCCGGTTATTGTAGAGACCGCCCCTGATCTCTGGCTAGACGCAGCGAGCGGGCTAACATGCGCAGCGTCTGGCGCAGTCCAGTCGTGGAGCAGCAAAACGGCATCGCCGTGGAATGCAACGATTGCAGCAGGAAATCCTGTCAAAATTGCAAACGCAATCGGTGATCTGCCGGCAATCCATTTTGACGGTGCATCGGCGCTCTCACATGCGCTGCCATTTATACCAGGCACTGTAATCGCAGTTTACCGCAACACAACCACCGCAGGCTCAGCGCAACCTGCAATTGTTGCGTGCGACAGCGCCACTGCTGGCACACCGGCATACGCATTGCGTGGGTTTATCCCGATGGGCGTTAGCGGTGGATTTTCTCGCGCGCAAGGCTATCAGGTCGGCACCAGTGTATCTGGTACCGAGTTTGCAGGCCGTGTGTCCGGTGCTCTTGGGCATTGGCAAGTGCTCGGTGCAACATATACCAACGATACAGTCACCACGGCATCCGGAAAAACACACAGTATCCCATGTGTAAAATCCCCAGCCGCAACTGTTTTAGCCCCCGGTGGGAAATCTGGGACGATTGGCGCAACATATAATGCATCTGGTGCCCTGACTGACTTTTTCACCGGCGACCTGTGCGAACTGCTCATCTGGCAACGCGCGTTGAGCCAGCGCGAATACAATGCTGTCGTCGCATCGTTGCAGAGCAAATACGAGTTACAGCCTGTATTCGGGCGGTTTTTGTACGGCGCGTTTCAGACAACGGAAGCGGGACTAGAATCAGGCGGTGTTGAGGGGCTTGTCATGCTCTCGTCTGACAACGGCGTTGAGTGGCAGCATGTCCCAACAGAGTTGATTTTTGACAGCGCACATACAATGCGCGATCCAACAATCACGTATCACAATGGGCGTTTTTTACTGGCCTGCACTGCTGGATCATTTGGCAACGGGTATCAGGATCGGTTTTCCGTTTATGAGTCTACAGACGGGCGGCACTGGTCGTTTGTGACTGACGTTATTTGCACAGTTGGCGGTGTTACGTCACACCAGACATGGGCCCCCGAGTGGTTCCACAACCCAGCAGATGGCGTTTTGCGTCTAGTAGTCCATCTCGATATTGGATCGGCTGCTAGTCAGATTTACGAAATGCACCCGACTGACGAAACGTTGCTTAACTGGTCAACACCGGTTCTGATTTCGCTGACCAACTATTCGAATGTGATCGACAGTTTTCCTCTCTACTACAAAGATCGTTGGGTTCTGTTTTTCAAAGATGAAAGCGCCCGCCAGATCCAGATTGCCACAGCATCTGTACCCACAGGCCCATACACAGTCCTGACAACAGGCGATTGGGCTGGATGGGGCAGTGGTGTCGAGGGGCCTAGCGTGATGCCTTTGGGCGAAGATGCTGCCGGGAACACGATGTTTAGGATTTATATCGACGCTCAGGGCGCGGGCATTTCATACAGTGACGCCGTTGGCGCATGGCCCGATGTGCTGACGGGAAAATGGTCAGCGCCAAAACTCCTGACTGTACCGTCCAATCCGCAGCACGGCACGTGCATCCGCAACCCAATTCCAAATTTTGGAGTATAAAATGGCTGGACTTTCTCTCACTATTGCAGGTGCATCATTTGCAGGGTCAGTCGGATTTGATCCCGCAGGCGATAGCACAATTACTGACTGGTACGTGTTTGGTGATCGCTCAGGCGCGGGCAGCATCACAGGCAGCCTGACCAATCAGGCCGCAGGTGCAAAAGCGCCGACAGTTACAGGCGAGAGCAGCATTGCTGTCAACCAAAACAATATTGTTATTGATAACGTTAAATCTGAGATTGTCAGCAATCTAGCGGGCGGTTCGGATTTTACTGCGTTTGCTGTTGTAGTCCCAGATTTTTTTAACGCTACAACGTCTCCAACCGCTCAGGGCAATCCGGTTACAGCAGGTATGTGCGGCGTTATCCCGTTTGGCAATATTGTTGGCGGGTCAACGTTGCAGGGCGTGACAGTGCAGGCAAACGCGCTCTCGGCCAATACATTTCAGTGGCAAGGATATTCGCAAGGTGCTTATTCGGGATTCAGCACGCTGCATCCAATATTCACACCGCCCGCCGCAGTTTCCATTGCTGAAACCCCCATTTTGTTGGCGCTGACACAAACAGTTTCGACAAAAACACTCACGTTTTACGATCTGACAAATGCACCGGGCAATGCGCTGTCTGCGGGCGCGCTGGGCACGGGGTATAACGTTGCTGATACCAATCTGCTGGTTGGCAGCTCATACGATGCACAGAATGGAAACGCTCCATGTCTGGGTGCAAAACTCTCATTCTGGGCCGGTTTCCAGCGCGCTATGACGCAGACCGAGGTGCAGGATATGGCAACAAAAATCCGTCGTGTTTTGAAACAAAACGGCCTTGTTGTCGGGTAAAACCGCAAAAAACTGAGAAAATTGAATGACAGATGAACAGAGCGCGGGCACCCCCAGCGTTGCTGATGGCGTGCACGCACGTCTGGATGATCACGAAGAACGCCTTGCCGCTGTAGAAAGGCGGCAGGACGTGACAGATGGCAAGCTGGATAGCATCAGCCGAGATATTGCGGCTGTGCGGGCAGAAGGTAACGCCCGCCAGCAAGCTACAAATGCCGGAATGGATCGGATTGGTATCCAGCTTTCTGACCTTACCCGCCAACTGGCGGCCCATACGGGTGCGCAGGAAGAGCGAAACAGACTGGCAGAAGACGGTTTGCGGCGTTGGAAAAAGTTGGCGGTTATTGTGGGGATTTTCTGCACACTTGGTGCTGCGGTTGGGTCCACATTGCTCTCAGATCAGGAGGTAGCCAGCACGATCTGGGTAAAATGGCTGCACTGGCGCGAACCGTGGGATGTTACCACACAGCCCACACCGCAGCCGCAGGAAACGCAGTTCATTCTACCCCCGCGTGAAATGGAGGCGACATGACCGGACTAAACTTATCTCAGTTTAAATCCCTCATCGTGCGGCCTGCGCTTGCAGGGGCTGGGCTTGGCGGTGAGGCGGCAGTTAATTTGCTAACCGGCACCTGCCTTGTCGAAAGCGGCCTTTCTTGGCTGGAGCAGGTCAGGGGGCCTGCCCTTGGTATCGCGCAAATGGAACCCGCAACACACGACGACTGCTGGGTAAATTACCTGCGCTACCAACAGGATACCGCAAACCAAATCCTCGCAACGTGCGGCCTCTCTGGTTTGCCTGATGCGAGCGTGATGGTCTGGAACCTGCGGTATGCCGTTTTGATGGCACGTGTGAAATACCTGCGTGTTCCAGCGCCGCTACCTGATGCAAACAATGCTGACGCCCTCAGCGCCTATCACAAGAATTACTACAACACGGCGTTGGGGCAGGCCAATGCCAGTGCAAACACATCTCTATTCCAGCAGGCCATCAATGCATGAGGCGGGTTCTCCTGCCGCTCATGCGCCAACTGGCATGGCGATTACTCAGAAAGGACAAATACGGTGTTTCTCACCGAAACGGAATGCGAGCGTATAGCAAAACGCACCGCAGATATCGTGCTGGCAGAACTCCGCCGCAGCATCCACCGCAGCCCAAACGGAAGCCTCGTAATTGACGTTGTGGAAGTGAACACACTGCCTGTCAGCTTGCGAGGAGGGGTGTCGCATGACTGATGCACCCGCTCCCGTAGCGCCAAAACGCTCTACTGTTGTTGCACAAACAGCCAAGGCCATTACGGCTGGCCTGTCCTTGCCCGCTATGGTGGCGGCACTTCCACAGCCCGAAGCAACATGGGTGCTTTATGCCTGTGTTGTGTTTGCGGCAGCAGGGGCGGCAGCAACGCAGATCCCACTTCCGGCCAATCAGTCCGGCAAGCTGTGGCTGGTTTATCGGATTATCAACTTCCTTGCCCTCAACTGGAAGCAGGCTGCCAATGCTGCGATTATTTTGCGCGGAGCAGTTTCTTCCAAATCCGAACCGCCCAAGGCTGGGCCGGGTTCTGTTGTGACCATTCCGAAAGACGATACGAAATGAAAAAAGCACTCCTTGCTCTGGGGCTGCTGCCCCTTCTGGCTGCCTGTGGCGCAACGCCACAAGCCAAGTTTAACCAGACTGTTTACGATGTGGACAGTTCCTATCACGTTCTGGCGCAGCCGATTCCCGATGCCATTAAAGGCAACGTGCCAGGCATCACCTTAACAGACACGCAAAAGGATCTTGCCAAGCGGGCAAGCCAGACCGTGTTTAATGAAATTTCGTCTCTGGAAGCCTCCATTGAGCACGGCAACAGCATCACCCAGACGGGTGTGAACGCACTCCAGACCGATTTTCTTTCATTCGAAACCTGCTGGGCAGGCCTGAAAACCGGCACCACGCCGGATGCCTGCGCAGCCCTTGGCGGGAGCAAATAACATGAACGCAACAGAAATCAGTGCCATCCTTGGTGTAGTCGGTACCGTAGCCGGTTTGGCCGAAAAATACGGGCCGGAAGTTTACGAGACGGTGAAAGAGGCTCTGGAGCAGTCCAAGAGCAAGACTGGGCCAAGCGTGGCAGATATTGAAGCCATTTTTGCCAAGTGTCAGGCCGATAATGCGGCTATCCAGTCCGCATGACGCCAGACTTTGAGTGCGGCATGATTGTTGGTGGCGGGGGAGTTTTCCTCGCCACTATCGCGCTGGCGGTAGGTTGGCGGATGCTGGTAGTGAGGTCTGATTTTTGGCGGAAAATCAGGGGATAAATTAACGTTTCCTGCGTTTTCTCTGATATTCGCGCGCATTGTCAGCGTTGCGCCCATCTGCACGTTTGCCACCGGGCGGGATTTGTGGGTGATCTATTCAGACCATGTTCTCGATATATCCGACCAGATAACGAGCGTTGTCGTAAGAGGATGTTTTATTCTGGTCTTTTTTTGCCGTCACTTCGCCGTTTCTGCTGATCCGAACCGTGCTTGCGTCGTATTCTGCGCTGTCAGAAACCTGAGTGATGATTGCTGCACGAACCGTTTTGCTCATTTTAATCATGGTCTTTTCCCTGCCCCCGTATGCCGAGGCGCGCCTTTCAGCGTTGTGCTGATAAACATTCATATAGGAACATTGTTCCTATTGGTCAACAGGAAAAATGCAGCCACGCGAAAAATAAACGGTACTTGTTACTGATTACCCCATCATCTCATCTGCTAGATACCGGCGCAGCACGTCATCCGCACTATTTGCGTCCGTCCAAAATGTCATACCGCTGGAACCAGATCCAACCATCACGATGCCGCCGCGCTGGATCGCATCGGAGAAAACGATTTGGTAGGCCTGATTGGCCACATCTCGGCCCTCAACAGGCACCTGATATGCAGAAAATTCTTTTTCTTGGCCAGCAATGTCCGCCAGGAGATTGGCATCTATGGCATTGATATTGATCGGTGTCATTGTGTGTGCTTTCGCGGTTTTCATCAAAAATAATTCCCAAAATGCTGAGTGCATTGCTCTATCGCCCGCCTCCCACATGCGCCACGATCTGGGGGCAACGTGGACGAGGCGGGCAGCATCTGATTGTGTGAGATTTTTATTTTTTCTCGTCTCGGCTATCATTTCGGGTGTTGGGCTATCCATTCATGCGATCCCGTTATTTTTGTCGGCAATCCTAAATGCCTTATCTAGCCAATGCGCCATTTTTTCATTCCCGGGGTTATCACCAACCCGCATGGCAGCGATAAAATCATCCGGGTCAATCAATGGTGCCTTTGCGGCTTTCAGTCGGCGCAATGTTGCTACCAGCTCGGTCTGTTCTGCCTCTTGGTAATCAAGTATTGCCCGTAGCGCCGTCATTGCCCGCTTTGCCTCTGCGTTTTGAGGCGCATTTTCTGCGATAACGCCTAGTGTTTCCTGCACGCCTGCAAGCCGAAATGCTTTGGAATTAAGTGTGGCGCATACGAATCGGAGCGTATGACGCAAAATGTCTTCATCTGGCCCATTTACAATCTGTGGGACAAACACATTTTCGCCACGGGATAAAGCGCGCGAGTCTGCGGGGGAAAGCCCCCGCGCAATTTCGATTAAATCCATTTTTATTCTTCTAAAAATATCTGCAACTTGAGGTAGATAGAGGGCCGGATTTCTCCGGCCAAACAGCTATTTGACGCGCTTGAACATCACCGTTTCTTCTTTAGCGCCCCATTTTGTCAGTTCAACACGTCCCCGCGCATAGCGCGTTTTGTTGTTGAACGTTCCAAGAGGGCCGAATTCTTTTTGAACGCGCGCATTATCAATCGGTGCGGAATTCTGGACAGACAGCCATGTTTTGTTGGTATTGAGGTCAATATGCTCAACCAAGAACACAATATCTCCCAGGGAAACATCATAGTTGTGGAGAGCAATGCGACGACGATTAGGATGGTTGACCATGTTATTTTCCCTGCCCCCGTATGCCGAGGCGCGCCTTTCAGCGTTGTGCTGATAAACTTTATATAGGAACAATGTTCCTAATAGTCAACAGGAAAATATAGTTTTTGCACTTTTTTAACCAAGGGCTGCCATAGATATCGGAGAGGCCCTTGGCAATACTTTCCGTATCATGCGCCCATAGCTAAGCGGGCAATAAATCCAGAGCGTGTTTCTCCTTCTTCCTTTGCGCGCCTATCTAGTCGGGTCAGAACACGCCGGGGCAGGGTGATATTCACACGCTCCGCCGTTGTATCGAACAGCATAGGATCAACATCAGCGAAACCAACAATCCAGTTTTTCCATTCTGGGTTGTCTCGCACGTTTTCTAGCGGAGAAGGCGCAGGAACTTTTTCGCTGTTATCCAATGCATCTTCAATCCACAGCGCAGCAGCTTTAGACGCATTTTTAACGGCCTCATCCAATGTATCACCGGCAGAGAAGCAGCCGGGAAGGTCTGGAAATACAACACCGTAAGATGTGGTTTCAGATCCCGGCTCAATTACGATTGGATAGCGCATTTTATCTCCTTTCCGGGCCTATTTCAGCCCAGCTTGTTTTTTGATGGCAGCTACGAGTCCC
Source organism: Acetobacter oryzifermentans (assembly GCF_001628715.1). NCBI lineage: Bacteria > Pseudomonadati > Pseudomonadota > Alphaproteobacteria > Acetobacterales > Acetobacteraceae > Acetobacter > Acetobacter oryzifermentans. The sequence continues at coordinate 1,946,096 of NZ_CP011120.1, read as the reverse complement.
TTACCTAAATCTTTTTTAGGGTGGGGCACCGTGACCGTGTGAGGGTGATTGGGGTGCCTGAACTGGTGGTGAGAGCCACGAACTCGAATTTCTGTCCATCCTGCCTTTTTCATTTCTTTAATGAGTGCTGCGCTGTTCATGAAATATATATACACACGGTATGTATTATTCGTCAAGGATAAAATACGCATGGTGTGTATTTGTGAGAAGATTCCACGCGGGATGCAATCCCTGATCCCTTGGCGTAACGGGCGGAAGGTGAACAAATGTTCCCAATGAGTTAATTTAGTTATGTTTTATCCTCGAATTAAATGTTAAAAATTTGTGGGTAATTTTATGGGCAAATGTGCATTATGATTTTTTTATTATATAGTTTTATCAATGTATTAGATTGAATTTATTACGGACACCCCATCCGCCATCAAAAGAAAGACTTTTCCATAAAATCAATCTGTTAAGATATTAAACGTCTGACAGACCGCATCTTGCGCATGTGATCGCAGAGTCTAAAAGCCTTAGAAAATGCTCTGTGAGTTTTTATTGAAAAATGGATTTTTCTAGAAAATTACGCGGCAATTTTTGCATTATGAAAATATCGACGGTACTAAGTGAGCATATAAGTTATCTTGACCGTTTGCTTAAGCCGTTCTGAAGGCGGAAATGAAGCGAACTCTTTCCTGGACTTATCAGCAAGATAACCGGGTATGACTTTTTACATTGCACGGAGCGAAAAGAGAGTATGGCTCGTTTTCTGGTAACCGGTGGCGCTGGGTATGTTGGCAGCCACGTTGTTCTTGCCCTGCTGGATGATGGGCACGACGTTGTTGTGCTGGACAACCTGCGCACTGGCCACCGCGCCGCGGTGCCAGAACAGGCGACCTTCGTGCAAGGTGATATTTCAGACATTGATTGTCTGGATAAGGTTCTTTCCTCCGGCACGTGGGATGGCATTCTGCATTTTGCAGCCCTCTCCTTGGTAGGAGAAAGCATGCAAAACCCCATGATGTACATGACAGCCAATGCTGGCTATGGTTTTGGGCTGATTGATGCCTGCGTGCGCCACGGTGTAAAACGCTTTGTGTTTTCCTCCACAGCCAACCTGTTTGGTTCTGCTGGGGAAGGCCCGATTAACGAGGATGCCCCCATCAACCCCGGCTCTCCGTATGGCGAGAGCAAATATATGGTGGAACGCGCCCTGTACTGGGCTGACAAAATTCATGGGCTAAAAAGTGCCTGCCTGCGCTATTTCAACGCCGCTGGGGCTGATCCGGCTGGCCGTGCGGGGGAAGACCATCGCCCTGAAACGCATCTGATCCCGCTGGTTATTGATGCCGCCCTGAAGCGTCGCCCAGCCCTTACGCTGTTTGGTGAGGATTACCCCACACCAGATGGCACCTGTATCCGTGATTATGTGCATGTTACAGATCTGGCGCGCGCCCATCTGGCTGTGCTGCCGCTTCTGAATGATAAAAGCGTGGTGTTTAACGTTGGCACAGGGCGCGGCAATTCCAACCGCGAAATTATTGATGCCGTTGGCCGCGTGAGCAATCTGGAAGTGCCTTGGCAGGCAGGCCCACGCCGCGCGGGTGATCCGGCCAGCCTGGTGGCCAGCCCAGCGCGCCTGATGGAAGCAACAGGTTGGGCGCCAGAATTTACGGATATTGATCGGATTGTGGAAACAGCCTTTAACTGGCGCAAAAACCACCCGCAGGGTTATGGCGCGTAACCTTCTTTTTTCCTGCATGGTGGCCTTTACCGCTGCCATGCACGCCGCCTTAGCAAGCCATGCCGCCAACGCAGAAGGCCCAGCCTCCTACTGTGCCTGATCCTTTTTCTCGGTAGCCAAACATCCATGTCGCAGGCAGTGGCGGTGCAAAAACTCTGTATTGTTGCCCCATGAATTTTCACGCTGCCAAGGTGACCATTTGTGGCCAAGAAGGCGACATATCAGGCGGGATCTAAACCATCTCATATTGTGTGCTTTCTTTACCTTACGTGTTTGCCAATGGAATTTGGAAAGCGTGCAGAGGCAAAGGCATTTAGGGTAAAAATTTATAATTTTCTAGGGTAGTATCAGCATACACCTTTCAGGCTGGGGGGAATTGGCCTGTCTTGGCTTCAGCAAGGGCGCGCTGCATAAGCTTTTTCTCGTTCTTTTTAAGGAAGATGGCGCTCCCGATAATACAGATAATCCCAATAACGCCCACGCATGTTCCGACTGTTCCGGACAATTTGGTAATCTGATTGCCCAGAATGTACGTGCCAATAGCATAGCCACCAGCCCAGCAAGTGCCGCCAAGGGCATTAAACAGCATAAAGCGCGGCCAGCGCAATTGGCAGGCTCCTGCAAGCAATGCCACAAACACGCGTGCAACAGAGATAAAGCGCCCAAAGAAAACAATGGCATCGCCATGATGGTGAAACAGATATTCCCCTAACAGGAGGCGATCTGCTGTCAGGCCAATTTTTGCGCCATGTTTCTGTAAAAGCGGTAGCCCAACATGGCGTCCGATTAGATAACCGAAATTATCTCCGATAATGGCCCCCAAAATCGCAGCCGCAGTAATGCCCTCAATACCCAGATGGTGGGTTTTAAGGCTGTAAAGCGCAGCCGTGATAATGCAGGTTTCCGCTGGTAAGGGCAGGCCCATGCTCTCCATCATGACAATGATGGTGATAATTCCATATCCATAATGCTGCAGCAGATAGTCGAGATGCTCAAGCAGGGGAAATAATCCTTAGAGTGTTCAATGAAGCGTGAAAAAGCTGGCAAACCATGATGGAATCCAAAAAAACGGGCTAGTGACTTTCGCGCATGGCAAGATTGCACCTTCAGCCATTATGGATTTGCTGGGTGTTATGTGGATTTTCAGGAGAACCTAACTGCCTGTAATGTCATGACTTTTTTGGTTGTTTGATACAAATTCATTACAAGAGCAGGGGGCTGGTGTATAGACTGTTCCTGAATTGGAGAAGATGCGCCCCAAACGTGTGGCGCTTATGAGCTAAGGAACGAACCTATGCATCAGACAGCCCATGCTGAGCCCGCAGCGGCAGCACACGCGCAGATGCCCATTTCAGATGTAGATGTCTGCATTATTGGTGCTGGGCCAGTTGGGGGAACCTTGGCGTGCCACTTGGCGCAGGCGGGTATCAAAGTGGCTGTGGTGGACAAGGCGGATCTGCCGCCCATGGAAGACCCAGATTTTGATGGCCGGGCCTATGCTATTGCTGCTGGCCCCAAAGCGTATCTGGAAGAAGCCGGTGTGTGGGAGGCTCTGCCTCTGCCATCCTGCCCGATTGAGGATATTCTTGTAACGGATGGGCGGCCGGGTGAGCCTGCATCGCCGTTATTTCTGGAGTTCACGCGGGAAGATGCCAATCAGCCATTTGGATGGATGATTGAGGCACGCTCTTTGCGTGTAGCGTTAAACGCCAGCCTGCACACTACGCCAGAAATTACACTGCTGGCCCCGGCTGAAGCCAGTATTGTGCGGCATAAGGAAGGGGCAACAGTAACCCTGCATGACGGGCGCAGTTTTAAGGCAAAGCTGATTGTGGCGGCTGATGGGCGTAAAAGCCGTTTGCGCTCTCAGGCGGGCATTCCGCTTACGCGCTTGTCTTATGGGCAAACGGCTATTGTTTGCGCCATTGCGCATGAATTCCCGCATGATAACAGCGCGCTTGAGCATTTCCTACCCGCAGGACCATTTGCGCAACTTCCTTTGCCGGGGAATGAAGAACACCCTTACATGTCCGCTATTGTCTGGAGCGATCATGATGGCTTGGCAGAGCGTTTTGCCGCATTGCCGGACGATGTGTTTGCCATGCAGCTTCAGCGCCGGATGGGCAATAATCGTTTAGGGCAGGTCAAGCCTGTGGGGCGGCGGTGGACGTATCCTCTGTCTGCCCAGTATGCCCAACGTTATACGGATACCCGCATGGTTCTGGTGGGAGATGCCGCGCATGGTATCCATCCCATAGCCGGGCAGGGGCTTAATTTGGGTTTTCGCGATATTATTGCGTTAAGCAAGATTTTGATTGCAGCACATCATCACGGCAAAGATCTGGGAGCGCCTGAGTTGCTGGCGCGTTATCAGGCAGAATGCCGCCCAGCCAACATGCTTATGCTTGCAGCAACCGATGTGCTGGACAGGCTGTTCAGTAACAATAATCCAGTTTTAAGGTTTGCGCGTGATGTGGGTATTGCAGGGGTAAACCGTTTGCCCGCCCTGCGTAAAGCCTTTGTAAAGCACGCTATGGGATTGTGAAAATGGATGCAGCAACGCATGACGGTGCTCAGGCTGCCGTCAAAGCCAGCCATTTTGATGAAGACAGCTCAATCTGCGCACCTCAGCTAAATGTTCTGTGGCAACAGATGACACAGCAGGCCTGTGTTTGCCATGATCCGTTGGTGAAAGGGTTGCTGGCGACAGGCGTGCGCAGTCATTCAGATTTTTCTTCTGCACTGGCGGCGTTGATCGGGCGCAAGCTGGGGGATCGGTCTGTGGCATCCGATGCTTTGGCAGAGCTTGTTAAAGAAGGCTTTGATGCAGAGCCGGATATTGTATGTGCCGCCGCGGCTGATCTACTGGCGATTCGAGAAAGAGATCCCGCCTGCCCGGATTTTGTAACGCCGTTTCTGTTCTTTAAAGGCTATCAGGCAGTTCAAACATATCGGGTGGCGCATTGGTTGTGGGCAGAGGGGCGGCGGCATCTGGCGTTACATCTGCAAAGCCGCGCATCGGAGTTGTTTGCAGTCGATATTCACCCATCAGCGCGCCTTGGTCGGCGTATTTTATTCGATCACGGTACGGGCATTGTTGTAGGGGAAACCTGCATTATCGAAGATGATGTTTCCATTCTGCAAAACGTTACACTGGGTGGCACAGGCAAGCATTCTGGAGACAGGCACCCTAAGGTGCGGCGTGGCGTGTTGATTGGTGCCGGTGCCAAGGTTTTGGGGAATATTGAAATTGGTGAGGGTGCCAAAATTGGAGCTGGTTCCATTGTGCTGGAACCCGTGCCGCCCTTTACAACGGTTGTAGGTAACCCAGCCCGTAAGGTTGGTGTGCGCCATACCGGGCGCATGCCCGCCCTGAATATGGATCAGACACTGCCGCCAATTGATTATATTATTTGATTGGAAGCAAAAGGACATTACTGAAGGGAATATATTTTCCTTCAGTAATGTATTTTTAAAGTAACGTAGCGCGTGAAAACTTGCTTACAGAGCACTTTCGCCAGATTCTTTGGTGCGAATACGAACAGCGCGTGAAATATCACTTACAAAAATTTTGCCATCACCAATTTTGCCAGTATGCGCTGCTGTGGCAATGGCCTCCACAACCATGTCTTCCATGTCATCTTTGATAACAATTTCAACCTTGATCTTGGGCAGAAAACTGATGCGATATTCTGCACCACGATAAATCTCGGTCTGGCCGCGTTGCCGACCAAAGCCCTTCACTTCAGAAACTGTTAACCCCTGAATACCTAAAGGGGCCAGAGCTTCGCGCACGTCATCAAGTTTGAAAGGCTTGATAATCGCAGTAACCAGTTTCATGCGCTCTTTACTCCATTAAATGTCCGTCTATTCCGTTTCGATAGTGACATATTAAATTGACTTGCGCTAGGCGAATATTTGGTGAGCGTAAATGTGAAGGCTCAGCTTGGCGTATAGGCGCATGCCTTTCATTTTTCGGGGTGTAAACGGGGGAAAGTAACAGACAAAAACCAATATTTACCTTTTCACATTGCGTATGTTCGCTGCACAGGGCATTGATGCCGCTGTTGAGTTCCCCTGATATTTGTACATAAAGCAGGGTGTGACCTTATGGCAGGATGGGAGAGTTGCTCGTGCGTATAGCCATGATTGGTGGCGGATATGTTGGACTGGTTTCCGGCGCATGTTTTGCTGAATTTGGGCTGCATGTTGCTGTGGTGGAAACAAATCCAGACCGCCTTTCTGCTTTGCGCGAAGGTCGTATCCCTATTTATGAACCGGGCTTGGATGTGTTGGTTGAAACCAATGCACGTGCCGGACGCCTGACTTTTGGGGATGATATTGCACAGGCTGTTGCTGGCGCAGAGGCTGTTTTTATTGCCGTGGGCACGCCGCCACGGAATGGGGATGGTGCAGCAGATCTGCAATATGTACACGCAGCGGCCCGGCAGATTGCACAAGCTCTTACCGGCTATGCCGTTATTGTCACCAAATCCACAGTGCCAGTGGGCAGTAGCCGTAGAATAGCTGAAATTATTCGCGCCACCCGCCCGGATCTGGATTTTGATGTAGCCTCCAATCCTGAGTTCCTGCGTGAGGGCAGCGCTATTGATGATTGTATGCGCCCAGATCGGGTTATCATCGGGTTGGATCAAAAACAGCCAGAACGCGCACGCCGTGCCGAAGCTGTTATGCAGCGGGTTTATAAGCCGCTGAAGAAAATTGATGCACCATTGGTCTTTACCGGTCTGGAAACGGCAGAGCTGACCAAATATGCGTCCAACTCCTTTTTGGCCATGAAGATTTCTTTCATTAATGAAATGGCCGATCTGTGTGAAAAATTAGGGGCCAACGTGCAGGAGCTGGCTTACGGAATGGGGCTGGATGATCGTATTGGCAGCCGCTTTTTAAATGCTGGCCCCGGTTATGGTGGTTCCTGCTTCCCCAAAGATACGCTGGCTCTTTCCCGCATCGCGCAGGAAGCCCAAAGCGGGTGTCGTTTAGTAGAAACCACAGTGCAGGTGAATGAGGCTCGTAAAGCTGCCATGGCGGGCCGCATTATTGCGGCGTGTGGTGGTTCGGTAAACAATAAGACCGTGGCTGTACTGGGCCTGACCTTCAAGCCTGAAACAGATGATATGCGGGAATCAGCTTCCATTCCCATTTTGCACCGTTTGGCTGAGGGCGGGGCACGCTTGCAGGCTTATGATCCGGTTGGCATGGATGCCGCCAAATCTCTTTTGCCACCAGAAACAACATACTGTGAAAATGCGTTGGCAACCGCACAGGATGCTGACGTTTTGGTGGTTTTAACAGAGTGGGAGCAGTTCCGATCCATTTCACCAGATGCTTTGGCGCAACGTATGCGAAATAAAATTATTGTAGATTTGCGCAATATTTTTGATCCTGCTGTTATGCGTGAATCTGGTTTTTCGTATCTGTCTGTTGGGCGTCCGTAACGCCATACAGCAGCGCAATGCTTAGAAAGCCGTGGCCTAGGGTAAGGGCCACGGCTTTTTTTTATGGAACCTATTTTAATTGCGCTTGCAATTTTTATGTGAACAAATATAGAACAGAAAAAGCTGAGGAGGATCTCATGTCTTTGTCTGAACATATCGTTTTTCAGCCATTTGTTTGGCGGGGCACGAAGTTAGAAGGTGGATCTGCCATTCTGTGCCGTAATCTGGAAGATGCGCATCGCCGGATAGAAAAGGTGCGAGCAGGCGTTCTTTCTGTGGCCGGAGCACTGGTGGTGCGTATGCAGGTGGATGAAGAAGCCGGTGATTATGGAGAACCAGAATTTTTGGAACGTATTGGCAGTGTTCCAGAAATTGATGAGTAAGTTTGGGACTAAATGAAAGCCCTATTCCAGTAAGACACAGAAGTTGCAGGAATAGGGCTTTATGAAAAGTGTAATGTAACCGTTGAGATATTACGGTGAGCCGCCAGCCCCCGTTCCCATGTAAGGCCCGCTTGCTTTAGATGAGTCTGGGCGGTAGCCATCATTTTCATCTAAGGCAGGGCCACCATGGGGGTTTTCATCTTCATCTTCAATAATGGGCGGAGGGGCCTTCTGGTGCGCCTTGTCATGGAACAAGGGGCTGCTGTCTGATGCTGGCTGTTCATGGCAGGCAGTAAGAGCAAGCAGAAGGCCAGCAAGAACGGTAGCGGATTTCAATTTCATATCACGTATCCACAGAAATGCATGCCAAGGGGCAAGCGCTTAACGTGTGCCAAAAAGGCGATCACCAGCATCACCCAAGCCGGGAACGATGTAACTGTGTTCATCCAAACCGCGATCAATAGAACATGTCATAATCTGCACGTCTGGATGCGCTTTTTGCAAGCAGGCAATGCCTTCTGGGGTAGAAAGCAGGCAGGTAAACAGTAGCTTGCGTGCTCCTTTTTCCTTCAACCGCGTAATGGCGGCTGCCGCGCTGTGCCCTGTAGCCAACATGGGATCAACAACAATACAGCGGCGGGAAGAAACCTGAGAGGGAAGCTTAAGATAATATTCTACAGCTTCCAGTGTTTCGGGGTCACGGTACAAACCAATATGGCCAACCGGTGCAAATGGCACCAAGTCCAGCATGCCATCTAAAAGCCCATTGCCAGCACGCAGGATGGAAATAAAGCACACATCTGGCCCAGCCAGTTGTTCACCCATCATGGGTTCCAGAGGCGTTTGGATTTCTACTGGCTCTAGTGGCAACTCGCGAGTGGCTTCGTAGCACATCAGCAAGCTTAGTTCGCGCACAAGCCGACGAAAACCGGCAGTAGAGGTTTCTGCGCGCCGCAAATGGGTCAATTTGTGCTTGATAAGCGGATGATCCAGCACAAGAGGAGGGAGGGGAGTAACAGCATGACTTGTCATGCAACCCTCTATAATCATGGAAAAGCGCGTCTGCCACGTTTTCTTGCAGATGCAGAATATGTTTTATCCAGATCGTGCGGTTAGAAAAAAGGAAGGCCATCATGAAGCGTATCTGGATGGATGTGGAAGATCTGTTTGCCTTTGCACAAGCAGGTGCACGGCTTACGGGTATTCAACGCGTTGTGCTGGAAATTTGTGCAGCTTTTATGGTTGATCCGCGTATGGCTGGCCACATTGGTTTTGTGCAGCACACTATTCAGGGTACAGGCTTTGTGGTGGTGTCTTGGGCGCAGGTGCAGGCGGTTTGGCAAGCCCTGAGTGGGCAGGGGGCTGGGCAACCAGAACGCATGCAGATACGCAGCCTTTCTACTTCACACCTTACAAACCAAAGTTTGCTTCAAAAATGTGGGCAGCATGTGCCAGTTTCTGTACGCGTTCCTGCTGGTAAGCTGATCAGAAATACCCAGAGTGCGATGCAGGCAGGAGGAATGCTTGTGCGCGGCTTATGGGAACTGGCTTCTCATAATTTGCACAAAAAAGATGATTTTAGTGCACAGGAACAGGCTTTTTCTCCTCAAAAGGGGGATATCCTGCTTTCGCTGGGGGCATCATGGTCTCATGCCATGTATCAAAAACTGTTGCGACAGTGTCGGCAGCAATACGGCATGCGTATTGGGGTTTTGGTGCATGATCTGGTGCCGCTTTTGTGGCCAGAATGGTGCCAGCCCGGTTTGCCTGCTGTATTTCGGCGTTGGTATGAGCAGGTTGTGCCGGAATGCGATGTTATTTTTGCGAATTCCGAATCTACCCAAAAAGATGTGTTGTCTTATGCACAACGCAGCGGCAAGCCGCTTTCTGTTCCCGTTATTGTAGTGCCTATGGGGTGCGGGTTTTCTAAGGCAGATCCGGCAAGCGCCCCTCCTTCTGTTCAAGAGCACATAAAGCAGTTGGGGCCTTATGTTTTATGTGCTGGCACGTTGGAAGTGCGTAAAAATCACGCGCTTTTAGTAAGAGTATGGCGGCGGTTGTTGCAGGAACGGCCAGCCAATACCGTACCGAAGCTGGTGATTGCTGGCGGGCGGGGATGGCTGGTGGACGATCTGTTGCAGCAGCTTGAAAATAGCGCGTGGCTGAATGGGCACGTTGTGTGGGTAGATCGACCATCTGATAGCTGTATGGCGCAGCTTTATAAGCAGGCGCGGTTTACAATTTTTCCTTCATTTTATGAAGGCTGGGGCCTGCCAGTGACAGAAAGCCTACATTGGGGAAAGCCCTGCCTGACGTCTGCTGCGTCTTCCCTGCCAGAAGCAGGGATGGGGCTGACAGAAATGTTTGACCCTGATAACGCATCGCAGGCATTGGAGCTTGTACGTAACGTTCTGGATCAGCCGCAGCGCCTGGCAGCTATGGAGCAACAGATAAAGACACGTTTTCGGCCCATAGGTTGGAGCCGAGCCGCCGAGACTTTGTGGCAAACAGTCATGTAATGACCCGACGGCACGACAGAAGCATTGTTTGCAGAATGAATGGAAAAGGGAACGCTTGAATGGCTGTGAATTATGCCACGGTAACATGGGATCAGTTGCATCGTGATGCACGTGCGTTAGCAGAGGCGCTGATGCCTAAAATGCCCATTAAAGGCATTGTGGCGGTAACACGCGGAGGGTTGATTCCCGCAGCTATTGCCGCGCGTGAACTAGGGTGCCGTCTGATAGAAACCATTTCTGTCGTGACGTATGATGAAGAAAATATGGGCAAGCCCCAGATTATTAAGGAACCTGTTGCCGCCGGTGATGGAGAAGGTTTCCTGATTATTGATGATCTGGTTGATTCTGGTGTGACGGCGCGTGTGGTGCGTGAAAAACTGCCCAAAGCTTATTTTGCATGCCTGTATGCCAAGCCTGCAGGCAAGGAACTGACAGATCTGTTTATTACAGAAGTGCCGCAGGATACCTGGGTTTTGTTCCCGTGGGATACGGCGCCTTTGTTTGTGCCACCGCTGGCAAAAAGCAAAAAAAGCATGGTTGACTGATTTTTTATCATCAGAGGGTTGCCATACTCCGAATAGGCGCTTAAACAAGCCCTCAGTTCGGGGCGTGGCGCAGCCTGGTAGCGCGCGTGTTTTGGGTACACGAGGCCCCCGGTTCGAGTCCGGGCGCCCCGACCATAAATAAAGCGGGAGGCAACATCATGCCAGCGCGTATTTATAGGCAGTCAAAGCCTGCTGGTCAGTCAGGTTTTGCTGGCACTAGAGAGTGGGTTTTTGAATACGGTCAATCTGCTCCACGTAAGCAGAGCGCCCTTATGGGGTGGACTGGTAGCGCAGACCCACAATCTCAAATACATTTGTATTTTGATAGCCGTGAGGCTGCGGAAGCTTATGCGCAACGCGAACACATTGCGTATGTGGTGGAAGAAACAGCACCGCGTATGCGTCGCCCCAAAGTATATGCAGATAACTTCCGTTATGATCGCATCCAAAACTGGACGCATTGATTTTCTTGCTTTTCCCTATTATGCGTAGGGCGTAAAGCGCCCTTAGCTCAGTTGGATAGAGCAACAGCCTTCTAAGCTGTGGGTCGCTGGTTCGAATCCAGCAGGGCGCGCCAATTTTTTCCTAAAATACAGGGTGCAGTAGGCGTTTGTGTGCGCTAAAGCCGGATGTGTCTTTTCACGCTCCGTTTGAAAGTGCTGCCATGCTTACGGTTTTGCATCGTCTTATCTTGCCAACTGAAGGGCTGGAGCAATGCGATGCAATGTACGCACGTCCTGCGCTGCCAGAGCGTGTGGCTGATACATCTTCCTCAGCCTTTCGGCTAAAGATGGGGCAGGCATTTACTTTTGATACATTTTACAATGCGTTTTCCGTAAAAAAGTGGAAACAGGCTGGTGGTGTAAGTCGCCTGCTGTTGAGCTTGCATATACGCGGGCAAGGTGAGGTAACGCTTTTTCATCGTTCCAAGGCAGATGTTGTCACACCTCTTTGGAGCAAAGAAATTGAGGGCGAAATACGATGCGCAGAGGAAATATCAGCGTGGCCTACATTATCTGAAGGCCTGCTGTATTGTAGTGTAACGGCTCAGTCAGAGTGCACGGTAGAGGCCGTATATTTTGCAACATCCTCGCCCATGGTGCAGGTGCCGCAGTTGGGTGTTGTCATCACGCATTTTAACCGGCAGCAATATGTGCGTAATTCCATCCAGCGGGTGCAAAAAGCGCTTTTGCAAGACACTGCCTATCAGGATGTGATTCATTTTATTGTTATAGATAATTCAGCCAACCTTGATCCGGCGGAGGTGCCGGGGGCCAAGGTTATCAAAAATCATAATTACGGCGGCAGCGGTGGTTTTGCGCGCGGCCTTTTATATCTGCATGAGCAAGGCACCTTTACCCACTGTCTGTTCATGGATGATGATATTTCCTGCGAGGTTGAAGCTATACGGCGTTGCTACGCTATGTTGGCTTACAGTGTAGATAGGCACATCGGTTTGGCAGGTACATTGCTGGACGATCAAAGGCCATGGAGTGTGCAGGAAAAAGGTGCTGAATTCTCTGAGGGGGTGTTTCGTCCTTTACATAAAGGCGAAGACGTTAGGCCTATAGAAAATCTGCTGAATCTGGAGCAGGATACAGGCAAGCCCGTTTATGGTGGATGGTGGTTTTTTGCGTTCAGGCTAGATGCCGTATCAGCCTATCCATTTCCCTTTTTTGTGAGAGGAGATGATGCGCTTTTTGGCCTGATGAACCGTTTTAATATTGTTACGGTAAATGGCGTTGCCTGTTTTTCTGAACACTTTTTGAGCAAGGAAAGTGCTTTTACCCGTTACTTGGGTATGCGGGCATCCTTGGCTATCTACCTTATGGTGGGGCAAGGGCGCGCATTACCGGCTGTAAAAATGATGGGGCTCGCTTTTTTATGGTGTGCGTTGTCATGCAGGTATCAAAGTGCGCAGGCTATTTTGCTGGCATTTCAAGATGTAAGCCAAGGGGCTGATTTCTGGCGGCACAATCTGGATTTTATGCCCCTTGCCAAGCGTATCCAAAAAGAAGCTGTGCAATGTAAAGAACCTGCATATTTTCAATCACATCCGTTTCATTATGAAGGACAATTAGAAACAAAATTGAGGAGATGTGTGAGGCTCATGAGTTTAAATGGGCATCTTCTGCCAGGATGGGCTTTATATAAAAAACCGGTATATGTAGGAGAATACACGAGCGGGTTACTGGGGCTGACATTCAGACATCAGCGCATTGTTTATCGTAAATATGAAAGTTCAGATATTTTTGAGGTGGAACTTAACAGGTTCCGATTGTTGGCTCTTACATGGGCTTTTTTCAAAACAAGTATTATATTTATTTTGAAGACACCGTTTTTGAGAAAGTCGTATAGAAGTAAACTATCTACATTATGCAGTCGAAATTTTTGGATATCTGTTTATAAATAAAATAATTAATATTTGTATTTAATGTTGTTTTCATATTAATGAATTATTTTTTATTATGTATGGGTTTTTTAAAAAGGTTTTTGAGAGGGATGTTTTTGGAAATCAATGTACTTTACTGTTGATGGATTGAGTCTTTTAATATTTGCATTTTTCTATTATAAGATAAGATTTTGCTCATCGAGGTAATTATGAAAGTAACAATATACACCGCTTGCCATGATAACTTTCAAAATCCTATTGATAATATTTATACTCCAATGTTATGTGGGAAAAAGAATAAGAATATAGTAACAAATTTCATGGGTGATGATACAGGGCAAAATATATCTGATCTCAATTACTGCTTCTGTGAATTAACAGCCTTATATTGGATGTGGAAAAATGACAAAACGTCCGACATTGTTGGATTGAGTCATTATCGACGTTTTTTTGCAAAAAAAACGTATGGAAATAATCTGTTTTATAAGACCCCGTCTAATCCAGATGAAAAGATTGAAAGAGAAGAAATAGCCGCAGGGAATGATTTTGACTACCTTATGGGTGATGTCGATCTTGTGGTTTCTTTGAAGCAGGATGTAGGGAACGTTTTACATAACTATAGATTGTACCATAATATTGATGACATGTTCCTTGTTGAAAGAATGATACAAAGATTGCACCCAGAATATATGGATGCGTATAGATTTTTCATGAGAGAGGAGTGTGCTATTTACCGATACAACATGTTTGTTGGTAAGAAAGCTGTTGTTGATAGATACTGTGAATGGCTTTTCTCAATACTTCTTCCTTTGGCTGATTTGAAATTTTTCAATAATTATACTGATTATCAGAAAAGAATTTTTGGCTTTATTTCGGAAAGAATTATGGGCGTCTGGTTGCTGCATAATAGGGACAAGCTCTTAATTGAGGAACGTCCTGTTGTTGAATTTCTTTAAGTTTATGTAGTTCTGCAGGAAAAGGAGGCTCCATATTTATGGGGCCTCCTTTCCTATGACGTGCCACTTGCTTTGGTTATATTATAGGCTTCATGTACGAAAAACTTTAACGCCTGATCAGCTTAGGCAAGTTGTTGGCCAAAGTGTGGTAAAGGGATATACATTCTTCAAAGATTAAACTGGTATTGTTTGTTGTTAAAGTTAGGGCTGAAGGGTTGAAAAACGTATGACATTTTGTGTTGTGGGCGCTGGATTTAGTGGTGCCGTTATTGCCCGTCATCTGGCAGAGCGCGGTCATAAAGTGGTGGTCGTGGATGAACGCTCCCATATTGGTGGGAATTGTTACACGGAGCGTGATGCTGAAACCGGTGTTATGGTGCATAAATATGGGCCTCATATTTTCCACACCGCAGATGAGCGTACATGGGCTTACGTGCAGAAATTTGGCACGTTCAAGCCTTATGTAAACCGTGTGAAAGCCATTTCTAACGAGCACGTCTATACGCTGCCTGTTAACCTGCTGACCATTAACCAGTTCTTCGGTACTACAATGGGGCCGAAGGAAGCGCGTACTTTTATTGAAAGCAAAGCGGATAAAAGCATTACTAACCCTCAGTCCTTTGAAGAACAGGCACTGAGCATGATTGGCCCGGATCTGTATCGGGCATTCTTTTATGGATATACGCGCAAGCAGTGGGGGCTAGAGCCTACGCAGCTTCCGGCTTCCATTCTCAAGCGCCTGCCTTTGCGCTTCAATTATGATGATAACTATTTCAACCATCCGTATCAGGGCATGCCAGAAGAAGGTTATACTGCCATTGTGCAGAATATCCTGAACGTTGAAGGCATTGATGTCCGGTTGGGCAGTTCTTTTGAAAGCCTGAAAGAAGATTTTCAGCACGTATTCTATACGGGGCCGATTGATCGGTATTTTGGTTTCCGTCTGGGCCGCCTAGGGTACAGAACGCTGGATTTTGAACGCTTTGTAGATGATGGCGATCATCAGGGCACCGCGGTTATCAACTACTGTAATGAAGAAGTGCCTTATACGCGTATTTCTGAACACAAACACTTTGCCCCGTGGGAACAGGACAAGTTCTCCAAAACGGTTTGTTTCCGTGAATACAGTCGTCTGGCGGGTGAAAACGATATTCCTTACTACCCGATCCGGTTGGTAAACGAAAAGAAGATGCTCGAAAGCTATATCGAGCTGGCACGTGCAGAAAAAGGCGTGTCCTTTATGGGGCGTTTGGGCACGTACCGTTATCTGGATATGGATGTTACCATCAAGGAAGCGCTGGCTGCGTGCGATGTGATCGACACGGCATTGCAGGCTTCGGAACTTTCACTTCCTGCGTTTTTTGTTGATCCTACCTGATAGTAATTTTCTGTAATATTTTATGAAACACCCATGCAATATATTTGTATGGGTGTTTTTTTTATGCGGTTTCGTAAAATTTATTTAGTTTTTATTGATAATTTTGGCGCTTTCTGTTGAAAAAGAGAAAGGTATTCCATTTTTTTTGGTCTGATATGTCAAGAAACAATAGTTTCGTAAAAAACGGTTTTTTAGCTGTTTTTTACGCTTTGCTGGTGTCGTGCTTTGTGGTGGAGATATGCGAGGTTCGCTTTCCGTCCTTTTTTACCATAGATGATGCCCAGAACGAGTATCTGGGGTTTCTGCGCCAGTATGGGCAGACATGGTTATCTGGAGAAATTCCGTTCATCACCAAGAATATTTTTATTGGTGATAACGCAATGGTAGAATTGCAGCGTGGTATTTTTGCGCCGCAGAATATTCTGGCATCTTTGGTAACGTGCCTTACAACCAATCCGCTTATTACGGGGTGGTTTTATGCTTTGTGTAACGTTTTTATCTGCTGCATTTCCGGTTATATTATAGGTCGCAGCTTGGAAATATCGCGCGATATTTCTTTGTTGCTTGGGTTTTCAATCGCAATCAACCCAGTATTTTTATATCAATATGCCGGGCCATGGTGGAACGCTGCTAATGGGCATGCGTGGTCTTTGCTGGCCATTGCGACGTACTGCCAATTGCGCCAACGTATGACCACAGGGGCAGTTATAGCTAATTTTGCTGCAACACTTGTGCTTCTGGCTTCTGGTTGGCCGCATGGGTTTATTGGTTATCTGGCTGTTGTGGCAGGCTTTAGTTGTGTGGATCTGGCATATGGAGATCCCATAAAGCTTCTGTTCCGGCGGTGTGTGCCTTTGTTATTGGCAGGCATAGCCGCCATTCCTGTGTATTCAGAATACGTGTATCTGCATCCGCTGCTTAACCGCGCAACAGGGTGGGAGAATGCAGATAATTTTATGGTGCCCAGCCTTTCTCAGTTACTGGTAACGTTCTCTCCAACTTATTATGAATTCATGAATTATTTTGGTGGGTATAAGTCTGTTTTTATACCTGTTGGGTTTTCCACACTGTTTGCGTTGCCGGTTGCAATTTTCTTCCGTACTTCTGTGCGTGATCGTGTTCTGGCAGCCTGTTTGGTTATTTTGGGTATAACAACGGCTTTGGCTCTTATGCCTTCGCAAATGGGTATTTTACGTTGGCCTTTGCGTTTTGTGCCGTATGTTTCTGTATTTGCAGCAATTACGACATTCTATGTTTTTTCAAAAAAGGACATTGTTGAAAGTTCTGCGAGACGGAATGTATTTTTTGGAATTACCGCTTTGCTGTTTGTTGTTTCGGCTTCCAAAAATGTATTTGAGCGTCCCAAAGTTGTTGCTTTGGAGCTTTTAACAAGCATTGCGTTGGTAGCGGTGTGGTTTTTATATGCCAGAAGCAAGAAAATAACCGGCAAAGATATTGGGCTTATTATTCCAGCGGCTATACCAGTATTTTCCCTGTTGCTGATGCTCGCCAGCATGCCTTCTCTGGGGAGGATTTATTTGCCGGTGAATGTACTGCCTTCTCATGTTTCTGTTCCTGCCTCAGTGAATATGCAGGGTAATCTGCTTTCATTTGTGCCTTGGAGTAGGGAGCATCCAAAGGAAGCGGCAGATCTGCAATCAAGCTTGTTTGGGTATTACAATATCCGTGCGCTCAATGGTTATTCTCCCAATGGGCAGGATTATACCGATGCCGTTTTAACGCACGATACGTCTCATACCATTTTCAAACCGGATGATATTATTCCCAAACTGGCATCTGCTGTTATGCTGCCCGGTAATCCCTGTTTGTTTGATCTGTTTGCCGTTAGCAGCATGGTGGTGTCTTCCGATACCTATCAGAAATATCATCATGATTTTCTGGCCTGCGGATACCATAAGGTTGCTACAGCACAGTCTGGAATGCTGTATCTTTCTACGCCCAAAACGTATCCATTCAATCTGGCGTATTCCACGCAAACAGGCGTGACAGTGGAGCGTGAGACAGCAAATAGCATGACGTTTTCTGTGCCAGCGCATACAGCGCCCGTGCGGATGGTTTTGTCTCGCCAGTGGTGGCCGGGTTACACCGCGCAAGGTTTGAATTGTAAAGTAAACGTAAGTGGTTTTCAGGATGTTTTGGTGCAGGTTGATGTACCAGCAGGATGTTCTGGTAAGCTGACAGTTTCCTATTTCCCGCACACATGGCCGCTGGCTTTGGTTTGCCTACTGATGGGGGTGTTAGGGTTGGTAGTCTTTCTGTGGCAACTCAGCAGAGAGCGAAAATTGCAGCTTATTTTGCAAATGCGCTGATACTCAAAAAGCCCGGCAATATTTTTGCCGGGCTTTTTTCTGATACGTCAGATTAAGAAAAAGACTTTGATAAACTCAGCTCTTTTTTTCTTCTGTTGTCAGTTCATTTTTGTAAACATGGCGCCAGAAATCTTCAGTTGTCATATTTGGCAGCGCTTTGACATAAGCTTGTTGCAGGGCAGGCATGGCGCGCGCAAATTTTGCACACACTGCCAACCCTTCTTTCCAGAGCTCGAAAAACAGTTTTCTGTTCTGAGTGGCGACATAACCCGTGCGCGTGGCTTCGTGATAGTAAAGCACGTGTTTAAAACGGAAGATATCACGGAAAGCCGCGTTAAAGTCTTTGAACTGGAAGCGCACATCATCCCGCATCAATACGGCTGGCAGAAGTGTACCGTTGAGAGTGACAAGCCGTGCCAGGCGTCGGATACGTCCATCGTGATGATGATGGTGCAGAACCTCAATATCTTTCAGATCATAAGGCACCATTTTTTCACTGGGTGTCAGGGCGCCAATCTGGGCACGTACGTTAGCCATATCCATGTTGCGCACAAAGAATTCAGGCCCCTCCATCACGTGCTTCATGGCCATGATTAACGCTTTGGCGCTGGCGTAATTGTAGGAGAACAGAACACCACGGAACCAGACCAGAAAAACATCCAGATATGGTTTGGACTTTTCTTCTCCATTCAGCATCATCAGTACCATGGTCGCGCGCAGGCCCAGATACCGCGTCATCGGGCTTTCCTTGACGCTGAAGTCTTCTGCCATGGAGCAGATGCCGTTCATCGTTACCAGCGGGAATTTGTTCTGGAGCGAGAATTCCGCGTCATCCCCGCGCACAAAGAAGGGGTAGGGGAAGTGGCGCACGGCAGAAATGGGAAAGGCAAAGAACCACCAGCCGCCGTAGTTGGCGGCGGAATCATCCATTTCTGAAAGCAAAAGGTGGTGGATATTGCGCATGTCCAGCATGTGTTTACGGGCAATCCACCGGCCTTTTACAAAACGCGCTCCGGCTTCGTGCAGCTGCCAAGGCACAGTTTCACGAAGCTGGCTGCCTACAATGGCAGCGCGATCTTCCGTGCTGTAGCTCAGCAGCATGTAGGCACGGCAAACGGCCTCAAAGTCACAGCTAGCATCATCATCCATGAACAGGCAGTGCGTAAAGCCGTGGTCTTTTGCGTACAGCAACCCGCGGGTAAAGCCGCCAGCGCCACCCAGATTCCGGTTAGGTATAACCAGCGCGCTTCCGGCTTCATCAGGTGTGACGTTTTGAGAGTTATCGACCACAATAACCTGCACCCGGTCTTTCCACTGTGGTGCATTCTTCAGGCCAGCTTCAAGCTTTTGCAGGGCAGGGAGCAGGTGCGGTTTACGGTTAAAGTGTGTGATAACAATAGCCATGCGGGCATCTCGCACTGGCTGCTGTGTGGTGGAAACATTGCCGCCGCGCAGGTAACCATCTTCCAGCGCTTCCACCCACATATAAAGCAGGCCGCGTTCCAGACCAGCCCAGAATGGCAGATCCAGAGAGACCGGTGCGCCTTCTTCCAGTTCCACTGTGTGTTCAAACAACCACCGGTGGGGCAGGCCTAGCTGATGCAGCCCAAAGCGGACAATAAACTTGCCTTTGCCTTCCAGCGTCAGGCTCAGGTTCTCAATGGCACAGAGTTCACGCCACCGTTCAACGGTAATGCCATTAAAGTATGTATCAAAGGCAGCCCGCCCGCCCGCATGAAATGAAAGTGTTTCTGGCGCAGCACGAAAAAGCTCAACCTTTTCATTCAGAGCCCGAAAATACAGATCTTCAGGGATAACGGACTGAAGAGCCGGAAAAATAATGTTCTGGAGCACCATAGGCGCATCCTTTACATTTTCTTTTAATATTTCTTGCGTGGCCATGAGGTAATATTATCCCTGAAAGAAGATATAAAGCGCCATATGGGGCTCTTTTAGTTTGCCACAGGCGGGATGCAAGCCTGAGAATGCCGTATTGGAGAGAATTTGCCGCACCCTGTTGCGGATTTGACAACAGCCTTTAGGCAAAATCTGTAGCACTTATTATTTAAGCTTTTTGTGCTTTGGTATCTGTATAAACTGGCAGCATGGAGCAAGCTCCAACATCTGATGGCTTGCTTGATTGAGATAGTCTTGTTCGATGCTGAATGAGAGGAAAAAATTTTGCCATCTGGTTTTTCGCCAGCGTTTAGCGTGGTTGTGCCCTGTTATAATGAACAGGAAGTTCTGCCAATTTTTCACCAGCGGCTATCTGCCGTTATGGAAGGGATTGGTGCGCCGTGGGAGGTTGTTTACGTAAACGATGGCTCGCGGGATCAAACGTTGGCTGGCATGTATGCTCTGGCAGAGCAGGATGGGCGCGTAAGTGTTGTGAACCTTTCCCGCAATTTTGGTAAGGAAATTGCTCTAACAGCAGGGTTGGATCATGCACGGGGTACGCGCGGCATTATTGTAATTGATGCCGATTTACAGGATCCACCAGAAGTTATTGCCGATCTGGTAGCCGCATGGACAGATGATGTAGATACCGTTTACGCCCGCCGCAACACGCGGGAAGGGGAGACTATTCCCAAACGGCTGACAGCATGGATGTTCTACCGTGTCATGAAGCGGCTAGGCAACAAAGTGGTTATTCCGCCAGATACAGGGGATTTCCGGCTGATGAGCCGCAGGCTGGTGGATAGTCTGTTGCTACTGCGTGAACGGCACAGGTTTATGAAAGGGCTGTTTGCTTGGGTTGGCTTTCCATCCCGCGCCGTTCTGTATGATCGTGCCCCACGTTCTGCGGGTAAGAGCAGTTTTAATTACTGGTCTTTGTGGAACTTCGCGCTGGAGGGAATCACCTCGTTTTCTGTGCTGCCGCTTCAGTTAAGCACATATATGGGGCTTGGTATTTCC
Source organism: Acetobacter oryzifermentans (assembly GCF_001628715.1). NCBI lineage: Bacteria > Pseudomonadati > Pseudomonadota > Alphaproteobacteria > Acetobacterales > Acetobacteraceae > Acetobacter > Acetobacter oryzifermentans. The sequence goes on along the minus strand of NZ_CP011120.1, from coordinate 1,925,492 downwards.
ATACTGGCTGTGTGCTACGGTATCTGGATTGTTGGGTGCACCCTGTTATTTGGTAACCGGGTGGCGGGTTACCCCAGCCTTATGGCGGTTATCCTGTTTTTAGGCGGTATCCAGCTTATGACAGTTGGCTTGATAGGCGAATATGTGGGCCGTATTTTTAACGAAACCAAAAAACGCCCGCTTTATCTGGTAGAAGCCTATCGCCCGGCGCAGGAAAAAGAGCATACGGCCCAACCCTAAAGCCGTGTTCTGTCTATTTTGAGGCTTGACGGACAAGGCAGGCCGCCCCATTGCTTCGTACATGCGAGTAGCCGCCATTCTTTTGGCTGCCGGTACGGGCAGTCGTTATGCCGCCACTACGGGTTCTTCCATTCCCAAGCAGTACGTGCTGCTGGCTGGACAACCCGTAATCCGTCATGCAGCGCAAGCTTTATTGCCTCATGTCACCTCTATTCAGCCAGTCGGAGATCCTGCCTCCTTGAACGAGGCGCTGGAAGGATTGAAGATTCTGCCGCCAGTAGCTGGGGGTGAAACCCGGCAAGCCAGTGTGCGCGCAGGGCTGGAGGCACTGGATAAACTGCCAGAAGCCGAAAAGCCGCATATCGTGCTGGTGCATGATGGGGCCCGCCCGTATGTGACCGCGCAGGTGATTGGCAATGTTGTTTCTGCATTGGAGCAGCATCCTGGGGCCATTCCGGCTGTGCCAGTGGCGGATACACTCAAGCGGGAAAAAGATGGTGTGATTGATGGCACCGTCCCGCGGGATCATCTTTATCGTGCCCAAACGCCACAGGGCTTCCGCTTTGGCCTGTTTTTAGATCTCCATCGTGGCGCTGCATCCGTGAGTGCAACGGATGATGCCAAACTGCTGGAAGATGCCGGGTTCAGCGTCGCGTTGGTGGCGGGTGATGAAGATAATATCAAGCTGACATATGAGGGTGATCTGGTGCGTCTGGAACGACTGATCGGCCCCACGCTTCTGCCGCGCGTAGGGCTGGGTTACGATGTGCATGCGTTTGAGGAAGGGCGTCCGCTCATCCTGTGCGGTATTACGGTGCCCCATACCAAAGGCTTGGCCGGGCATTCAGATGCCGATGTGGGTATCCATGCGTTGTGTGATGCCATTTATGGTGCATTGGCTGAAGGTGATATTGGCCGCCATTTTCCACCCAGCCAGAATGAGTGGAAAAACGCAGATAGCGCCCGCTTTCTGGTGCACGCAGGCCAGCGTATCCGTGAACGCGGCGGCATGCTGGTAAATGCGGATCTGACACTGATTTGCGAGCGCCCTAAAATTGGCCCGCATTCTGAAGCCATGCGCAAACGTCTGGCAGATTTGCTGGAAGTGGATGTGGATCGGATTTCCGTTAAGGCCACCACATCCGAACGTCTGGGCTTTACCGGGCGTGAAGAAGGTATTGCCTGCACGGCTACAGTTTCTGTTCTGGTGCCCTAAGCTGGCGCCATTACGGTTTCTTATGTTGCGTAAGGCGCAGGGTGGCTGTATTTCTGCCTAAATCATAGGCAAACGGAAATAACAGTGCATACGCAACCCACCCTGCGTCCCATTACTCTGGGCAGTATCGTTTTGGATACGCCTGTCATTCTGGCCCCCATGTCTGGTGTGACAGATCTGCCGTTTCGGCGTCTGGCACGCAAGTTGGGGGCCGGTCTTGTTGTTTCTGAAATGATCGCCTCTTGGGCGATGGTGCGTGAAAACGATACCACCCTGCGTATGGCGGAGGTGGCGGATGCGGGTGGCCCAAATGCCGTGCAGCTTGCAGGGTGCGACCCGGATGCCATGGCAGAGGCCGCGCGTATTGCCGTAGGCCGCGGGGCAGATCTTATTGATATCAATTTTGGTTGCCCGGTTAAAAAAGTGGCCGTTGGCCAGATGGCCGGTTCTGCCCTTATGCGGGATGAAGGGGCTGCCGAGCGTTTGCTGGCTGCCGTGGTTAAAGCCGTGCCGGTACCCGTTACCCTTAAAATGCGCATGGGCTGGGACCATGAACACCTAAATGCCCCTGTGCTGGCGCGTATTGCGCAGGATGTGGGTATCCGCATGATTACGGTGCATGGCCGCACGCGCCAGCAGTTTTATAATGGCACGGCCAACTGGGCCTTTGTGAAAAATGTAAAGGACGCGGTGGATCTACCCGTTATCGTGAATGGTGACATTCTTACGGTTGGGGATGCGCGGGAGGCATTGGCGCAATCTGGCGCAGATGGGGTAATGATCGGACGTGGCTGTTACGGGCGTCCGTGGTTTTTGGCGCAGGTGGCACACGCTTTGCGTACGGGGCAGGAAATTCCCGATCCTGCTTTGCCGGAAGAAAAAGCCATTGTGCTAGAACATTATAATATGATGCTGGAGCACTTTGGCCAGCGCCCCGGCCTGCGTCTGGCACGCAAGCATGTCTCTTGGTATTCGGCAGGACTGCATGGCTCGGCATCATTCCGCGCGGCGTTTAATCGAGTGGAAACGCCAGAAGAAGCCATTGCCATGATTGCTGATTTTTACGATCAGCAAATTGCGGCTGGTGCGGTGCGAGAGCCGCGCGTTTCCCGTCATGCCATGGCGCAGCAGCAAGATCAGGTTCAGGCGGCGTGAAGGTAAAAGCAGCGCATGGGGTTGCTCAGCCCGATGCGGCGCTTGTTCTGGACAGTCTGCCCGTTCCGGTTTTGGAAATAGGGCCACAAAATACAATTCTTGCTGCCAATATGGCGGCAGAAGAGTTTTTTGGCATGTCTCGCCATCAGTTACGGCACGGTGGTTTGGCAGAAGTTGTTCCGCAGGACCATCCGGTTTACCTGCTGCTTCAGCATGTGCGCACCCGTGGTGGAAGTGTAACAGAGCATGAACTGCTGTTTAGTTCCCCACGCTTTCATCATGAAAGTGTCAGTGTGCAGGCCGCTGATGTGCCAGATTACCCGGACATCATTTTACTGACATTTCATGAGCCTTCCGCAGCCCGTATGTTGGATCAGCAACTTGCCTACCGTTCTGCGGCCCGCAGCGTTTCCGGGCTGGCCGCCATGCTGGCGCATGAGGTGCGCAACCCGCTATCTGGCATTAAAGGGGCTGCGCAGTTGCTGGAACAGGCCGTAACAGATGCAGACCGTGATCTGGCCACCCTGATTTGTGATGAGGTTGACCGTATTGATGCGCTGGTTGACCGCATGGGCATGTTTGGTGAAGCCAATCTGGATTTCCGGGCACTCAATATTCACAGAATATTGGAACATGTGCGCCTGCTGGCCAGCAACGGTTTTGCCAAGGGTATCAAAATTATAGAGCGTTATGATCCCTCCCTCCCGCATGTATGGGGGGATCGGGACAGGTTGGTGCAGGTTTTGCTTAACTTAGTGAAAAACGCAGCCGAAGCCATACGCAATACCGATAAAGGCGGGGAGATCACGCTGCTTACCAGCTATCGCCCCGGTATTCGGGTGGCTGTGCCGGGTACGGCCCAATGGCGGCACCTTCCGCTGGTTGTTACTGTGCGAGATACAGGGCCGGGTATTTCCGAAACAGTGCGCCCTCATTTGTTCGAGCCCTTTGTATCCACCAAGGTAAACGGAAGCGGGCTGGGGCTTGCTTTGGTCGGTAAGGTGATGGACGACCACGGTGGCGTTATTGAGGTAGAAAGCCGCCGCGGCTGTACGGAAATCAGCTTGTTTCTGCCGATTGTCGACCATATGGGGCATTCCGGGTGAGATACCCTTTTGTGCAACAGTTCTGTTTTTCAGCTTTTTATCTGGTTTGAGACGTTATGACACCGCTGCCCACTATTCTTGTTGCTGATGATGATCGTTCTATTCGCACTGTGCTGGGGCAGGCATTGGGTCGGGCAGGCTATCAGGTGCAAACCACACCATCCGTAAACACACTCTGGCAATGGGTGCAGGAAGGTGAGGGGGATTTGGTGATTACGGATGTGATCATGCCAGATGGCAGTGGGCTGGATCTGGTTACGCGCATTCGCCAATTTCGGCCTGATCTGCGCGTTATTGTCATGAGCGCGCAATCAACTCTCACAACAGCGGTAAAAGCCACGCAACGTGGCGCGTTTGAATATCTGGCCAAGCCGTTTGATTTAAAGGAACTGCTGGCGGTTGTGGCAAGAGCGCTTACAACCCCAGTGCAGGAAGCCGAAAAACCAGCGGCCGATCAACCGCCAGAAGAACGCTTGCCTTTAATTGGGCAGTCCGTTGTTATGCAGGGGATCTATCGCAGCATTGCCCGCCTGACCACTTCTGATCTCACAGTCATGATTTCTGGGGAAAGCGGTACGGGTAAGGAACTGGTAGCTCACGCATTGCACGAATATGGCCGGCGCAGAAGTGGGCCTTTTGTGGCCGTCAATATGGCGGCTATTCCGCGCAAGCAGATTGAAAGCGAATTGTTTGGGTATGAACGTGGCGGCACGTTAGGCCGCATGCCCGGACGGTTTGAGCAGGCCACAGGCGGCACGCTATTTCTGGATGAAATTGGAGACATGCCGCAGGAGGCACAAACCCGTTTACTACGTGTTTTGCAGGAAGGTGAATTTACCACAGTAGGGGGCACAACGCCCTTGCGTGCAGATGTGCGCATTATAGCTGCTACGCATAGAGATCTGCGGCAGGCTATTCAGGCAGGTACGTTCCGTGAGGATCTGTATTACCGCCTGAATGTGGTGCCGTTGCGCCTGCCACCACTGCGGGAAAGGTTGGAAGATATTCCGCTGCTGGCGCGGCATTTTCTCTCTCAGTGTCGGGATGATGGCGGAACGTACAGAATCCTGGATGAAAGTGCCATTACAAGGCTTCAGGCCTGGCGCTGGCCGGGTAATGTGCGAGAATTGGAAAACCTCATCCGCCGTATTGTGGCCCTGTATTCTCAGGAAACCATCACCGGCGATGTAATTGATGCAGAACTGGCCGAACCTCTGGCGTATGATCCGATTCCCAACAGCGTTATGGCGGCGGAGCCTTTGTCGGAATCTGTTTCTCGCCATATCGCCCGTTATCTGGAAGCCGGGCGGGATGGCGTGCCGCTGCATGATCTGCATGCCCGGATTATTGCAGAAGTTGAACGTCCGCTTATCCAGATGACACTGGCCGAAACACGCGGCAACCAGATCAAAGCTGCTGCCATGTTAGGCCTGAACCGAAATACATTGCGGAAAAAAATTCGAGACCTTGAGATTCCTGTCGTTCGTGGCGTAGTCTGATCCTTAGGTATGAAGCAGCTTCTGTTCTCCCTAAGGCACCTTCTTTCCCGCACACGCCTGCATTGGCTTTTGCGTTCTCTGGAGCGTAAAACGGTTGCCATTACGCTTGCTGCGTTGGCGTTGTGTTTGGGGTTTGCCACGTTTGTAGTGCTTTCAGGGGGGATGTCCTTTGGGCATTATTCCCTGATTGAACCCTTGCTGCTGTTCCTGAATGGTATGGTGCTGGCGCTGCTTGTGGTGGCCTTGGCTATCCGTATCGGCCCAATGGTGCGCGAGCATCGGAAGGGGTTGGCTGGGGCGCGGCTGCATGTGCGGCTGGTTACGCTGTTTGGCATTGTGGCTGTGGCCCCCACGCTGGTTGTGGGCGCATTTGCAACGTTGTTTTTCCATTATGGCATTCAGATCTGGTTTTCAGACCGGGTTAACACAGCGTTGAATGAAGCTTTGCAGGCTTCTCGCGGGTATCTGGTGGAACATAACGCCAATATCCGCACAGATGCGTTCTCGATGGCCAATTACATCATGAGCGCCCAGAACGAACTGGCGGCCAGTGGCATGGATCTGTTTCAGGATCACGATGCCTTGGCGCAAATGCTGGATAGTCAGGCCACCATGCGCGGGCTGACAGAAGCCTTGGTGTATGACCCCATTACCAACAAGGTTGTGGCCGCGGGCGGGTTGATGAGCCGCACGGGGTATTTGCAGGAACTGCCCCCTCCTGCGGCTACGGTTATGGCGCGCTCAAACGATGTGGCTATTCTGGATTCTCCAGATGAACGCACAGTGCGGGCTGTGGTGGAACTTTCTCAAACGCCAGCGCTTATGCTGGTCATTACCCGGCTGGTTGATCCAACTATTCTGGAGCACATGCATCGCACGGAAAAGGTGGTGGCGGATTACAAGCGGCTGAGCAACAACCGCGCCAAGATCCAGCTAACATTTGTCATGATCTTTGCGTTGGTGGCGTTGTTAGTGCTTGCTGCAGCAGCCTTGATCGGGCTGGCGCTTGCAAACCAGATTGCGCGCCCGCTGGGTTTGTTAAGCGTAGCTGCGCGCCGGGTAAGTGAGGGGGATTTGGGTGTTCATGTGCCTGAAAATGACAGGGATGATGAAGTTGCCAGTCTTTCCCGCGCTTTTAACCGCATGACAGAAGAACTGGCTAGCCAGCGTTCGGAGTTGATGGCTGCATATGGGCAGATCAATGAACGTCGGCGGTTTACCGAGGCCGTGCTTTCTGGCGTTTCAGCCGGTGTGATTGGGCTGGACGTTAAGCAGAATATCGAACTGCCAAATCGTGCTGCCTGTGTTTTGCTGCAAACAGATTTAATGGATGCCATTGGTGAGCCCTTGGCCCAACGTGTGCCGGAATTTTCCGAGTTTTTGCAAGAAGCACGCACAACGCCAGATGCTGTGCTCACGCGGGAAATTCAGATAGGTCAGCAAGCTAGCCAGCGTACCTTGTTGGTGCGTTTGGGGGCCGAGCTACGGGGCACGATTACCGAAGGGTACGTGATGACATTTGATGACATTACGGCCCTGCAACAGGCGCAACGTAAAGCTGCATGGGCCGATGTGGCACGGCGTATTGCGCATGAAATCAAGAATCCGCTTACGCCTATCCAACTGGCGGCTGAACGGTTAAAGCGACGTTTTTTAAAAGAAATTACTTCCGATCCCGATACATTTTCGCAGTGTGCAGATACAATTGTGCGGCAGGTGGGGGATATCGGGCGCATGGTGGATGAGTTTTCGGCCTTTGCGCGTATGCCGCAGCCTGTCATGAAAGACGAGGATATTTCGCGTATTGTGCGTGAGGTGCTGATTCTGCAAAGAAACGCACACCCAGAAATTGCCTACCATCTGGATATTCCAGACAGAGGCCCCAAAGCACGATGTGATAGAAGATTGATAAGTCAGGCACTTATTAATCTTTTGCAGAATGCGGCGGATGCCATTGCCATGACAGCCAGACAGGGCGAAGCTACAGATCAAGCATCCGCTACAAAGGGTGAAGTGTCGGTTCGGATTATAGAAGGTGCAGAAGATATCGCCATAGAAGTGGCAGATAACGGAGTTGGGCTTCCATCGGACGATAGAAATCGTCTGACGGAACCTTATGTGACGCACAAAGCCAAGGGTACTGGTTTAGGTTTGGCTATTGTGAAAAAGATCATGGAAGATCATGGTGGAACAGTGCGTCTGGAAGACAAAGCGGGAGAAAGAGGAACTGTGGCTACTCTGATTTTGTCGGTGAAAGACAACCATGGCGCATGAAATCCTGATTGTTGATGATGAACCCGATATCAGAATGCTGATTGAGGGCATTCTGAGTGATGAAGGTTATGAAACACGCGTAGCCGCCAGTGCAGATACCGCATTGGCCGCTTTTCGGGCTCGTAGGCCATCACTTGTTATTCTGGATGTTTGGCTACAAGGGTCAGACATGGATGGTCTGGCCATTCTTCAGGCCATGAAAGCCGAGGAATCTTCTGTTCCTGTTGTCATGATTTCTGGCCATGGCACAATTGAAACAGCCGTGGCGGCGCTTCAGCATGGTGCTTACGATTTTATAGAAAAGCCATTTCAGGCAGATAGACTGCTGGTTATTGTACGGCGTGCGCTGGAGGCTTCGCGGCTGGCGCGTGAGAACGAAGAACTGCGCATAAAAGCCGGGCAGGATACGGAACTGTTTGGTAACAGCGCCCAGATTGCAGCCGTTAGAAACCAGATAGAAAAAGTAGCTCCCACAGGCTCACGCGTACTTATCAGCGGCGGGCCGGGGGCAGGCAAGGAAGTGGCTGCCCGTATGATCCATGCTCGCTCCAAGCGGGAGGACGGCCCTTTTGTTGCGCTCAACTGCGCCACGCTGGCACCGGGACGGTTTGAAGAAGAACTGTTCGGGCTTGAAGGCGGCACAGAAGGCGTAGGTCGCCGTACCGGGGTGTTGGAACGCGCACATGGTGGCACGCTTTTGCTGGATGAAGTGGCAGATATGCCGCTGGAAACACAGGGCAAGATTGTAAGGGCCTTGCAGGATCAGACATTCGAACGTCTGGGTGGTGATGCCCGCGTTAAAGTGGATGTGCGTGTGCTGGCTACCACAAACCGTGATTTGCAGGCTGAAATTATGGCCGGGCGTTTTCGGGAAGACCTGTATTATCGGTTAGCAGTTGTGCCGCTGCGTATGCCCGCGCTACGAGAAAGAAGGGATGATATTCCCGGGCTTGCAGCCATGTTTTTGCGCCGCGCAGCAGAAATGGCTGGTTTGCCTACGCGTGAACTCTCGCCCGATGCCGTTGCCGCCCTTCAGGCCTATGATTGGCCGGGTAATGTGCGAGAATTGCGCAACCTCATGGAACGTGTGCTGATTATGCAGCCGGGGAGCAGCCAAGAGCCCATTCGCGCAGATATGCTGCCCTCTACTGTGGGGGAAAGTGCGCCCGCATTGCTGAAGTTTGATGCCTCAACAGATGTTATGGCATTGCCCTTAAGAGAAGCGCGTGATCTGTTTGAAACCCAGTATCTGCAAGCTCAGCTTTTGCGTTTTGGCGGAAATATCAGCCGTACAGCGCTGTTTGTGGGCATGGAGCGCAGCGCTTTGCATCGCAAACTTAAGCAGCTTGGTGTAACATCTGAGGAACGAGGCGTGGGCTGACATGTTTCAAGGTTGCAGGCTTTAGGCAGGCAGTCCGGCTAAAATATAATAATGAGAACGGAATAGGGCCTCACACTGTGGAAAAAGAGAGTGCATATAACGTGCAGGATGCGTTCCTGAACCAGATCCGGCGCTCACGCGCGGCTGTTACGGTGTTTCTGGTTAACGGCGTTAAGTTACAGGGATTTATTACATGGTTTGATGATGAGGTTGTTCTTTTACGGCGTGATGAACAAACCCAGCTTATCTACAAGCATGCCATCAGCACGGTAATGCCCAGCATTCCTGTCAATATTTCCGATTCCAACACTGCCGATGCGCAGGCAGACAGGGACCTTTCTCTTGGCGACGAGTTTCTCTGAAAAGAAAAAGAAAGTAGCAACCCGTGCGGCAGTTATCCTGCCGTGGGAGCGTTCTGCCCACGGGCAGGATGTGCGGGCCGCAGAGGCACGGTTAGAAGAAGCCGTGGGACTAACAGCCTCTATTGGGCTGGTTATTGTGCGCAAGGATGTATTGCTTCTGCGCAGCAGGCGTTCCGCCACCCTTTTAGGTAAGGGGCAGGTAGATTCCCTGCGTATTGCTGTTAAGGCAGATCAGGTTGATGTGGTGGTGGTGGATGCAAAGCTTAGCCCCGCCCAACAGCGTAATCTGGAAACAGAATGCGGTTGTAAGGTTATAGATCGTACCGGCCTTATTCTGGATATTTTTGGTGCCCGTGCCGCCACAAAGGAAGGCACCTTGCAGGTTGAACTTGCGCATCTGGAATATCAGCGTTCCCGCCTTGTACGCTTGTGGACCCATCTTGAACGCCAGCGCGGTGGCTTTGGCTTTCTTGGTGGCCCCGGTGAAACCCAGATTGAAGCCGACCGGCGTATGATCGGTGATCGTATTGTGCGGCTTAAAAAAGATCTGGAACAGGTGCGGCGCACACGCGGGTTGCATAGGCAGGCACGTAAGCGCGTACCTTTCCCGGTAGTGGCTTTGGTGGGGTATACCAACGCAGGTAAATCCACGCTGTTTAATGCGCTTACGGGTGCCACTGTGTATGCGCAGGATCAGCTTTTTGCGACGCTAGACCCTACTATGCGCGCGATTGACCTGCCTTCTGGCCGGAGGGTTATTCTGTCTGACACGGTAGGATTTATCAGTGATCTGCCAACGGAGCTGATTGCGGCCTTCCGGGCTACGTTGGAAGAAGTGGCAGAGGCAGACATTATCCTGCATGTGCGCGATGTGGCGCATCCAGATAGCGCAGCCCAGAAAAAAGATGTGCTGGGTGTTCTGGAAGGTATGGCGAAGGATGATATGCTGGAACAGGATTGGCCGGAACGCATCATTGAAGTGCTGAACAAGGTTGATCTTCTGGGTGGCCCAGAAGCTATTCCGCAAACAGAAGATACCATTGCTATTTCCGCCATTACAGGGGATGGCTTGGAAACACTTCTGGCGCGTATTGATGCGCGTATTACACAAGGTATGGAAACGGTGCGTTACCGTTTGCCGTTGGCAGATGGAGCAGCCTCGGCTTGGCTTTATCAGCACGGTGAAGTTGTTGCGCGGGAAGACAAGGATGAACAGACAGATATTACTGTTCGCCTTTCAACAGAGGATCGCGCCCGGTTTGAGCGCCAGTTTTCCCACATCCAACCGATGCTCGCTTAAAAAGAAAAGCTCTGACATCAGGATAAATATTTTTAAAATCCTGATGTCAGATTTTTTATTCAGTCAAAATCTGTAGGCAATTCGGGGTCTGCTTGATGTGCAAAAAGCCGGGTAATTTCGTGCGGTGTAATGCGCCCGGTTGAAATATCCTGCGGGATATTGTTCTGTGCAAAAAAGCCAACTTCGCTTGTTTCAATACTGGTGGTAGCTTCCCCCCCACTTATTTCGCCCAGAAAAAATAGCTTGGTGACAGAAAAAGGTTCTGGCGGCATATGCCCTTGGCGCGCGCGATCCAGCGCCATGGCTAACTTGGTAATCCGCACTGTATAGCCAGTTTCTTCCCACACCTCTTTGGCCGCACATTCAGATGCGGTCAGGTTTACATCTGTCCAGCCACCGGGCACGGTCCAGCGGTTGCTGTCTAGCACTTCGCGCACCATTAACAGGCGGTTCTGGGCATCAAACACACCAACGCGCACTTCCAGCTTGGGCGTGGCGTAACCTGATTGCTGGCTGAACAGGTTTTCTATTTTTTGCACATCTACATGGCTGCCTTCGGCCATCATTTGCGCGGCCAGATTGCGCAGCATTTCATAGCGTTCTTTATCAAACGGGTCTTGCACATAGGTAAGCCCTGTCTGGGCAATGGCCTGAATTTCTCTGGCCCATACCAGCCAGACAGGTTCCGACATTCTACATTCCTTTGATCAGCAAGTTTCATAAAAAACGGGAAGGCCTAAGCCTTCCCGTTCTGTGTAACACACTCTGCCAAGGCAGAAATTACATGGCTGCTTCTGTTTGTGCTGCGGTTTTACCGTTGATCAGCAGGCCATCACCATTGGCGGAGATATTAACCGTTTCTCCATCAAGGATATTACCTTCCAGAAGCTGTTCTGCCAGCGGGTTTTGCAGCGTGCGCTGAATAACCCTTTTAAGCGGGCGGGCACCGTAAATGGGGTCATACCCTTCATTCGCCAGCCATGCTTCGGCCAGTTTATCCAAGTGCAGACTGATTTTGCGATCATCCAGCAACTGCTGCAAGCGAGCAATCTGGATATCCACAATCTTGGTCATATCCGCTTTCTGTAACCGCGAGAACAGGATGATTTCATCCAGACGGTTCAGGAACTCAGGGCGGAAGTGCTCACGCACAACCTTCATCACCTGTGCCTGCACCATGTCGGGAGATTCCCCATCCGGCAAGTTGGCCAGATATTCAGAACCCAGATTGCTGGTGAGAATGATAAGGGTGTTGCGGAAGTCTACCGTGCGGCCCTGCCCATCCGTTAGGCGGCCATCATCCAGCACCTGAAGCAGAATGTTGAACACATCTTCATGTGCTTTTTCTACTTCATCAAACAGGATGACCTGATAAGGGCGACGGCGCACAGCTTCTGTGAGCACGCCACCTTCTTCATACCCCACATAACCCGGAGGGGCACCAATCAGGCGGGCCACTGCGTGCTTTTCCATGAACTCACTCATGTCGATACGCAGCAGGGCTTTATCATCATCAAACAGGAAGCGGGCCAGTGCTTTGGTCAGCTCTGTTTTACCAACACCTGTCGGGCCGAGAAACAGGAAGGAACCAATCGGGCGGTTGGGGTCCTGCAAGCCAGCACGGGCACGACGCACCGCGTTGGAAACAGCTTTAAGAGCTTGTTCCTGACCAACCACGGATTTACGCAGTTCGTCTTCCATACGCAGCAGCTTGGCGCGTTCACCTTCCAGCATCCGATCAACCGGCACGCCAGTCCAGCGAGATACAACAGAAGCCACGCCCTGATCCGTAACAGCTTCGGAAACCAGATCATCTTTCTTAGCGGTTTCTTCTTCTGTTTTCTGAGCTTCTGCGATCTGGCCCTGCAAGTTGGGGATAACGCCATACATCAGTTCAGATGCGCGCCCCAAGTCACCTTTACGCTGTGCCACTTCTACATCAGAACGTGCTTGATCAAGCTGTTCCTGCAGTTTCTGAATGGTGTTTACGCGGTTTTTTTCCGCATGCCATGCGGCACTAAGCGTGTTGGACTTTTCTTCCAGATCAGCCAGTTCAGATTCTACGGCTTCCAGACGATCCTTGCTGGCCGTATCATCTTCCTTCTTCAAGGCTTCACGTTCGATTTTTAGCTGAATGATGCGGCGGTCCAGCTCGTCCAGTTCTTCGGGCTTGCTGTCAATCTGCATACGCAGGCGGCTTGCGGCTTCATCAATCAGATCAATCGCTTTATCGGGCAGGAAGCGGTCTGTGATGTAGCGGTTGGAAAGTGTGGCTGCTGCCACCAACGCACCATCGGTAATACGCACACCATGATGGAGTTCGTATTTTTCCTTAATACCACGCAGAATAGAGATTGTATCCGCAACAGAAGGCTCACCCACAAATACCGGCTGGAAGCGGCGGGCAAGGGCTGCATCTTTTTCAATATACTTGCGGTATTCATCCAGCGTGGTGGCGCCAATGCAGTGCAGTGTGCCGCGGGCTAGTTCCGGCTTGATGAGGTTAGAGGCATCCATCGCCCCATCGGTGCGGCCAGCGCCAACCAGCGTGTGCATTTCATCAATAAACAGGATGATCTGGCCTTCGGCGGATTCAATTTCTTTCAGAACAGCTTTTAGGCGTTCTTCAAATTCACCGCGATATTTGGCGCCAGCAACCAGCGCGCCCATATCAAGGGAAAGCAGTTTTTTGTTTTTCAGCGCTTCGGGCACATCGCCATTAACAATACGTTGGGCCAAGCCTTCCACAATAGCGGTTTTACCCACACCGGGTTCCCCAATCAGAACCGGGTTGTTTTTGCTGCGGCGGGCCAGAACCTGAATGGCACGGCGGATTTCTTCATCACGCCCAATAACGGGGTCTAGCTTGCCTTTAAGAGCAACTTCCGTGACATCACGGGCATATTTTTTAAGTGCATCAAAATTGGCTTCAGCGTTTTCGCTGGTCACTGTGCGTCCTTTGCGAATAGTCGTAATGGCTTTTTCAAGTGTATCAGCAGAGGCACCGTTTTCTTTTAATGCACGGCCTGCTGGCGTATCAGATGCGGCAATAGCTACAAGCAGTCTATCCTGTGCAACAAAGCTATCACCAGCTTTCTGGGCGGTTTGTTCTGCATTGTCCAGAATACGCACCAGTTCCGGTGTTGCTGCTGGCTGCCCTGCACCGCTGCCCTGAACTTTTGGCAGTTTTGCCAAAGCCTGTTCGGTTGCGGCTTTTACAGCTTCCGGATTGCCACCCGCACTGCGAATAAGTGAGGAAGCAGCTCCTTCATTATCATCCAGCATAGCCTTGAGCAGATGCTCTGGTGTAAGCTGCTGGTTAAAATCACGTAAAGCTATTGTTTGCGCAGCCTGCAAAAAGCCGCGTGAACGATCTGTAAATTTTGCAATATCCATTATAATCCCTCTTGTCCCTTTTACATCAGGCGACTGAAGGCCCTGCTGGCACCCCATGTAGGCAATGTCAGCGTGGTCTCATTCTTCATAAATTGAGATTGGAACGTTGAGAGAGACAATCAAGGGGGCGTGATGCGTTTTCGTGCATGGGTGATAGATGGTGCGAGCAGAACACCTTGAGGAAGCAGAGTTTCCAATAAAAAAGGCAGCACCCAGTAAGGTGCTGCCTTTAGTGTTTTCCTGATAAGGGAAACTTACGCCGCGTTCAGCTGGGCTTCAGCGAATTCATAATTCGCCAGTTTGTCCAGGAAGTTGGTGACGTAGTCTGGACGACGGTTGCGGAAGTCCAGGTAGTAGGAATGTTCCCACACGTCCACTGTCAGCAGGGCCTTGCCCTGACCTTCGGCCAACGGGTTGGTGCCGTTAGGCGTTTTGGTGATGGCCAGCTTGCCATCCTTACCCAGAACCAGCCATGCCCAGCCAGAACCGAACTGAGAAACAGCAGCCTTGCGGAATTCTTCCTTGAAGGTGTCAATGCTGCCAAAATCGGCGGCAATTTTTGCAGCCAGCTTTTCTGGAATCACACCGCCATTGGGGGAGAGGCAGTTCCAGAAGAAGGAATGGTTCCAATGCTGGCCAGCGTTGTTGAACAGGCCGGTAAGGTCTGCTTTGCCGTGGGCAGCCAGAATGATTTCTTCCAAAGACTTACCCTGAAATTCGGGCTTGTCTTCCAGCAGCTTGTTCAGGGTGTTGACGTAGGCCAGATGATGCTTGCCATGATGGTATTCAAGCGTTTCTGGGCACATGCCACGTGGGCCAAGTGCGGTGGGTGCAAAGGGGAGGGCAGGCAGTTCAAAAGCCATTTTAATACTCCGTATTCTAAAGGCGGGGCGTGTGAGGGAACACACCTGAGTTCCAGAGCTATGGGCGCAGGGCAGATGCGTCAAGGGAAAGGCGCATGACATGTGCCTTGCGCAGCCATACTCACGGAAACTTGCCTTGCCAGCAGGGCTTACAATAAGGGCCTTCCGTTAGGAAAGCGGGATTATTCAAACGCATGGGCCATGCACAGGTTTCCCGCATATCAAGCTACGTTTGGGTAAGGGAGATATCAGAGCCAATGGCGCAGCAGGAACATCAGCTTCTCGCAATGGAAGTGCAAAAAGCTGTGCAGGCAGACCCAGACCGGGCGTTGTGTTTATGGTTTCTGCCGACTTCTGTGCGTGATGCCGCTTATGTTCTTCTGGCTTTCCATAATGAGTTGATTCGCGCTTTGACTCCCGCACGTTCTGCATCTGTGGCAGGGCCAATGGCTGGGTATATTCGCCTGCAATGGTGGCGAGAGGTGCTGGAGCAGCAACGCAAGCCAGAACATATTTTGGCCCCCGCCCTTATGAGGCTTGTGGAATCCGGACAAGTGCAGCGTGAAACGTGCCTGAGAATGATTGCTGCGCGAGAAATGGAACTGGAGACCACGCAAGATGTAGAGCGCTGGGTGCTTATGATGCGCGATGGCGCTGGTGCTTTCCAACAGGCGATAGGTGAACTTCTGGGTGTGCAGGATTCTGATGAGCTACAACGCTTGGCAGCCGGAGGGGCGGCTTACGGGGCAGGCTCCATGTTAAGACATTGGCCGTTGCTTGCAGGGAGTGGCCGTTTTTTGTTTCCCGGCACGCAGGAACAACTCAGGCAGGCTGGAAAGACATTTTTGCAAGAATGTGATTTTGCAGCTTTGGAGCCACAATGTCGTAAAACCGCTTTACCTGCGGTGTTGGCAAAGCGTGATCTGGCGCGTGGAAGCGAGCAGGCAGGCCTGCCCCGTGGAATAGGGGACAGGCTTGCTGTATGTTGCGCTGGTATTCAGGCGTCGTTGGCGACAATTTTTTCCATCACGCCAATCAGAACCGAATAATCAGCATTTTCTGCCGCGCGGCGGGCAAGGGAAAGTTGCTGCGTAACGGCTGCCAACGTAGGTGCGGGCACTGCCAGACGAGCTGCGGCATCCATGAGCAGGCGCATGTCTTTTTGCATGAGGCGAGCAGGGAACTGCGGGGAGAAATCTCCTGCTTTGGCCATTTTGATCTTGCGCTTGTGGTGCGGAGAAATAACAGCCATTTCATCCAGCGCATCAAACAGCATGGAACGATCCAACCCAGCGGCCAGCCCGTAGGCAATACCTTCTGCCACAGCGGCCAACCCGGCACCCATAATGCCATTGATCACCAGTTTAAGGCGCGCACCGCTGCCAGATGGCCCAGCATGAATGGTAATGCGGCCAATTTTATCAAAAATGGGCTGAGCACGCGCAATAGCGGCATCATCTCCACCGGCCAGAATAACCAGATTGGCAGATTCTGCTTCTGGTGTGCTGCCAGATACCGGACAATCTATAACGCAGATCTTTTTTTCCTGTCCGGCTTTTTGCAGGGCATCTGCGGCTTCTGGGGAAACGGAACTGGCATTCAGCAGCAAACCATTTGCCTTTATGCCTGCCAGAACGCCTTGTGGCCCGTACATACTGGCGGCAAGGGCTTCATCATCCGGTACGCAGGCCAGAACAATATCTGCCTTGCTGGCTACTTCTGCCGGAGTGGGCAGAAAACGGGTTACGCCATCTCCCCCCTTGCCAGAGGGAGTATAGGCAAGGGTTGCATATCCGGCTTTTTCCAGATGAGCAGCCATACGGCTGGCCATGGCACCAAACCCAATAAAACCGATTGTCTGCTGAGTTGTCATGCTGAATGAACCTTCTTGTTTGTATGAGCAGAATTATAAACCTGAATAGCAAGATATGTCTTGGATAGGTTTGGGAAACACTGTTCGCGTTTACGTGTCTGGGCGTGATGTAATTTGTTACGATTGCACAGTATTCTTGCGCAATAAGGCTGATTTTGTAAGGGTAATCATGCACTCAGCGTAAGTGGCTGCGGTGCCTCAAACAGTGGAGAACAGAAAACCCCATGCCATTGTCCACCCCAGACCGAAGCCGGCGGTTTCGCCTTTCTCCCCTTACGCGGCAGGTATTGCTGTATGTGCTGTTCATGCTGCCAGCAGTATCTTATCTGGCTGGTGCTTTTTCGGGGGATCTGGGGCCAAATCCATTTAAGACCTGTTTGCATGAATTTGGACGTTATGCATTTCGGTTCTTGCTTGTTTCTCTTATGATTTCGCCGCTCAAGCGGTTTTTGAAAATTGATTTAATGGTTTATCGCCGCCCGCTTGGGCTGTTGGCTTTCAGTTACGCGGCTTTGCACGTTACGCTTTATTTCTGGTGGGCACGCGGGTTTGATGTCCAGCGGATATGGAAAGACTTTTTAACACGTCCATTCCTGATATTCGGGCTCCTTGCATTTTCTATATTGATTGTGTTGGCAGCAACATCCACACGCAAATCCATCATACGGTTGGGTAAAAAATGGGCGCGTTTGCATCGTCTGGTATATGTCGCCATGGTTTTGGCGTGCATCCATTACGCCATTGCATTTAAGCAGTGGTATATTGAACCTTTTATATATGCAGCCGTAGCGGCATGTGTGTTGGGTTTACGGCTTTTGCCAAAACCTGGGCTTAAAAAATCCTGAAATAAAAAGGAGGCATGAATTTTTCATGCCTCCTTTTTGAAAGTTGTTCTGTTGTATAAATGGCCTAGGCCAGCAAGGTATCATGACCCAAAGAAGCTAGAAGTTTTTCTGCCCGTTGATCAGCATGGATAATGGAAACTGTTTTCCCGCGTGTTTTTAGGCGAGATGCAATTTTTTCCAAGGCATCTGCTGCGCTGATATCCCAGATATGAGCATCTTCAAGATCAATTACGATGGTTGAAGCTGTGTCCTGAAAATCCACGGCATCGGCAAGAACACTGGCTGAGGCAAAGAACATTTGCCCATGCACGTAGTAGGTGCGCGTGTTGTGGCTTTCTGAAAACGTACTGCTTACCTGAACAAGTTTCATAACCTGAAAAGAGAAAAACAGCCCGTTCAATAGCACACCGCAGGCTACGCCTGCTGCCAGATCATGCGTTAACACCACCACCAAAACAGTGGCCAGCATGACGGTAGAAGAAAGGCGTGGATGCTTTACCAGATCTCGTAGGGAAGACCATGAAAATGTGCTGACAGACACCATAATCATAATGGCCACCAGCGCAGCAACAGGCACTTGGGCTACAAAGCGGTGCAACACAACCAGCAACAGCAGTAAAAATGCCCCAGCCGTAAAGGTAGAAAGTCGGCCACGTCCGCCATACCGCAAGTTGCCAACTGTCTGCCCAATCATACCGCAACCAGCCATGCCGCCGAATAGGCCCACCATGATGTTGGAAAAACCAAGCCCGGTGCATTCCATGCGTTTGTTGCTGTGCGTGTCTGTTAATTCGTCCACCACAGTGGCTGTCATGAGGGATTCCAAAAGGCCTACCATGGCCATGGCAAACGCATAAGGCAGCACAATTTTAAAAGTTTCTGCCGAAAAAGGCACATTTGGCAAAGTAAGATGCGGCAGGCCGGAGGGGAGTTCTCCCAAATCAGACACCACATGCACAGGCATAGGTACCGCAAAAGTAATGCCTGTTAGCACAAGAATACAGATTAAAGGGGAAGGTACAGCCGTGGTGATGCGCGGCAAAAGGTAAACAATAGCCAGCCCAAGTGCGATAAGTGCATAAGTATGCCACGTAACGTGCAGCATCTGCGGCACCTGCGCGGAAAAGATAAGAATACCCAGTGCGTTTACAAATCCAGTTTCCACTTCGCGCGAGACAAAGCGCATCATGCTTTGCAAACGCAGCAAACCGAAAATAATCTGGAATGCACCAGCCAGCAGTGTGGCCAAAAGCAGATATTGCAGGCCGTGGCTATGCACGAGCTCGGCTGCCACAAGGGCAACAGACCCCGCAGCCCCGGAAATCATGCCCGGCCTGCCACCCGTAATGGCAATGGCAATACTGATAACGAACGAGGCGAATAGTCCCACAGAGGGCGCAACCCCAGCCACATAAGAAAAAGCAATAACTTCTGGAATAAGTGCAAAAGTGCCCACCATGCCAGCCAGAACATTGCGGACGGGTTGGTCTGTCCATTCATGAATATAGGTTTTAACTGTCACGAGAAACAAGTTGTCCCTTGGTTGAGTGTGGAGTGGCGTATTAATCGGGCATCAAAAGTGTTTCGGGGCAAGAAAGACTTTTGAGGCATTATTAGTAAGATATAAATGCCTTGTTAGCGATATCCTACCGTAATGCACAGACAAGATGATTGTGCTCTGTGTTGCGGCGTTTTATGCGTGATGCATGGTTTCTCCTTCTTCTTCCCCTCTTGTCTGGATTCTGGCTGGTGAGGCCAGTGGCGATGTATTGGGCGCACGCCTTATGCATGCTTTGCGCACCCGTATGCCCAAGATGCGCTTTGCAGGCGTAGGGGGCGTGCGTATGCAAGAGGAAGGGCTGGCAAGCTTGTTTCCCATGCGGGATCTGGCTGTTATGGGGCTGGTGGAAGTTTTGCCCCGCGTGCGTCAGCTTTCTGCTCGGCTGGATGAAGCTGCGCAGGATATTGCAGTCCAAAAGCCGGATTTAGTGATTACCATAGATAGCCCCGGCTTTGCCCTTAGGCTTCTTAAAAAAATAAGCGGTTTAGGCATTGCGCGCGTGCATTATGTTGCACCGCAGGTTTGGGCATGGCGGCAAAAAAGGGTGAAGGAATTTCCCGGTTTATGGGAAGAGTTGTTGTGCCTTTTACCGTTTGAGGAAAAGTTTTTTAGCAAGCATGGTCTGAAAACCCGCTTTGTAGGCCACCCGGTTTTACAATCCGGCGCAAAGGATGGAGATGCGGCGCGTTTTCGTATCCAGCATGGATTGCCACAGAGCGCCAAAATACTGGTGCTTATGCCCGGTAGCCGCCGTTCAGAAGCGCCGCGTTTGCTGCCAGTTTTTGGGCAGATGTTGCGTCTGCTTAAAACATCCATGCCAGACGTGGTGCCTGTAGTGCCAGTTTCTCCAGTTGTGGCAAATGTAGTGGAACGTGCCACGCAGGATTGGCCCGTAAAGCCGATTATCGTTACGGATATTCATGACAAGCACGATGCCTTTGCCGCAGCCGGGGCCGCGTTAACCAAATCAGGCACATCTACCTTGGAACTGGCTCTGGCTGGTGTGCCAATGGCTGTGACGTATCGGGTTAACCCCATAACAGCCTTTTTTGCCCGTCGGCTTATTAAAGTACCATTTGTCGCTATGGTGAATTTGTTAGCAGGCCGTGCTGTGGTGCCCGAACTTTTACAGGAGCAATGCCGCGCAGATGTATTGGCGCGTGAAGTGCAAATTCTGTTTGAAAATACAGATGTGGCACACGCTCAGAAACAGGCTTTTGCTACGGTTCTGCGTGGGCTGGAAGGGCCACAGGGCCAACTGCCAGCCGATGCCGCAGCAGAAGCTGTTTTGGAGGTTCTTAACCGTAAAAATACGGCTAAGACGCTCGGTTAAACGTGTTTAATTGTGTTTGTGATAAAGCTGGTTGGGGTCAATTTCCGGCTTTGTCAGCTCTTTTAGGCCGTCTGGTGTAAACGCCCGGTAAAAGCAGCTACGGCGGCCGGTGTGGCATGCTACGCCAATCTGGTTCACAAGCAGCAGCACGGCATCTGCATCACAATCCAGCCGGGCTTCAATAAGGTGCTGGATTTGGCCAGATGTTTCACCCTTACGCCAGAGTTTCTGGCGACTACGGGAATAATAGCAGACGCGCCCATTTTCCAATGTTTCACGTAGGGCTTCACGCGTCATCCATGCAATCATCAGCACTTCGCCGCTGTCGTGCTGCTGAGCAATGGCGGCAACCAGACCAGAGGCATCAAATTTTACAACATCCAGCATGGCATCCAGTTCTGCTGCTGGTGGGGCAATATAAGTCATGGTTTTTCCGTAGGATTAGAATCAGAAGATGTTTGAGGTTTAAGTGCTGTTTCTAGCCACGTAGGTAGGCGAACGACAAGCGGATGCTCGGCACAGGTGAGTTGGTTATTGGCGGCTTCTGTTTTTAGTAATGCCAGCCCAACATGATCTTGGGATGAGCGCAATGTGCCCACCTCTACACCATTGCACAGCACGGATGTTCCGGGTGCGAGCAGGGGGGATGTGGCTGCAACAGGCATCAGGCGGCGCTTTACCAGTGTGCGGTAATGCATGCGGGCCGTAACTTCCTGCCCCATATAACAGCCTTTTTTCCACGATACGCCGCCCAGAAGATCCAGATTGGCTTCGGCTGCCAAAGTGCGGCCTACTTCGCAATCCTGCACACCATCCGGCAGTCCCAATATGATGCGGTGCAGATTATAGTCCTGTTCTGTAGCTGTTATTGGAGTATCCGGCGCGGCATCAATAAGCCGCCATCCTGCGTCTTCTAACCGAGGGTCCCGAAAGCTAATGGCGTTTTCCAACACACTGTCTGGCGGTGGGTTTCCCCACGCTACATGTACGGGCAGGGCGGTGAGTTCTAGCTGAACATCTGAACGCAGGCGAAAGCGCCGAAGAGTGGTCTTTAGGTTTTCGGCCTGTTCTGTGGCGCAATCTAACAGCAGGCAGGTATCATCAGGATCTGAAACCACAAAAAAGTCTGCTTGCCAGCGGCCCTGGGGGGTCAGGCAAGCACTCCATGTGGCATCACCCGGTTCCAGCGCAGCAATATCCGCCGTAACCAGACCTTGCAGAAAACGCACGCGGTCAGCACCAGAAAGTTTGAGAACAGTGCGGTTTTCAAGCCGGGTTATATGTGTTGGGGAAGGCATTTACATTCTCCCATAAAAGAACAAAGGCTTCCCGAAGGAAGAGAGGGGACTTTTGAGATAAGGAACAGAAACTGTTCAAACCTTACTGACTTAGGGCGGAAAACACATCGCCTTCTGGCGGAAGATTGCGAATATGTGTCCGATGCCACAAAGCGTAGAACAAAAGTGTCCATGCGGCTGCACCCGTTCTGCGGTTATCTGCTGCGCGAAATAGGGCTTTTACTCGGTCTGGTCGGGCAATTTCTGCAATACATTCCTGCCGCGCCATCAGGTCTCCGAGGTGCGTACCTTTTTGCCGGATCCATGTGCCAATCGGCACAGTAAAGCCTTGCTTGGGGGCAAAGGGGCGTGCAGCAGAATTATGTCGTTGTAACCATTTGCGCAAAAGCCATTTCCCTTTGCCATCACGTAGGCGCATGGAATCGGGCAGGCGCCATGCTGTTTGGGCCACAATGGGGTCCAGCAACGGTGTGCGCCCCTCTAACCCATGCGCCATAAGGCACCGATCCAGCTTGATAAGCAGGTCATTTGGCAGCCATTCTGCAATATCCACAGCTTGCAGGCGGGAAAGAGGTGTTGAGGCATCTGCGGCGGCCATTTCTGCAGCCGCTATACCATCACGCCAATGGGCTGGGTGGTGGCGCAGAATATTCATGTTATCAAAAATACCACGCCGCCACATGCGCCGTTTGCCTTTCCACCAAGGGCGGCTGGCAGAGCGATAACGTCCATAACCACAGAACAGTTCATCCCCCCCTTCACCCGAAAGGATAACGGTAACGTCCTGTGCAGCTTTTTGAGCTAAAAACCATGTTGGAATAATGGCGTAATCCGCAACCGGATCATCCATGCTGGCCACAATGGCAGGCAGGTGCTGCCACACCATATCTGCTGTAATGCGCAAAGTTTCGTGCTCTGTGCGGGCGTGTTTGGCCAATGCGCTGGCGGCATCCGCTTCATCCGCTGCACCCGGCGCATCAAAAATAGCTGTCCATGTGCGTAAAGGCGTGGTGCGGGGGAGACGGCTCATGGCCGTTAACAGACAGGCGCTATCTATTCCGCCAGAAAGAAACAGCCCAAATGGCACATCTGCACGCTCATGCGCATACACGCTGTCCATCAAGGCTGTATCAAGATGGTTCAGAGCCTCGGCCTCAGAGGTAAATAAAGGCGCGTGGGCCGGAATGGGTGATTGCCGTTGCCTGTCCAGAATGCGCCCTTGGTTAATGCGCAGGGTTTCTCCCGGCATAACGCGCTGAATACCGGGAAAGATTGTTTCCCACCCAGTGGTGAACTGAAGTTGCAGCAGCTCATCGCGCACAGCAGGAGCAATAGCGCGCGGGGCAAGGCCAGAGGCGATTAAAGGGGCAGGCTCGGATGCAAAGGCAATACCGCCTGAAAATTCGGTAAAATAAAGTGGTTTGATTCCAAATGGATCGCGCGAGAGTAAAAGCTCCTGCTGGGCTTTATCGTACAGCCCAATGGCATACATGCCACGCAGCCCGCGTGTATAGGTGCATCCGTTACGCTCCCATAAAAGCAAGGGAGATTCGCAATCACTCCCGGTTTGAAAATGCTCTGGCCCGATCTGCTGGCGAATTTGTGGGTCGTTATAGATTTCACCATTGGCAACAAGCGTACCATCACCGCTGGTTAAGGGTTGGTCTCCACCTTCCAGATCAATAATGGCTAAACGTGTATGCACCATATCTGCACGGCCCAACCGGGCAATATGTATCCCATTGGGGCCACGATGGCCTAAGGCCTGCGCCATACGTTCCAGAACCGATTCGGAACATGGCTGCGTGCCGGGCGTATAAATCAGCCCCCCAATGCCACACATTTACCCAGCCTCCACCGTGGACAAGAACTTATGCCACGCATCCAAAACGGGTGTGACAGCATATGTTGTTTCATAATCCCTGCGGCCGACCTGCGCCATACGGGTTGCTAGGTCTGGTGTTTCCAGTGCAGTGCAGATCTGTGCTGCCAGAGCATTTGCATCTTCTACCGGAGCTAGGAGGCCGTTTTCACCATTACGGATGAGTTCGCTTGGCCCTTGAGAGGCAGCCGCAATAACCGGTTTGCAGGCCGAAAATCCTTCAATTACAACATTGCCCAATGGCTCGTGCCGGGAAGGGCAGATCATGGCAGAGCAGGCGCGCAACAGGCCTCCGGGTTGGTTGGCCCAACCGGGCATAAATACGCGTTCAGCCACACCTTCCTGCTGGGCAAGCGCTTCCAGCGCTGCGCGCTCTGGCCCTTCTCCGGCAATAACAAGTGGAATATGAGGCACATGCTTCATGGCACGGATCAGAACGTCAAAAGCCTTGTTCTTATGTAGCCGCCCTAATGCCAATAGGAAGGGCGTACCCTGCGGTAAAAATGTGGGCCATACAGGCGGTGTGGCAGCAAGGTCCGTGGCAAAATTAGGCAGGTAATGCGTGGCGTTGGTGGGCCAGCCTTGCTCACGCATCCAGCGTACCAGGCCATGCGTATTGCCGATAAGATGAGAACAACGGCGATAATTGGAAAGATCATAAAATCCCCCCAACCGCCCGGCCAGCACCCAATTGCCTTGGGGGGCAAACCGTGCGGCACGGTTCATCCATGCAACGGCAACGCGAGGGGAAAACTCTTTAAGGGCAGAGCGCAGGCCCATGCGGGTGCGTATATCCAGCATGTTGCCAAAAGGCAGTTCCACCGGCGCAAGGTTGCCTGCACGTAAACGTTGGCTACGTTCCGGATTGGTGCGGATAACAGGCAGAACAGAAAGCCCGGCGGCAGCCTGTGCAATACATAGGCGCTCAAAAAACAGTTCTGCCCCGCCTGTGGGGGCACCGGCCATAATATGCGCAACTTTCAAGGGCTGCGAGTTCAGCCTGTTGGCAGTACCATTCATCATATGCCGGTTTCCTTAAGAAGGGAGAGCGCTGCTGTGGCCACATCTGCAACATCCAACCCGGCTATGGGGGCTTCACCCTCTGGGCCGGGGGCGGCAATCCAGCGCGCATTTTTGCCAGAAGGTGCGTATTCTGATGCACGAGATGGTCCAAAAAGTCCCAAAGTGAGTGTGCCCGCTGCGGCAGCCAGGTGCATCAAACCCGAATCATTGCCAATATACAGGCGGCAACGAGCCAGCATGGCAGCAACTTCCGTAAGGGAAAAATGGCCTCCAGCATCAATGGCATGGGGCAAAGCTTCCAGAACAGGGCGCGCCAGCGCAGCTTCCTGCTCACCCGGGCCATAGAAAATGGCAGGCCGAATCTGTGGGTATGCAGCGCAAAGGCGTTGCCACAAGGGCAGGTAACGCTCTGTTGGCCAGATTTTTCCTGTCCAGTTTGCCGTAGGGCCTAAGGCAATAATGGGCGCGGTATCAGGAATAATGTGCTGTGCTTTTGCGCGATCAGCCGGGCTGACCCAAATAGTAGGGAGCGGAGGGGGGGAAAGGTTTAGGGTGCTTCCCAAATGTGTAATGCGTGCGCCTGCACGGCGGCCTCCGCGCATAATAAACCGTCGGCCAGAGCGTAAAAGAAAAGTAACGGCAGAACCGCGCAGATCCACCGTGATGTCCCATTTCAAAGGTGCGCAGGCTTTCCACAGATCAAACCAGTGCAGATCATAGGGACGTTTTTCCATTACAATGGTGCGTTCGAGTCCGGGAAACGCACTAAACAGCCCGGCAGCAACAGGCCCACATGCTATGGTGAACCGCGCATCTGGCCAGCGTTGGTGCAGATATGCCAGCAGGCCTGTAGAAAGCACGGCATCGCCCAGACGTGTAGCCGTGATGAAAAGAATGCGCATTATCGCGCCTATACTGTCTTCCGGTTTTTTTTCCAACCCAGTGCGCGCAGGTGTGGACATTTGCGCTGCCTGTGCAAGAAGCGTTTGCTGATGGTAGAGTTATAAACTGGGCAGAAAAATATCTCTGCTCTGAATCGGGGATACAGGAATGATTAGGAAAGGTTTTTATCTTATCGCCGGGCTTGCAGCGGCGCAGTTGTGCGGCATACTTGCCCTGCCTGCTCAGGCAGCAGACAAGATGTGGACAGCCAGCGCCTGTGGCGCAGAACCTGTTGCACCTTCTGTAGAAGTGTCTTCCGTTGATAAATATAACGCCAGTGTTGATAAGGTAAGTGCGTACGAAAAAGCAGCACGCACCTATAATAGCTGTGTAGCCAAGGCTGCCGTTAAGGAAGAAACAGCTATTAGCAACGAAGCGCGTGAAAAAATTGCCCATATCCATGAGGGCAGCAGCACCGTGCAAAAACGTATTGCTGGTAATTTCACCAAGTTAACCACGGCTCTCAAGGCTGGTGGCAGCAAATTACAGAAGGCAGAGCACTAAAGTTTTCGGCAGGGCGGCTGTTTTCTGGTACAGCAGTAAAAGAGCCGCCATCAGGCTGATTGCCTGTATGACTTGTATGATACCCCCGGCTGAGGCAGATAGACGGTAACACAAAGCCGTCAGGCAGAACGCCAGCAGACAGGAACAGGCCAGACCGTGGCAGAGGATCTTTTCAAGGAAGTTGATGAGGAAATGCAGGCCGAGCGCCTGCGTATGGCAGCAAAGCGCTATGCCGGTGCTGGCCTTGGGCTGGTTGTGGCCGTGCTTGCAGGCATTGGTGCGTGGTCTTGGCATGTTTCCAACCAGAAATCTCAGGCGTTGGAAGCCACAGGAACGTATCTTACGGCCTTGCGGCAGACAGACCATCTGCCCTCAACTCCTTCATCAGGCACGGTAGATCTTACCACTACCGCGCAGGCGGGCTTGGCCTCGTTGCAGAAATTAGCATCTTCCGATGCAAAAGGTGTGGCTGTTCTGGCCCGTTTGCAGGAAGGGGGCGTGCAGGCAGCGCGGGGTGATGTAAAAGGGGCGCTAGCCGCGTGGGATGCCGTGCAGAAGGACCCCAATGCGGATTCTGCACTGCGTGATCTGGCAACCTTGCTGTGGTGCCAAAAACAGCTGGATACGGGAGAGCCCGCTACGCTGCGTTCTCGCCTTGCGCTGCTTACTGGCAAAGGTAAGCCATGGAATGGTTTGGCCATGGAAGCCTTGGCAGTTCTGGATGTGCGCGAAGGACATGTGGCAGAGGCGCGGCAGAAATTTGCAGCGCTACAGGCTGCGCAGGATGTTCCTCAGGGCGTACGCAACCGGGCGCAGGATATGATGCAGGCCCTTGATCCGACAGCAGGCTAGTAGAATGAGCAGCAACAAGAAATCCAGCGCAACCAGACGTTCCGGACTTTCACGCCGTGCCCTGTTGGGAGGGGCCGCTTTGGCCCCCGCGCTAGCTGGGTGCACTATGTTTGAGAGTGATAGAAAGCCCATTCTGGCTGGGCACCGCACGGATATTCTATCTTCCGGCTCTGGGCTGATGGTTGATCCGGACGATCATACGCCCATTACAATACCTGCCCCTATGAGTGTTTCAGAATGGCCTATTTGTGGGCGTGTTTCAGCCCATACCGGCAGCAATTATGCGTGGGGCGGCCTGCATAAAAGGTGGAGCAAGGATATCGGGGCCGGTATCTCTCAGCCAGATTTCATGGCATGGGCTGCACTTGGCACTTTGGGCCGCGGGCTTATTCCTGCGCCACCCGTTGTGCAGGATGGCCGCCTGTTTGTTATGGATGCCCAAGGCGTTGTGCGGGCTTTTTCTTGGCCCGGTATGCGCCATATTTGGGCGTATAACCCACGGCCCAAAAAGTCTTACTCTGCCAATATGGGCGGCGGTTTGGCCGTAGATGGCGGTGTTGTTTACATTGTAGATGGCATTTCCCAAACTATGGCGGTGGATGCGGCAACCGGCAAAGTAAAGTGGAAAACCACCAACGGCGCACCGGGCCGTTCTGCCCCAACAGTTGCTGGCGGGCGTGTTTTCTTTGGCACGATTGATGAGCGGTTTTTTGCGCTGGATTCTGCCACAGGCCGCCAGTTGTGGGCATATACCGCTACATCTGTGGAAACCACCGTATTTGGCCAGCCAGCTCCTGCTGTAGATAACGGCATTGTGGTGGCCGGATTTGGTGGGGGTGATCTTGTTGCTTTCCGAGTGGAAAGTGGTGAGGTTGTCTGGAGTGACATGATGGGCAACGTCAACAGTCAGGCCAGTACGTTGGATCTTTCCTGCGTGCGTGGCTTGCCTGTTATTGTTGATAGCATTGTGTATGCCGTTAGTATGGCGCAGGTGTTGGCTGCTATTGATATCCGCACAGGCCGCCGTGTGTGGGAACGCTCGGTTGCCAGCCAGAACAGCCTGCTTTGCGTGGGGGATTGGCTTTTTGTGGTCTCGCTAGATCAGCAGATTGCATGTATTGACCGCCTTTCTGGCCATGTGCGTTGGATTACGCAACTGCGGCGCTTCCGGCGCGTGGATGTGCACAAAGATATCGTAACCTGGTTTGGCCCCATGCTGGTGGGCGGCGAACTGGTTTGTCTAAGCTCTTTGCCAGAAAATGGTATGGTGCGGATTAACCCGACAACAGGTGCAATTATATCAGTAGACAGCATGGATGCCGTTTCTTTCGTGCCGCCAATTATCGTAGATAACCAGATGCTGATCGTGACAAACGACGGGAACCTTTGCTCTTATGGCTGATCGCCGCAAATCTATGCGCCCACCTCCGCCGCTTCCTACGGGGGATATGCCTGTTGTTGTTATTGCAGGTCGGCCAAATGTTGGTAAATCCACGCTGTTCAACCGCCTTGTCGGGCGTAGGCAGGCGCTTGTGGCGGATACGCCCGGCGTAACCCGAGACCGCAAGGAAGGTGTAGCCCTTATTCGTGGGCGCTATGTGCGGTTGATTGATACAGCCGGCTTGGAAGAAGCTGCCCCCGAAAGCCTGTTTGGACGGATGCGCTTTTCTTCTGAAAGCGCTGTGCGTGAAGCAGATTTGGTGCTGTTTTGTGTAGATGCGCGCGCCGGTATTACGCCAGCGGATGAGCATTTTGCGCAGTGGATACGGCGCCAGAACCGGCCTGTGCTGTTGGTTGCCAATAAAACCGAAGGGCGGCTTGGCACGGCTTCTGCAATGGAAGCCTATGCGCTGGGTTTGGGTGAGCCTTTGGCGCTTTCTGCCGAACACGGTGAAGGTGTGACCGATTTGATGTGGGAAATTGCCGATAGGCTGCCCGCAGGGCCGGAGCATAAGGCAGAACCTGAAATCGAAGCAGAAGATGATTTTGCTGTAGAAGAAGGGGAAGAACCTCCGCGCCCTACAGGCCCGCTGCGTGTGGCTATTGTGGGGCGGCCCAATGCGGGTAAATCTACCCTCATGAACGCCCTTTTGGGTGAAGAACGTATGATTACCGGCCCGGAAGCAGGGCTAACCCGAGATTCCATTGCCGTAACGCTGCGAGATGGCGATGATACGTTTGAAATTGTAGATACGGCGGGTTTGCGCAAAAAAGCGCGCATTGATGAATCTCTGGAAAAAATGTCCGTTTCGGCTGCTATCGAAGCGCTGAAAATGGCAGAAGTCGCCGTACTGGTTCTGGATGCTACATTGGGTGTGCATGAGCAGGATTTGCAGATTGCCCGCTTAATTGAGCGTGAAGGCCGTGCCTGTGTATTGGCTCTGAATAAATGGGATGCCGTGCAGGATCGGGTAGCCACGCGCAATGCTATTCTGGACCGCCTGAGCATTTCTCTGGCGCAGATGCGGGGCGTGCCAGTTGTTACTTTTTCTGCACTCACCGGGGCTTCCATTCACAAGCTGCTGCCCGCAGTGCGTGATGCATGGACAGTATGGAACGCACGTGTGCCAACAGGCGCCCTCAATCGCTGGTTTGAGGAAATGCTGGAACGCCATCAGCCGCCATTGGTGCAGGGGCGTCGGTTGAAGCTGCGGTATATTACGCAGGTTAAATCTCGTCCGCCAACGTTTGTCATATTTGGTACGCGGGCAGAGCAACTGCCGGATGATTATAAGCGCTATCTCGTAAATGGCTTGCGTGAAACGTTTGACCTGCCGGGTGTGCCTATCCGCCTGCAAACGCGCGGCACCAAAAACCCTTACGCAGATTCTTGATCTGATAAGTGTCGTCTCGCCTTCTCGTCAGAGCAGTATTGGCAGCCACTATAATACTGTTCTGACAAGATGAGGATGAAAGCATAGGCTCCATGATTGCTGCATGGTTTCTTGTTGCATGGGGCACTGCATCAGGTAGTGCCCATATTGTTTTGCCTATGGCGTCTGAACTGGCGTGCGAGGCTGCGGCTCATACATTGGCTGTGCAAGGTGGGTGGGAGAAACATGCCTGCGTGCGTTCTGGTTTCCCAGAAAAAGCAGGTAAGTAACGCCTTGCAGGCAGAAGGACGTTTTGTTCCATGACACAGCTCCCCACTTCTCAGTCAGCACCCGTGGTGGATGGGCTGCATGGAGCTGCCCGCAATATGGCCATGCTGGCTGTGGCGCTTTCTGTTTTTCTGGCATTGCTGGATTACGCCATTGCCAATGTTGCGCTGCCCGATATTGCGCGAGATTTAAACGCATCCTCATCTTCATCCATCTGGGTTGTAAATGCCTATCAGATGGCCAGTCTGGTTTCTCTTCTGCCGTTGGCAGCATTGGGGAGCAGGGTAGGGTTTGCCCGGCTTTGTCAGGTTGGGATTATCATTTTCATGGTGTCATCCCTGTTCTGTGCTACGGCCACCAGCTTGCCTATTTTGGCGGGTGCGCGCGTGTTGCAGGGCATTGGCGGCGCCTGTATTATGAGTGTGAATATCGCGCTGGTGCGTTTTATTTACCCGCATGCAGAAATAGGGCGCGGCATTGCCCTTAATGGCGTTGTGGTAGCGCTTGGTGTGGCATTAGGCCCTACGGCTGCTGCGGCTATTCTCACTATTGGGTCTTGGCCATGGCTGTTCTGGATTAATTTGCCGTTTGGGGCTTTGGCCTTGGGCATGGCTTTTTATGCACTGCCTACAGTACCGCGCACTTCTGGCAAGTTGGATATTACAGGCAGCATATTGTGTATGCTGGCTTTTGGTGCCTCCGTAATGGGAGGAGATGGGCTGGCGCATTCTCAAAACACAGCCATTTCCTGTGCATTGCTTCTGGCTGGGCTTGCCGCCGGAGTGCTGCTGGTGCGGCGTGAGGCAGAAGCTCCGCAACCAATTTTGCCGGTTGATCTGCTTGAAAATCCAGAATTCGCAGTGGCTTTTATCACCGGGTTCTGTGGTTTTGTGGCCTCTAATTTCTATATCGTTTCCATGCCGTTTACGTTGCACAACACTCTTGGCCTTAGTTCGGCTGCAACGGGTTTGCTGATTACCCCTTGGCCGTTAGGCATTATGTGCGCTGCTCCGCTTATCCGGCGGGTGGCGGATAAGGTTTCTGCTGGTGTGTTGTCTTCCATCGGGCTGAGTACAACGGCATTGGGGTTCTTTTTGTTGTGGCTGCTGCCTGCTCATCCTTCTGTGTGGGATATTGCATGGCGTACCGGTGTAGCAGGCTGGGGGTTTGGTTTTTTTCAGCCCCCCAATAATCGGGCCATGATGGTGGCTGCACCTCATAACCGCGCGGGCGGGGCCAGTGGTATGGTGCAGGTTGCGCGCCAAGCTGGGCAGACCTTGGGGGCTATGGGGGTTGCGGCCTTTTTTACGTGGTTTGTGCATGGGGCCACGCAAAAATGCCTGCTTATGGCCGGATGTGTTGCGTTATTTGCCGCCACGTTAAGTGCAAGCCGTTTGTTTCTGAATACAAAAAAAGCAGCCTGACGCTGCTTTTTATTGGTCGTATTATATGCGGTCGTTCAGACTTCAGCTTCTAGGAAGATGCGGTTTACATCACCCATCCATGCGCCGTAATAACGTTCCAACCAACGTTCGGCCTGTGTGGGGGCACCAGCCACCAAAGAGGTGAGGGGGGCAAGGTAAACCCATTCCGTTTGTCCGCTTTCATCCGTCATGTCTCGTCCCTGTAGGCCGTCCATGGCAATGGCAATCATTTGTGCGGCCAGATCGCGCACTGTGCCTTCGCCCCAAGGCGTATCCAGCCCCATAAGTGGCACAATATCCCGCAGTTTCACGTAGTCTTCCCACGGGTGAGACTTAACGAGTTCCCAAGCGGATTCTAAGGCTGCATCATCATACAGCAGGCCTGTCCACAAAGTGGAAAGAGCCAGCATCATTTCAGGTGAGCCAGCATCTGCCCCACGCATTTCCAAAAACTGCTTAAGCCGCACATCGGGGAAGGCTGTTGTAATGTGGTCTTCAAAATCCCCAATGGTGGGGGTTACATCTTCCAGACCATCTTGCCGTTCACCATTCATCCATGCGCGGAAGGAGCGGCCCGCCACGTTGCGCATCTTGCCATCACGCATAATGAAATACATGGGCACATCCAGCACCCATTCCACATAGCGTTCAAAACTGAAGTCATCTTCAAACACACATGCCAGCATGCCGGAGCGGGCGTTGTCTGTATCTGTCCAGACCTGCGCGCGGTTGGAAAGAATGTTGTTGGGCTTGCCTTCTACAAAAGGAGAATTGGCAAACAGGGCTGTAGCTACAGGTTGTAGCGCCATGGAAACACGCATTTTGCGCACCATGTCCTGCTCAGACCCAAAATCCAGATTAACCTGCACGGTGCAGGTACGCTGCATCATGTCCAAACCCATTGAGCCAACTTTGGGCATGTATTCACGCATAATGGCGTAGCGGGATTTTGGCATCCACGGCAGTTCTGCCCGTGTGGCAGTGGGGTGGAACCCCAAAGGGGCAAACCCCAGCCCAAGTTCACGTGCAATAGGGCGTACTGCATCAAAATGGGCTGTCAGTTCTTCTGCTGTTTCGTGCAACGTGCGCAAAGGCGCGCCAGAAAGTTCAAACTGCCCAGCAGGTTCAAGGGAAATAGCAGCCCCTGCGGCTTCACCACGCCCTTTCAGGCCGATGATGTTGTTGTTATCGAGAACAGATGTCCAATCATCCGGCTCAAACTTTTGCAGACCTTTGAGCAGCGCTTCAATACCATTGGGGGCATAAGGCGGGGCAGAATAAGCTTTTTGCCCTTCTTTTACGGATTCTGGACGCAGAAAGCCGAATTTTTCGTGTTCCGTGCCAATCCGCCATGCGTCACGCGGCTTGCATCCCTGCGCAAGCACTTCGGCCAGCTGTGCAACGGTGCGGGCAGGGGTTTCATCTGATGCGCCGGGGTTGGACATGGGGTATCACAGATCCTTGAAAAACAGAGAAATCGCACTCTGCGCCAGCAAAGCGAAGATATGGAAGCGTTATTGTGACAAAACCGCAGCCGAACGCAAGCCACAGCCTATAAGAGCAAGCCCAGCAGCAACGGCTGTATCAGCCCGCAACACCAACGGGCCTAGGGATATTGGGGTGATGCAGGAATATTTCAGCATCATCTGACATTCTCTATCACTTAGGCCACCTTCAGGGCCAACTAAAAAACCATCACCTGCATGTGCATCGGGTAACAGCGCGGGGGTATGTATTGCCCGGTTCTCTCCACGTTCTATGGCTGCAAACAGGCGGTGTTCCTGTGGCCAGCTTGCCAGAAAATCTGTGAATGACTGTGGGGACTCTATATGTGGCACATCAAAGCGCTCACATTGCTCCGTGGCTTCGGTGGCGATGGCGTGCAGGCGGTCTGGGTTGATGCGGTGAGTATTGGTGCGTTCGGTTATAAGGGGCACAAAGTGCGTGACACCCAGTTCCGTGCCCATGCGCAAGGCCAAGTCGGTGGCATCACGCTTTAATAGGGCAAAAGCCAGAACCAAAGCAGGTTGTGGCGTGGGGGAGCGCAATTGGTGTTCTAGCGCAAAAAAACCTTTATCCTTCCGGATTTCCGTAATGCGGGCCAGCCATTCTCCACTTTTTGCGTTGAAGATGCGCACATGGTCTCCGGCTTTTTTGCGCAGCACGGTGCCCAGGTAGCGGGCCTGATCTGGCGCGATGGGCAGAGTTAGGCCTGTTTGGGCGTCTCCCAACGTTTCTGGAGCATTGTAAAGGCGCGGAAGGTGCGCTGTGGCATCTGTTACAACCATGGTTACCGGGTCTGTCTAAGCTGAAAGGTGTAAGTGATTCCCGCTTTGTGGCATAGAACACCAGCCCTTAACACCATATGCCTTTCTGAACAGGATACGTGAGCAGCCGTGTCAGTTTCTTCCAGCCATACAGATATCCGCATTACAGGGTGGATTGCCCATCTACCACCAGCATTGCAGGCCTATGCTTTGCTTGCACGGCTGGATAGGCCCATAGGTACGTGGCTTTTATGGCTGCCGGGCATGTGGGGCATTCTGCTGCCTCAGGGTGTTGCTACTTTCGAGCGTATCCGGCTGATTGTGCTGTTTGGTATTGGCAGCCTTGTTATGCGGGCCGCAGGCTGCGTTGTAAACGATATGTGGGATAGGGACATAGATCGGCAGGTGGCGCGCACAGCGGGGCGGCCACTGGCATCTGGCGCGTTGAGCATGAAGCAGGCGACACTGTTTTTGGTGCTGCTTTTACTGGCAGGCTTGGCTGTTCTGGTGCAGTTGAACACCCTTTCGTGGGTGTTGGGTGTGTCATCCCTGCTGTTGGTAGCGCTTTACCCATTGGCCAAGCGGTTTACGTGGTGGCCACAGCTTGTCATGGGCTTTACCTTTGGGTTTGGCGCCCCCATGGGGTATGCGGCAGCCGCAGGGCATTTATCTTGGGCGCAGGCAGCTTTGTATGCGGCAACCATCGTTTGGCAACTGGGGTTTGATACCATCTACGGCTTTCAGGATATGGAAGACGATGCCCGTATTGGTGTAAAATCCACCTCTCGCCTTATGGTGGGTCGGGCACGTGGGTTTATTGGCGCCTGTTACGGGCTGATGCTTGTTTTGTTGGCTGTGGCGGCTGTTTTGGCGGGGGTTGGCCCGTTGTTTTGGGTGGCTTTGGTGGTGCCTGCCATATTGTTGTGGCAACAGGCCCTTAAGGTAGACCCCACAAGCCCCGCTTTGTGCTTGGCTCAGTTTCGGGCTAATCGAGAAATTGGTCTGGCCGTAGCGCTGGCGCTCGTTGCTGGGTTGATAGCTGTATAAGCCTGCATGTTTCATATGAAAGAAACCACGTTCATGAAATCCATTTTCCGGGCTGTTCTGCCAGCGGCTATGGGGTTGGTTCTGGCTGGCAGCCAAGCTTACGCACAGGACGATACCGGTGAAACGGCTATTCCCGTGGCATCTTCTTCCGCACCGGCTGCAGTGGCGCTTTCTGCATCAGATAAAGCATGGCTGAA
The DNA here is from genome assembly GCF_001628715.1 of Acetobacter oryzifermentans. NCBI lineage: Bacteria > Pseudomonadati > Pseudomonadota > Alphaproteobacteria > Acetobacterales > Acetobacteraceae > Acetobacter > Acetobacter oryzifermentans. Next base: position 1,890,551 of record NZ_CP011120.1, on the reverse strand, counting down.
GAGGATTGAGCAGGCGCTCAACCAATCCAAAACCTTTCAGGCCCGTATTCAGCAACTGGATGCAGAGGGAAAGCGCACCACCGGCACCGTATGGATGAAGCGTCCCGGCCAGATGCGCTTGGCGTATGATCCACCATCCCCACTGCTTCTGGTGGCAAATGGCGGGAAGGTTGTGTTCCGGGATAACCAACTGGATCAAACCACGGTTATTCCCATTGAGCGTACACCATTGGGCCTTTTGCTGCGCCCCCATGTGAGCCTGACAGATGATGTAACAGTTACGGGCTTTCAGCATGATAACGGGTTGGTGCAGGTAACGCTTGTGCGCACGTCTTCTCCCGGTGATGGCAGTCTGACATTGGTTTTTTATGAAACACCAGTTGCTCTGCGATCATGGAGTGTGCTGGATGCGCAGGGGCGGGAAACCCGTGTAACCTTGTTTGATGTGCATGCAGGCGCAGATATTCCAGCCAGCACCTTCGTACTGCCAGCAGAGAACGATTAAACTGTGTTGAAAGCAGCTTTTTCCTCCTCTCTTCTGGAAAAAGCTGCCGTGCGGGCCGATATATTCATACAGATTGAGACAGATTAAAGTGAGGCACGCAGGCCATGGCCGCAGAGCGTGAACCCCCGATAATGGGTGATGATCTTTTTGGGCTTTCTCCTGAGCCATCGCAGGGGGGAAGCGCGGACGCACGTAAAAAGCCAGCGCCCACACAGCCATTGGCCGACCGTTTGCGCCCGCAGCGGCTGGAAGATGTGGTAGGGCAAGCGCACCTGTTGGGGCCAGAGGGTGCGCTAACGCGTATGCTTGAACGTGGTTCTCTTGCCAGTCTGATTTTGTGGGGTGGGCCGGGTGTAGGTAAAACCACTATCGCGCGCCTGTTGGCCCAAGCTGCGGGGCTGAAATTTGTGCAGCTTTCCGCTGTGTTTTCTGGTGTGGCGGATCTGAAAAAAGCGTTCGAGAACGCACGCAGGCAAGCAGAAGCTGGTGGTGGCACACTGCTGTTTGTAGATGAAATTCATCACTTCAATCGTGCGCAGCAGGATGGCTTTTTGCCTGTTGTGGAAGACGGCACCGTTGTGCTGGTAGGCGCTACAACCGAGAATCCTTCCTTCGCGCTTAACTCGGCTTTGCTTTCTCGCTGTCAGGTCATGGTGCTGAACCGGCTGGATGATCCTGCTTGTGAAGCCCTTCTGGTAAGGGCGGAAGAAGAAACAGGCCGACCCTTGCCGCTTACGGAAGATGGACGCGTAACCCTCCGCGCCATGGCGGACGGTGATGGTCGTTATCTGCTGAACATGGTGGAGCAGCTTTTAAGCCTGAAAACAGAAAAGCCGCTGGATGCGCAGGCACTTTCCCGCCTGTTGGCAAAACGCGCCATTTTGTATGATCGGGATAGGGAAGAGCATTACAATCTTATTTCCGCGCTGCATAAATCCATGCGCGGATCAGATCCGGATGCGGCCCTCTACTGGTTTGCCCGCATGCTGGAAGGGGGGGAAGACCCACGTTATCTAGCCCGCCGTATGACACGCTTTGCCGCAGAAGATATAGGCATGGCAGACCCACACGCCCTGCCATTGGCTGTGGCTGCGTGGGAAACATATGAGCGCCTAGGCTCACCAGAGGGGGAGCTGGCTTTGGCACAGCTTGTGGTACATCTGGCCACAGCCCCCAAATCCAATGCAGTTTATAAAGCCTATGGTGCTGCGCGCCGTGCCGCCAAGGCTACAGGCAGCCTCATGCCGCCTGCACATATTCTAAATGCCCCCACAAAGCTGATGCAGGATATCGGCTACGGTAAGGGCTATCAGTATGATCATGATGCGGAAGAAGGCTTTTCTGGTCAGAATTATTTTCCCGACGGTATGAGGCGGCAGAACTTCTATAATCCAACGGGCAGAGGCTATGAACGGGAGGTTCGTCACAGGCTAGAAACGTGGTCCCGCTTGCGGGATCGGCGTTAGTCGTGAATATCGGCGCATGAGTGTTGTCAATCGTACCGTAAGCGAAGACGAAGATGGTATTCGTCTGGATCGCTATTTTCGCCGCCATTACCCGCATCTTACGCAGGGGGCGCTTCAAAAACTGTGCCGCACAGGCCAGATTCGTGTTGAGGGCAAAAGGGTAGAAGCTTCTACTCGGCTGGAGCCAGGGCAAACGGTGCGTGTGCCCCCTATACCCATGGCCGCTAAACCCGCGCGAGATGTGCCGCGCCCGCTGGATGAAAAACTGGCGCGCGAAATCCGCAAGATGGTGGTGTATCAGGACAAGCACGTTATTGTTCTTAACAAACCCGCAGGGCTTGCCGTGCAGGGTGGCCCCGGCATTACCAAACATATTGATATGATGCTGGATGGCCTGCGGGAAGAAGATGACCCGCGCCCACGGCTGGTGCACCGGATTGATAAAGATACTTCCGGCTTGCTGCTGTTAGCTCGCACACCCGGTGTGGCTGCCAAGCTGGCCGCATCTTTCCGTGGCCGGGATGTAAAAAAAATCTACTGGGCTGTTGTGGTTGGGCGGCCTGACCCACTTTCGGGAGAAATAGACCAGCCATTGGCGCGTTTGGGTGCAGGTCCCGGTTCCATAACCGTGGCGGCAGACCGCAAAGATGCCGATGCGCAATTTGCACGTTCTGTTTACGAAGTGCTGGATTCGGCTGCGCGCAAGTTTTCTTGGCTGGAGCTTTCACCGCTTACCGGGCGTACGCATCAGTTACGTGTGCATTGCGAGTCTTTAGGTACGCCTATTTTGGGTGATCCCAAATATGGTGGGGCGGCTGCACATCCTTCCGGTTTTACAGATAGACTGCATCTGCATGCCCGTATGCTGGATATGCCTCATCCGGCTGGTGGGCGCTTAACCGTAAGTGCCGAATTGCCGCCGCATATGCGTGAAACCTTCCGAACCCTTGGGTTTGTGCCGGGCACTACACCACCACCGTCACGCCGTGGTGGCCAAGGATAAGGACGGTTTAAGTTGAAACAGGAGAAACGCACATGCGTCTGAAATGGAAAATCGGCCTGTTGGCGGGGGCCGCTGTTCTGGCGCTGGGCGGTGCCACGATTGTATCTGCTACACAGGATGCAGATTGGCTTAAAACACGGTTGGCCGATGCCGTGGAAAGTAGCACAGGCCGTCACCTCGCAATCGGCCAGTTGCATGTGTGGATTCTGCCTTTTCCATGGGTGGAAGCAAAGGGCGTCAAACTTTCCAGCGTGGCGGAAGATGGCGTAAATATGCTGGATATCGGGCAAGTCCGTGCCCGGCTGGCATTGTTGCCGCTGTTTTCGCACCGCATTGCGTTTGAAGATGTCAGCCTGATCAGCCCACAAGTGCAATTGCGGCGTTTGGCGGATGGGCGGGCAGACTGGCATTTCACACCGCAGGAGCGTCAGAGCAGTGGTGGAGGGACTTCTTCCAGTTCCGGTAAGATGCACTGGAATCTAACGGTCTCAGACCTTTCACTCACGCAGGCGCAGGTAGCTTGGCTTGATGCAGTGCATCATCGCTCCGGTGCGTTTCAGGTTGCCGAAGGCAAGGTTAAAGGGCTTTCAGGTAACGCGCCTGATTTTGACGTAAAGCTGCGTAAAGGGGCTGGTCAGTTAGCGCTTACCGGGCAAACTGGGCCTTTGTTGCCAATGTCTGCCCAGTTGCCAATGCAGCTCAGAATTTCCCTTACCGTTAATGGTCATCCTGCTGGGTTGGCCCATATAGATGGGTCCATCACAGATCCACAGGGCCAAAAGGTTTATGCGTTGCAGATTGGTGGCTCTGTTGCGCAACTACGTGACCTGAATGTCTTTTTTCCGCATGCAAATCTGCCAGATGGCCGTAACGTATCTATAGATATGGCTGTTGGTGGGCAGGGGGCGCAGCCTGCACCACAAAGCCTGCATGTGCGGGCAGAAAATGTGGATGTGGGCGCATGGTTGCCACAGGCCGCGTTAACACGTGTGGTGATAGACACAGCCCGGCCAACAGACCCGGTGACGACCCAGATTGATGGTCAGGTTGGGGCGCAGGTATTAAGCCTGCGCGGCACGGTTGGTACAATACAGCAGTTGGCTCAGCCTGAGCACGTTGCGCAGCAGGTTGTGCCAGTGGATTTAACGCTCACACAGGGTGAATCCAGCATACACGGCACAGGTACCCTAAGTGCTGGAGCTTCTGCGTTGGATGTGCATGGCCAGCTTGCGCATGTGGCGCCCGGTGGTGATCTGCCAGCCGCCAATGATCTTAAGGTAGATGGCCGCATAGATGTTGCCGATACGGCTGCGTTGATACGGCACCATGCTGTGCCGGATGTGCTGCGTGGCGCGCATGGTGCGGTGGATGTGCAGGCGCAAAGTGTAAATTGGCAAGGTGTTACATGGGCGCATGTCAGCACGCATGCTACGTTGCAAAATAGCAGGCTAACGCTTGAGCCCGTGCAGGCAGAGGGCAATGGTTTCCAACAAGTCGGCCGCTTGGTGTATGATGTCGCAGGTGCCGTGCCTCAGATTGAATTGGCGGCGCATCCTGTATTTTTACCATTGCCTGTTGTTGAGCGCTGGCTTGGCCTTTCTGCATCTCTTTCTGGCACGGTGCAGCTTGTAGGAGCAGTTTCCACACAAGGGGAAACGCCGGAAGATCGGCGCAACAATCTGGATGGTCACCTTGGGGTTTCGGTTGTGGATGGCAGCGTAAGTGGGGCCGCTATTCGTACCCTTTTAGGGCCACAGGTGCCTGTTAAAGGCAAAATGCCAGTCAGGTGCTTTGGCAGCCATATGCAGTTTGCGCAGGGTAACGCCAACATTGATATGTTAGGGCTGGAAACGCCGTTTCTGGTTCTGCATGGGCACGGCACAGTGGGGCTGGGCTCTCAGGCGCTAGATATGCATCTGTCTCCTCGCGTGTTGCTGGGTGGGGCTTCGGCTTCTTCCGATGTTGCAGTTACAGGTACATTGTCAGACCCCAAACCGCGTATGGACCCGGCTTACGAGGGCCGATACGGCATAAGTATTGGTGGAAATGATGGAGAGGGAGATAGTTGCCCCTCTATGCTTTCCGCTGCGCGTGAGGGTGTGGCTGGGCCAGATGCTCCGCAGAAAAAAGCGGGCAAGGAAGGAAAGGTCATGAACATGTTGCGTGGCTTGGGGCTGTTCCAATGAAAATGGCATCTACTGAACATAATGTTTCTGGCAATGCGCCTGCTGGCCGTAAGCGGTTCTGGAAGCAGGCCAATGTCACGCCGGAAGAGCAGGGCTTTGTGGTGCAACTTGATGGGCGCAGCATTCGTCTGCCACGCAAGACTCCGCTATGCGTAAAGTCTCGCGCGTTGGCAGATGCACTGGCGGCGGAATGGCAAGCTGCCGGGCAAAATGCAGATGGTCGTTTTTCACCTGCAGATTTGCCTCTTACCGGCATTGCAGGCTCCATGATCGAGCGTATTCCTGCTGAGCGGGAAGGGGTTTTACGCAGCCTTCTGGCTTATGCGGGAAGTGATCTGCTGTGCTACCGGGAACCGGGAGAAGGTAAGCTGGCACAAGCCCAGCGTAAGGAATGGAACCCGTGGCTGGAGTGGCTGCGTAAGCAATATGGTGTCACCCTGCACACATCCTCTGGCGTGATGCCAATTGTGCAGCCTGAAGAGTCGTTGCAAAAGCTCTATGATGCCATGGAAAAGCTGAACCCAGCGGAATTGGCTGTGCTTGCTGTTTCCGTGCCTGCATTGGGGAGCCTTGTGCTGGGTTTGGCGCTGGTGAATGGTGCAGGTTCTGTAGATGAGCTGGTGGCCAGTGCAACGCTGGATGAACGTATGCAGATGGCTGTATGGGGTGAGGATACGGAAATAACAGACCGTATTGCCGGTATACAGCGGGAAGTGGCCGATGCCGCCCGTTTTCTAGAGTTAGCGCGCAAGTCTGCGGATTGATGCCAACCCGAATGTCTAAGGATTTATATTCGGCGTAACCCTTGGCAAGTTTGTAATCTTCCCCAAGTATGGAGCAGTTCAAGCTTTTAAGGAGCATAGACATTATGAAAATCAAAAAGACCCTTCTGGCAGCAATTGTGGCTGCAGGTGTTTCTGTTGCAGGCGTAAGCGCACATGCAGAACCGGGTAACGGATTTAATGGAAACGGCTTTGGTCCCGGTATTCCGGGTGCAGGGCTGAATGCTCTGGATGGCATTGATCTTACAAAAAAGCAGCGCAAGCAGATCCAGACCATCCTGCAGGAAGCACACCGTCAGGATCAGGCGCAGGATCTCCGTGGTGATTTCGACAAAATTCATCGCCAGATTGAAGATGCCCTAACATCTCCCGGCCCGGTGGATAAAGATAAGGTTGCAACTTTGCAGCAGGAAATGGCTACCCTGCGCGCCCAGCGTGAATCTCAGCATCTGGAAACGGCTTCCCGCATTCATGATGTGCTGACAACCGATCAGCTGGCACAAATCCATGCACGTCAGGTAAAAATTCATGATCTGCTGGATCAACTGCATGCGGTAGAACATCCGGCCCCAGCGGTTGATGCAGACAAATCTGGCAAGTAAACCGCCAGAAGGTTCTTGACTCTCGCAGGGGTATCCCGTAACCCCTGCAACAAATCAGGCCCGCCACTCCGCGAGTGTTCGCGCAGTGGCGCGTCTTGTTATGGGGTGTGATACTTTTGTTCGAAGCTCTTTCAGGCAAGCTTTCCGGCGTTTTTGATGGCCTCGCTAAACAGGGAGCGCTGTCTGAAGCCGATGTTCTGGAGGCAATGCGGGAAGTCCGTCTGGCTATGCTGGATGCCGACGTTGCGCTGCCTGTTGTTAAAGACTTCGTTAATAAAGTTAAAGAACGTGCCGTTGGGCATGAGGTGCTGGAAAGCATTTCTCCCGGTCAGGCTGTCGCCAAAATCGTCAATGATGCACTTATTGATGCTCTTGGTGGTGCGGGTGCTGTTCCTCTTAATCTCAATTCCACTCCGCCTGTTCCTGTTCTTATGGTTGGTTTGCAGGGGTCTGGTAAAACCACTACCTCTGGTAAGCTGGCCCTGCGCCTTAAAACGCGTGAACGTAAAAAGGTTCTGCTCGCTTCTCTGGATACACAGCGCCCTGCAGCACAGTTGCAGCTTGCGCAGTTGGCAGAGCAGGTTGGTGTCACGTCCCTGCCGATTATCGCTGGACAGACACCAGTAGAAATTGCCAAGCGTGCCCTCGATACGGGGCGGCTTGAAGGTTACGATGTCGTTATCCTCGATACCGCCGGTCGTCTTTCCATAGACGAAGCGTTGATGGATGAGGTGCGGCAGATTCGTGATGTCACACATCCGGCAGAAACTCTGCTGGTTGTGGATGCCATGACCGGGCAGGATGCCGTGAATACCGCTAAGGCCTTTAATGAGGCTGTGGGCGTAACCGGCGTTGTCATGACCCGGATGGATGGTGATTCCCGCGGTGGTGCAGCGCTTTCTATGCGTGCCATTACCGGTGCCCCCATCAAGCTGATTGGTACGGGTGAAAAGCTGGACGGGCTGGATGAGTTTTATCCAGAACGTGTGGCAGGCCGTATTCTTGGCTTGGGTGATATTGCCGGGCTTGTTGAAAAAGCCGCCGATACGCTTGATCAGGAAGAAGGTGAACGCCTCGCCCAGAAGATGATGGCGGGCAAGTTCGATCTGGATGACTACGCATCCCAGATCCGCCAGATCAACAAGTTGGGGTCCATTTCCGGTATTCTGGGCATGTTGCCGGGCATGGGTAAAGTTAAGGAAGCTTTGGGGGACAAGGATCTTGATACCTCGATCCTGAAAAAGCACCTTGCCATTATTTCTTCCATGACCAAGGCAGAGCGCAAAAAGCCTGCCATTATCAAGGCATCGCGCAAAAAGCGTATTGCTGCCGGGTCTGGATCTACAGTTCAGGATGTTAACAAGCTGCTTAAGCAGTTTGATATGATGTCCTCCATGATGAAGCGCTTCAACAAACTGGGCTTGAAAGGTCTCATGCGCCAGGGAATGTCCGCGCTCATGCCGAAAGGAATGGGAGGAGGAGGGCCGCCGGGTGGGCCTGGTGGCAATCCTTTCCGCTAAGGCGGTCTGTTTCTAGAAGCAGTTTTTCGGGTTTTTTATTTTTGGGTCTGGAGTAACTCCGAATGAGTCTTAAAATTCGTCTTGCCCGCGCAGGTGCCAAGAAGCGTCCTTACTACCACATCGTTGTGGCAGATAGCCGTTCCCCGCGTGATGGTCGTTTCATTGAAAAGGTTGGTGCTTACAATCCAATGCTGCCGTCTGACCACGCTGAACGCGTGCGCCTGACAGAAGAACGCATCAAGCATTGGCTGTCTGAAGGTGCCCAGCCGACAGATCGCGTTGCACGCTTCCTTGGTAACGCTGGTCTGGCGCCTAAGCCCGCTTATCGTGAACAGCCGAAAAAGTCTGCTCCGAAGAAGAAGGCACAGGCACGCGCTGCTGAAGCTGCTAAAGCTGCCGAAGCCGCTGCTGCCTAAAGCCTGAAACCATCATGTGCTCAAACCTCATTCTGATGGGCGTTGTTGGTAAACCGCATGGTGTGCGCGGCCTTGTGCGTGTGCGCGCTTATGCGGAAAACCCACAAACGCTGGAGCAGTCTGGGGCATTGCAGGATGATCAAGGCCGTAAATGGTTCCTTAGTTGGCGTGGGGCGGATAGCGTGGCCGAATTGCGGGATGCCAATGGCACGCCGTTGGCCGATCGTGATGCTGCGCAGGCATTGGTAAACACCCGCCTGTATGTGCCGCGCACAGCTTTGCCTGAACCTGAGGAAGAAGAATTCTATCATGCTGATCTGATTGGTATGGAAGCATTCGAAAACGGTCTTTCTCTTGGTCGTGTTGTGATGGTGCATGATTATGGAGCTGGCGCCAGTCTGGAACTAAGTGATGGTTCCCTTGTTCCGTTTACTCAGGCCTGTGTGCCGCAGGTGCATCTGGAACAACGGACAATTACGGTGGTGCGACCTGAAGAAGTTTCGGGCGAAGAAGGACGTGGCGTTGGTAAACGGCAGAAAACAGAGGTGCAGCCATGAACTGGCAGGCCACTGTGCTCACGCTGTTTCCTGAAATGTTTCCGGGCCCACTGGGGCTTTCCCTTGCAGGGCGAGCACTGGAAAAAGGCTTGTGGACATGTCGGACGGAAGATCTGCGGCAGCATGGTCTGGGCCGGCATCGTGCAGTGGATGATACACCGTTTGGTGGTGGTGCAGGCATGGTTATCCGCCCAGATGTGGTGGATGCTGCTTTTGCAGCTTCTCAAGCGCCAGCGGATGTGCCGCGTGTGTATCTTACGCCACGTGGGCGGCCTTTAACGCAGCAGGATGTGCGGCGTTATGCGGCTGGTTCTGGGGTGTTGTTGCTGTGTGGTCGGTTTGAAGGTGTGGACGAGCGTGTGCTGCAAGCGCATGACGTCGAGCAGGTATCTATCGGAGATTACATTCTCTCTGGTGGGGAAACTGCTGCACTGGTGTTGCTGGATGCGTGTGTGCGCCTGCTGCCCGGCGTGATGGGGTGTGGAGAAAGTGGCGTAGAGGAAAGTTTTTCCGAAGGGCTGCTTGAATATCCGCACTATACCCGTCCTGCTGAATGGGAAGGGCGCGCTGTGCCGGAAATCCTGCTTTCGGGCAATCATGCCGCCATCGCGGCCTGGAGGCAGAAGCAGGCAGAAGAAATAACGCGGGAAAGAAGGCCGGATCTGTGGTCTGCCTGGCTGGCTCGCAAGGAAAGAAACATGGCTGAAGCTGTGGGCGGGGCCGCACAGACAGACCATTTTGGGGTTTGAGGAAGGATACCGACATGAACATCATTCAGCAGTATGAAGCTGCAGAAATTAAGCGTCTGACAGCAGAGCGCGCTGTTCCGGAATTCGAAGCCGGTGATACGGTGCGTGTTTCCGTTAAGGTGCAGGAAGGTGAACGTACCCGTCTGCAGGCTTTTGAAGGCGTTGTGATTGCCCGTTCCAACAAGGGCCTGAACAGCAACTTCACCGTGCGCAAAATTTCCAATGGTGAAGGTGTGGAACGTGTGTTCCCGCTGTACGCACCTACGGTGGCAGAAATCAAGGTTGTGCGTCGTGGTAAAGTGCGTCGTGCAAAACTGTACTACCTGCGTGGCCGTAGCGGTAAGTCTGCACGTATTGCAGAACGCCCGCGTGAAGTGGTTGCCCCGGCAGCCAACTAAAACCATATAATCGTTTACTGCGGTCTGATATGGTTTTTAAAACCCGGCTGGCCTATGTCAGTCGGGTCTTTTTGATATATAGGCATACCGCAACAGCACTGGCCCAAGTAGGTGTGCTGGCGCATGTAGTGTAAGAAATATAAAGGAGGAGGGCATGGGCCCGCGTACGTTGTTCGACAAGATCTGGGATGATCACGTCGTTGAAACTCTGCCGGACGGCACCTCCATTCTTTATATTGACCGGCACCTTGTGCACGAAGTCACCAGCCCGCAGGCTTTTGAAGGCTTGCGTCTGGCAGGGCGTAAACTGCGCCATCCGGAAAAAACGGTGGCGGTGGTTGACCACAATGTGCCCACGTCTGACCGTACCCAGCCGATTGAAGAAGCTGATAGCCGTAATCAGATTGAAACGCTGGAACGTAACGTTAAGGAATTCGGGGTTCCGTATTTCCCGCTGCTATCTGCCAATCAGGGTATTGTGCACGTTGTCGGGCCAGAGCAGGGGATATCTCTGCCAGGCATGACCATTGTGTGCGGTGATTCCCATACGTCTACGCATGGTGCTCTGGGTTCGCTGGCTTTCGGTATCGGTACATCGGAAGTCGAGCATGTTATGGCTACGCAGACCATTCTGCAGCGGCCAGCCAAAAACATGCGCGTTACGGTAGATGGCGCGCTGGGTGCTGGCGTTTCTGCCAAAGATATCATGCTGGCTATTATCGGGCACATTGGCACGGCTGGTGGCACAGGGCATGTTATTGAATTTGCTGGCTCCGCCATTCGTGGTCTGGACATGGCTGGCCGCATGACGCTGTGCAACATGGCGATTGAGGCCGGTGCACGTGCAGGCATGGTTGCGCCAGATGAAACCACATTTGAATATGTGCGTGGCCGCCCCTTTGCCCCCAAAGGCGAAGAGTTTGATAAGGCCGTTGTCTACTGGAAAACACTGGCTTCTGATGAAGGCGCGCATTTCGATAAGGAAGTGACGCTTCGGGCAGAAGATATCAGCCCTAGCCTGACATGGGGCACCAGCCCAGAAACAGTGCTGCCCATTACGGCTGCCGTGCCTAATCCTGCTGATGAAGCAGATGAAGCCAAGCGCACCCAAATGCAGCGCATGCTGGACTACATGGGGCTGGAAGCCGGGCAGAAAATTGCAGGCACACCCATTGATGTGGTTTTTATTGGGTCTTGCACCAACAGCCGCATTGAAGACCTGCGTGCCGCTGCGCAGATAGCGGCTGGCCGCAAGGTAGCTGAAGGCGTGCGCGCCATGATTGTTCCGGGTTCGGGCAACGTAAAGCGGCAGGCGGAAGAAGAAGGTCTGGATCAGATTTTTCTGGATGCCGGTTTTGAATGGCGTGAGGCCGGATGCTCTATGTGCCTCGGCATGAACCCGGATCGGCTGACACCGGGCCAGCGTTGCGCTTCTACATCCAACCGTAATTTTGAAGGGCGTCAGGGGCCGGGTGGTCGCACACATCTGCTGTCTCCAGCTATGGCTGCTGCTGCTGCTGTTACCGGGCGCCTGACTGATGTAAGGGAGCTGGCATAATGGAAAAGTTTACAACTCTGTCGGCCATTGCAGCAGCTCTGCCAGAAGCTAACATTGATACCGATAAAATTATTCCGGCACGGTTTCTTAAAACCACGCAGCGCACTGGTTTGGGCAAAAATGCCTTTGATGCTATGCGCTATCTGCCAGATGGTAAAGAAAACCCGGATTTTGTGCTGAATAAAGAGCCATGGCGCAAAGCCGAAATCCTGATTACCTATGATAATCTGGGTTGCGGTTCATCGCGCGAGCATGCGCCTTGGGCATTGTTGGATTTCGGCATTCGGTGCGTGATTGCCCCTTCTTTTGCAGATATCTTTTTCAATAACTGCTTCAAAAACGGTATTTTACCGATCCGTCTGCCGCGCGAAATTTGCGATGAGCTGATGGAGGATGCCAGCATGGGCAGCAATGCCCGCCTTACGGTTGATCTGCCCCGGCAGGTGATTGTGCGGCCAGATGGGCAGGAAGTGCCTTTTGAAATCGATCCGTTCCGTAAGCATATGCTGTTGGAAGGGCTGGATGATATTGGCCAGACACTTCAGCACGAAACAAATATCGAAGGGTATGAAAACCGGGAAAACCGGGAAAAACCTTGGATGCCTTCCATTCATATTGATTGATTATTCTGGAGCTGCATGATGACTGCACAGAACACAGCCATAAAACTTCTTGTTCTGCCGGGTGACGGTATTGGCCCCGAAATCATGCGGGAAGTCCGGCACGTTATTGATTGGCTGGAAAGCCGTCGTGGCCTGTCCTTTGATATTACGGAAGATCTGGTTGGTGGTGCTTCTCTGGCAGAATACGGTGTGCCTATCCGTGATGAAGTAATCGAGAAGGCATGGGCTGCGGATGCTGTGCTGTTTGGCTCGGTGGGGGATCCGAAATGGGCACATGTGGGGTTTGAAAAGCGCCCGGAAGTAGCCATTCTCAAGCTGCGACAGGAACTGGGGCTGTTTGCCAACTTGCGCCCTGCCAAAGTGTTTGATGCACTGGTTGATGCCAGCACGCTTAAGCCGGATGTGGTGCGCGGTCTGGATATTATGATCGTGCGTGAAACGGTGGGTGGTATCTATTTTGGCAACCCACGTGGTATTGAAACCCTGCCAGATGGCAGCAAGCGCGGTGTGAACACAGAAGTTTACACCACATCCGAAATTGAACGTGTGGCACGTGTGGCGTTTGATCTGGCACGCAAGCGGTCCAACCGTGTGTGCTCTGTTGAAAAATGCAATGTCATGGAAAGTGGCCTTCTATGGAAGGAAGTGGTGACAGATGTGCACGCCAAAGAATTCTCGGATGTAGAACTTTCTCACATGCTGGCCGATAACTGCGCCATGCAGATGGTGCGTAACCCGCGCCAGTTTGATGTGATTGTAACAGGCAACCTGTTTGGTGATCTGCTGTCTGACCTTGCATCTATGCTAACAGGCAGCTTGGGTATGCTGCCTTCTGCAACGCTTGGTGCTGTGCGTGAAAATGGCAAATTCCCCGCGCTGTATGAGCCTATTCATGGTAGTGCGCCGGATATTGCCGGGCAGGGCATTGCAAACCCAATTGCGCAGATTCTATCTTTTGCCATGCTGCTGCGTTACTCCCTGAATAAGCAGGAAGAAGCAAACATGATTGAGCAGGCAGTTTCCAACGTGTTGGAAAGCGGTCTGCGCACGGCAGATATCATGAGCGAAGGCATGGCGCGCGTTGGCACATCCGTTATGGGTGAAGCCATTGTGCGGGAGCTGGATAAGCTCCAGAAGTAACGCTTTTAGCAAGCTACCAGTTTAAAAAGCCGCTCCACTTTAGGTGGGGCGGCTTTTTTTATGTGCGCGAAGCTATCAAACATAGCAGGCACAAAAAAGGCCGGAACATCCATAGGATGCCGACCTTTTTTGGATAGAAGGATGGAAAGGCTTAGAAGCCTTCGCGTTCCAGACGCTTACGTTCCATCTTACGAGCACGGCGCACGGCTTCTGCCGCTTCACGGGCCTTACGCTCAGACGGCTTTTCGAAGTGCCGACGCAGCTTCATTTCACGGAAGATTCCTTCACGCTGCATTTTCTTCTTGAGCGCTTTAAGAGCCTGATCGACATTGTTGTCACGGACGAGAACGTGCACTTGGTCTCTAACCCCTGTTTCAGAAAAATCCGGGTAACCCGGCTTTTTGTAGATTATACGGAACCGGAACCGTCGCGGCCTTGCGGGGCGCCGATTCCTTTGTTGGCGGCCTCTATAACACGGCCTTTAGACAAGATACAATTTGTTCTTTCGTGTTTAAAATGCACTTCTGAGTGCTTTTATTGTGCAACCTCCATAGAAATGGGGTGAAAAATGGCAGTTCTTGCAATAGCCCGCATGGGGCACCCGGTTTTAAGGCAGTCCGCGCAGGAGGTGCCAGACCCCACAGCCCCAGATATTCAGCGCTTGATAGCCGATATGCGTGAAACTCTGGAAGAAAGCGGTGGCGTAGGCTTGGCGGCCCCACAGGTTTTTATGTCTCAAAGGCTTTTTATTTACAGCGTGCCGTTGGCCCGCAGTGAAGGAGAAGATGATCCGCCTTTGCCTGTGCAGGCTTTGATCAACCCGATTTTAACGCCTGTTGATGATGAAACGCAGCTACGGGCAGAAGGCTGCCTTTCTCTGCCTGATCTGCGTGGGGAAGTGCCGCGTTATAAGCGCATATGGTATGCTGGGTTTGATCAGCATGGTCAGAAGGTGGAAGGCATGGCCACAGGCTTTCGGGCGCATGTCATGCAGCACGAAATGGATCATCTGGATGGAATCCTCTATCCCATGCGGATGACGGATATGAGCAAATTTGGATTTGCAAAAGAAATCACACGGTATGGGGCATAAAGCATGAGCACGGGTGCAGGTAAGATAAGTCAGGCTATCTCATTGGCAGTGGCAACTTTGGCTGCTGGCATTATGCCTGCGCCTTTGGAACGTGACCCAGCGCGGGATGAGATCTTGCGTAAAATGGCTGCGGTGGCCGGAGAGCGCGGATGGGGCATGGATGTTCTGCTGCAAGTGGCAGGCCCAGATGCTGACCTGCTGTTTCCGGGTGGGAGTGCGGAACTTGTGGAAGCGTGGTTTGATCTGTGTGACAGAGATATGCTGGAAGCTATGTGGGATACGGAAGAAGCTCGACTAAGCCAGCGTGTAAGGCAGGCGCTGCTGTATCGGCTCCCAGCAGATGGGTCTGTCCGTGCAGCCTCGCGTAAAGGTCTTTCTGTTTTGCTGGCACCGTGTGAGGGAAAAGCGCTGCGCCGAAGCATGATGCGCACCGTTAATGCCATCTGGCAGGCCGCGCAGGATGACTCTTCTGGGCTAACTTACATGACCAAGCGCCTGAGCTTGGGTGGCATATATGCCTCTGTGCTGCTGTACTGGCTGGCCCGTGGCGATAACGAAGCCGCTTTGGCTGCGTTTGTGGACAGGCGTCTGGCAGATGTTCTGCGTTTTGGGCGTATCAAGGCCCGTATGGGTGGTTTTCCCTTTATGGCGCGCGCTTAAAAGCAGGGAGCCTGAATGCATATGTCCCTACCTCATGAAACAGCAGGGGCAGACCTGCTCTTTCTGCGGGAAGAACAGTTGAGGCTGGCGCAAACCCTCATGTTTCTGGCATCGCGCGATATGGCGCAGGCTGTTGAGCCCGTTTTAGAAGAAGATGGTTTGGGGCACGCGCATTACCGGGTCTTGCAGGTTCTGGCATTTAGCCCCGGTATTCCAGTTAGCCGCCTTCAAGCTGTGTTGGGGGTGACAAAACAAAGCCTTGGCCGCACCATGCATGAACTGGACGCAAGGCGGTATCTGGAAAGCCAACCGGGCCGCCAGGATAGGCGGCAGCGTCTGCTTTTTTTAAGCCCAGAAGGTAAGGCGGCAGAAGCCAGATTGTTTGCTGTTGTGCGCCAGCGCCTTGTGGCAGCGTACCGGGAGGCAGGAGGTGCCGCCGTAGAAGGGTTTCGGCGCGTGATGCGTGGAATGTTATCCGAGCAGAGTCGGTCTGTGCTGAATGAAGATGCAGCAGGCAAAAAAGGAGGGCGGCATGGAGCAT
Organism: Acetobacter oryzifermentans; assembly: GCF_001628715.1. Taxonomy (NCBI): domain Bacteria; kingdom Pseudomonadati; phylum Pseudomonadota; class Alphaproteobacteria; order Acetobacterales; family Acetobacteraceae; genus Acetobacter; species Acetobacter oryzifermentans. The sequence continues at coordinate 1,874,752 of NZ_CP011120.1, read as the reverse complement.
GAGCGCGAGAGTGTGGAAGAAGATGTCGCCCCGCATGTTATCGTGGTGGATGATGATCCACGGTTGCGGCGGCTGTTGCAGCGTTACCTGTTTGAGCACGGTTTTCGGGTAAGCGTGGCGGCGAGTGCGGCAGAAGCACGGCAAACGCTGGAAGGTATTCAGCCCGATGCCATGGTGCTGGATGTGACCATGCCGGGTGAAAACGGTTTGGAGCTAACACGCGCACTGCGTGATGAGGGGCAGGAACTTCCCATTCTGCTTCTTACAGCACGAGGAGAGCCAGCAGACCGCATTACGGGGCTGGAAGCTGGGGCAGATGATTATCTGGGTAAACCTTTTGAGCCGCGTGAGCTGCTTTTGCGCTTGAAAGCACATTTGCGCCGGCATCAGCCTGCTCCGGCCACGGATAATCTGCGCATCGTGCGGTTAGGGGATAAGGAGTTTGATCCGGTTCGGCTTATTCTTAGTGGCCCCAATGGCACCATCCATCTTACGGGAGGGGAGGCCGCTCTGCTTTCCGTATTGGCGCGCAGGCCCAATGATGTGTTCTCGCGGGAGGAAATTGCCAAGGCGCTGGATATGGCGGAAATTGGAGAACGCGCCGTAGATGTGCAGGTTACGCGTCTTAGGCGACGTATTGAGCCCGACCCCAAGGAACCACGATACCTGCATACCATTCGTGGGCGTGGGTATGTGCTCAAACCCGGGCTGTAAGACTAGATCATGCAGCGCAGCGGGCTAAAGCTTTTTCCATCCTCATTCTGGAAATCACGCAGGGTGGAAAAATCCATGCGGCGCGTGCTTCCACGTTCGCTTCTGGCGAGATCTTTGCTGATTGTGTTCATTCCCTTGCTGATCACGCAGGGCATCGCGCTGGAAGTGTTTTACGGTAATTTTCTACAGGTTGCCTCGCGGCGTCTTTCAGATTCCGTTACATCGGAAATTGTGCTCTCATTGAACGCCTTGGAGCATTTGAAAAAACCGGCAGACCGGCAGTGGTTTGTAGAGCAAGCCCAGCAACATTTGCAGTTGGTGGAATCGTGGCATTCCAATGCGCGGCTTAGGCGTTTTGGCTCTACCCATGTGCTGGGGCCTATGGATGAAGATCTGGCTCGCGCCTTACGTGCCTCCATTAGCTATCCGTTTTTTGTAAACTGGCGGGCAGACCCCCATACAGTCAAAATTTCCATTCAGTTGCCAGATGGTGTGCTGGATGTAGAAGCACCGCGTAAACGGTTGGATATGGGGCAGATCTGGCTGTTTGTGGCATGGGCTGTTGGTAGTTCCTTGCTGCTGTTTGTGATTGCCAGCCTGTTCATGCGTAACCAAGTGCGGGCTATCCGGCGGTTGGCTCATGCGGCCGAACAGTTTGGGCTTGGGCGTGATATTGGCCCTATTCGTCCGGCAGGGGCGCAGGAAGTGCGTAAAGCTGCTGTGGCCTTTAACCGCATGCAAGATCGGATTTACCGTTTTGTATCGCAACGCACGGGGGTTCTGGCGGGTGTATCGCATGATTTGCGCACACCACTCACCCGTTTGCGGCTTTCTTTGGACATGATGCCCCGTACCGGCATGGTACGTGCAGAGGATATTCAACCCGACGTGGAAGACATGATTGGTGATGTGGCTGAAATGGAGCACATGATTGCCAGTTATTTGGCCTTTGCACGGGGGGAAGGGGCCGAAAACGTTGCAGAAACCGAAATAGAACCCTTTTTGGAAGACGTGGCTGCTGCGGCCCGGCGGGCTGGCGCGCATGTTTTTTCTGTGCGTGTGGCACAGGGGTTGCGCGTGCACATGCGCCCAGATGCCATGCGCCGCGCATTAACCAATTTGGTGGATAATGCGCGGCGCTATGCAAAGCATATCAATTTAAGCGCTCAGAGCCGATCAGATGGCGTTGTGGTGATGGTAGATGATGATGGGCCGGGTATCCCTCCAGAACGTCGAGACGGCGTTCTACGGGCTTTTGAGAGCGGGCGTGGGGGTGGAACCGGGCTGGGGTTAACAATCTCACGCGATATCGTGCGCGCACATGGCGGCGAGATGGAATTGCTGGATTCCCCAATGGGTGGCCTGCGCGTCAGGCTGTTCCTGCCGCGCTAGACCTGCTGGCAGTTACAGAGAGTTGCCAGAACCAAAGTGGCCTGGCCCCTGATTGTTCATGCCCATACCCCCTGCGCCACCGCCTGCGGAGCCCGCGCCCATCATATTCTGCATGGGGTTGTAGCGGCCCACGTTCCCCAGAATCTGCTGTAGGATGTTGATTTTTGTGCCCGGCGTGGGGGTGATGCTGTTGATCATGGCGACAGAGCGGGAATCTTTTTTGTTCAGTGTGCGTAAGCTCTGAAGGTTGCCTGCATCATCAAACTTCAGCACCACAACCTGCTGCTTGCCGATTCCCGGAAAATCCATGGGAATCAGATATGTGCTCATGGAAATATAGATCCATGTGTTGTCATCAAACGCTCCCTTGGTGGTGGGGGAGCCTAGCAGATCTAACGCATCGGCCCGTGTGCTGGCGCCGGGAATAAGCTGGTTGTAATCATCTGCCTCAATCAAAGAGCCACGGGGCGTGGGGGTTGGCCCAAACACGGCGCAGCCAGAAAGCGCTATTACTGCCGCCAACGCGCCGCAGGTATTCCGCAGGCGTGATATTTTGTTCTGGCGTGGCTGCTTCATTCGGTTGAGGCTTCCCTAAGTATAACATTTAAGGCATCCGCACATCGCGGCCATGTAACAGTCGGATGCCTCAAACTGATACGAAGCGTCAATTACAGAATGGTTTTTTCCATTCGTTTTTACACTTTACCCCCTTTAGCTTTCCTTCAAAAAGCCCCAATTAGAAAAAGCGTTGCAGATGGGGATGTGCCCGTAAGTGTATGCGCCCCTGTAAACGATCTTCCTCTGCCAGCTCAGGAGGCTGCCATGTCTGAAAAACCAGAATTTTCCCGCCCAATGGCATTGCGCCGAATCGGAGGGCAGGAAACTGCAGTGACGGTGGAAGCAACAGAACAGGAATGTGCAGCGATTGCTCGCCGCCTTGGTTTGCCAAAAATTACACTTTTTCGCTGTCGGTATCTGCTTAAGGCCGATAGGCACAGCGTGGTGGAGGCAGAAGGTGCGCTGGCTGTTCATTATACGCAGACCTGCGTTGTCAGTCTTGAAAATTTTGAGGATGTTCTGGCAGGAGCATTCAACATTCGGTTTGTGCCTTCTGAACGGTTTGTAGAACCCGAAGAGCCTGATTTGGATGCAATTGATGAAATTCCGTATGAAGGGCAGGATATTGACTTGGGTGAAGCTGCGGTAGAGCAGTTTGCGCTTGATTTGGACCCATACCCACATGCGCCGGAAATTGATCTGCCAGAAGGCCTTGTTCTGAGCGAGGAAGAGGCAGAAAAACTTCTGGAAGAAGGGGAGCAGGATGAAAAGCAGAACCCCTTTGCGGCCCTGTCTCGGCTAAAACCGGGGAAGGCCTGATCTAGGCGCGGTACGGGTTTTCTTTCCGGATTGCTTGCGAAAATGCTTGCTGTCTGCTAGAGGCCCCGGCTCAGTCTGGTGATAAACCTGTGTTGTTGTTCGGTGGGGTGAAAAAACACGCTGCCGGGCGTTTTTAAACCGTTTTTCAAGAGGGGGCTCGGGCTCATGGCTGTACCCAAGAAGAAAACCTCGCCTTCACGTCGTGGCATGCGTCGCAGCCATGAAGCTCTGAACGTGGAAGCTTTTGCTGAATGCTCTAACTGTGGCGAACTGAAGCGCCCGCACCATGTGTGCAGCCATTGTGGCCATTACGATGGTCGTGAAGTGGTTGCTTCTGGTAAGGCACTTAAGGTTGCTGTCCGCGCTTAATAGCGTGGGTTTGCGGTAAAACGCGCATTGCAGCGTGATGCGCGTTCTGTGGGAGCAAGGCATCTGCGGTATGGCAGAGAAGCAGGCATGAACAAGACCGAGATTCCAGATAATTCCCTTTCTGAACAGGACGAGGTGTTCAGCCTTGCCGTGGATGGAATGGGAGGTGATGGGGCTCCGGAAGTTGTTGTCGCCGGGCTCGCCGCCGCCGCTGAACGGCACCGAGGCATCAAGGTGCTGCTGCTGGGGGATGAATCCCAGTTGCGGCCTTTGCTGGCAAAGTACCCCAAGGCTGCATCCATATGCACTATCTCGCATACGGATCAGTCTATCCCAATGGATATGAAGCCAACATCTGCTTTGCGGATGCGGCGATCGTCCATGCGCCTTGCCATGGATGCCGTGGCAAGTGGCCGTGCCCGTGGTGTGGTTTCTGCTGGTAACAGCGGTGCCATGCTGGCTTTGGCCAAGATTGTTGTTAAAACCCTTCCGGGTATTTCCCGTCCGGCCATGGCGGCCATCAGCCCTACCATCAAGGGTGATGTGGTCATGCTGGATTTGGGTGCGAATGTGGCGTGTGACTGGCGCAACCTTGTAGAGTTTGCCGTAATGGGTGAAGCTTTTGCCAAGGCTGTGTTGGGGCTGCCTGCGCCCTCTATCGGGTTGCTCAATATCGGTTCGGAAGAGCTGAAGGGTGATGAAAAGCTGCGTGTAGCAGCAGAAGCCCTGCGAGAAAGCCCACTGGCTTCGCAGTTCCATGGTTTTGTGGAAGGGCATGATATTACCGCAGGCACAACCGATGTGGTTGTAACTGATGGGTTTACCGGAAATGTCGCGCTTAAAACCGGGGAAGGGGTGCTTAAAATGGCAACCACTCTCCTGCGGCGCGTATTTAAGCGTGGTATTGTTTCCAAAATTGGATATCTGCTTGTGCGTCCGGGTTTGGAACGCATGAAGGAATGGCTTGATCCGCGCCGTTACAATGGGGCCGTTTTTGTAGGCCTGAACGGTGTGGTTGTTAAGTCTCACGGCGGCACGGATGCAGAAGGTTTTGCCGCAGCGGTTGATGTGGCGATGGATATGGTGACGCACGGATTTAATGACAGTATCCGTGATCGTCTCTCCCATATGAGTGCACTTCTCTCTCCCCAGCAAAATGCGGAGGAGCGCGAGCCAGCGGTTCCCGTTTCCTGATTGGTACAAGACTGTCTGATCAGTAGCGGCATGTTGGGTCGCTACCGCATGCTGTTGGCTGATAATGAAAGAACGGTTTATGGCGAAACGTTCGCTTCTGGTAGGGTTTGGCGGTTTCCTGCCAGATCGGGTTGTTAGCAATGCAGAGCTGGCAGAACGTCTTGAAACATCAGATGAATGGATCAAAACCCGCACAGGTATCACCCGCCGCCATCTTGTTGGGCCGAATGATACGGCAGCCAGCATGGGGGCAGAGGCCGCACGGCGCGCCTTAGACTATGCGGGGCTAACGGCTGAAGATATTGATGCAGTTTTTGTGGCGACAGCCACGCCAGATCAGGCTTTTCCTGCAACGGCTGTACGTGTTCAGGCCGCATTGGGCATAAAGCAGGGCTTTGGCTTTGATATTACTGCCGCGTGCTCTGGCTTTATTTTTGCACTTTCCACCGCAGATGCGTTTATCCGTTCCGGCCAGATTCGGAACGCGCTGGTTATCGGTTCTGAAGTGTATTCCCGCATCATGGATTGGGAAGACCGTACAACCTGTGTGCTGTTTGGAGATGGTGCTGGTGCAGTCGTGCTTTCTGCCTCGGATGAGCCGGGTGAGCGCGGTATTCTTTCCACGCATTTACATTCCGATGGTACAGCGGGCGATCTATTGTATGTGGATGGTGCCGTGGGACAGCCAGATAAAAGCGGACATCTGAAAATGAGCGGGCGTGACGTGTTCCGCCATGCCGTTGGCAAACTTTCTTCTTCTGTAGATGAAGCGCTGGAAGCTGAAGGCCTTTCTTACGCAGATGTAGATTGGCTGGTGCCGCATCAGGCGAATATCCGCATTATTGAAGGCGTTGCCAAAAAGCTGAACCTGCCTGCTGAGCGGGTGGTGATAACGGTTGATCGGCATGCCAATACCTCAGCGGCATCTGTGCCTTTGGCATTGGATGAGGCTGTGCGTGATGGACGTATCCAGAAAGGTGACCTGGTTTTGATGGAAGCCTTGGGTGGTGGTCTGACATGGGGTTCCGCTTTGGTAAGGCTATAATTTTAGAACATATTGTAAGCACAACTGCGTGAATGAATTGACGCGGCGTGTAAGCGTGTTACTTTAATTTTTATGGAAACTGTCACACGTGCATCCTTGATAGAGCAGATCTATCAGCAGGTTGGCCTGTCTCGTAAAGAATCCTCCGTTCTTCTGGAAGATGTTCTGGAGACGGTGATGGACGCTCTTGAACGCGGCGAAAGTGTTAAAATCAGCGGGTTTGGCACTTTTTCGGTTAGGAAAAAAGGCCAACGGAGCGGTCGTAATCCGAAAACGGGTGAGGAAGTTCCGATTTTGCCGCGCTCGGTCTTGGTCTTTCGTCCGAGTCAGCTTCTGCGCGCTGAAGTAAACCACGAAACGCTAGATGCAGAAGCGGAGCATGATCATGACTGATGAGGCGCAGACTTTTTCCGAAACAGGGGGAGAGCAGTCTCCTCCGGCAACGGAAAATGTAAGCACGAATTCAGCGCCTTCCGATAAAGGGCCCTTTGCTTTTCGGACAATCAGCGAAGTGGCAGATGAACTTCATGTGCCGCAGCATACCCTTCGCTTGTGGGAAACGCAGTTCCATCAGGTGCGTCCGTTAAAGCGCGGTGGTGGCCGCCGGTATTATCGGCCAGCCGATATAGAGCTTTTACGCCATATTGCAGATTTGCTTTACACTCAGGGTTATACCATCAAAGGTGTGCAGCGGATTCTGCAAAGCGGTGATGTGCCTGCATCTGAAACAGCCCCACAAGATGAGGCTGAAAAGCAACCAGAAACTGCAACAGAGGTAACTGAACCATCTGAAGCTGTGGTAGAAAAATCTGAAATTGTAGAAGATTCTGCCGAAAAAGCAGTTGCTGTGGATGATAATGCATCCACAATCCAGCCAGGGCCAGGGCCAGGGCCAGGGCCAGGGCCAGGGCCAGGGCCAGGGCCAGGGCCAGAGCCAGAGCCAGAGCCAGAGCCAGAGCCAGAGCCAGAAGTGGTTGCTGAGAATGTTGAGGGTGCTGCAGATCTATCACCAGAAATGGAAGATGCAGTGGTGACATTTGCATCTATTGAGCCGCATCCGCATATGACAGAACTGGTGGAACAGAACCGTCAGCTATGTCAGGATCTGGCAGATGTGCTGGTGGAGCTAGAAGAGTTCCGTAAAAAGCTGGTTTCTTAAAAAATTGTGTCAGGGGTGGGTTGTGTTGCAGAAAACCTCCTGCTAAACACCACTCCACACTTAACGGGCAGTAGCGCAGTCTGGTAGCGCATCAGTCTGGGGGACTGGGGGTCGTGGGTTCGAATCCCGCCTGCCCGATATTTTCTCTGAAAAATCAGTGTTGCAGAACAACCCAAAAGCCTAACTGGCTTTTGGGTTGTTTCCGTATGCCCACCGGCACCATAGCAGATTGAGTGCAGCCATAGCCGCAGGCCCAACAAACAGGCCAATCAGCCCCCATGTTTCTGCGCCGCCCAGAATACCCAATAGTACCCAAAGGAAGGGCAGCTTGGTGCTGCCGCCAATAAGGGCAGGGCGGATAAAGTGGTCAGCGGTAAAAATAATCACTGCGCCAATGCAAAAAGTTGTAATGGCGGCAACAGAGCTACCCTGCACCAGAATGAGCAGAGAGACCAAGCCGACAGCTATCATGGCGCAAAAAGGAATCATGGCTGCCACGGCCGTAATCACGCCAAATAAAGCAGGGTGGGGGGCATGGGCAAATACATAGATAATGCCAAGCAGCAAGCCTTCCCCAATACCTACCAGCACCAGCCCTTGAACAGAGCCGTGAATGGAAGCAACAATCTGGCGCCCGATGCTTTCTCCGCGTTTACCAAAAGCGCGGCATGAAACCACGCGGCACTGGCGGATAACGGAAAGCCCATCTTTATACAGAAAAAACAAGGTTAGGATGGAAAAGCAAAACAATGTGGCGCGATGCGCAACCTGCGAACCCACGGCGCGTGTAACAGCCACACCCTTGCTATCCAGATTACCCAGCATGCCAGAAAGATCACGCGGGTCTGAAAGATGCGCCTCCCACCATTTGCTTATGGCGGCACTTCCAAAAGGTAGGCGATGAATGGCATCGGGCACAGGCACACCATATTCGCGCGCATGAGATAGCCATTCCAGTGCGCTCTGGGCTTCTCCCACAGCTTCCAGCGTTACAAGAGTAAGCGGAATAACAAATAGCAATGCCATGGCTGCCGTAAATAACAAGGGCAGAAGCGTGCCAGAGGCTGCATGAGGCCATTTATTACAAGCGCGCGTATAAAGAGGCCATGTGGCAATGGCAAAAACACTTCCCCATGCCAATGCGGGCAAAAAGCCTTGGATAGTGTAAACGGCTACTCCCACAATAAACAGCGCCAGAACTGTACGCGCCATTTCCTGCCCCCGACGAGAGCGCTGGCTTGGTTTGATAAAAGAGCAGCGCGGTGAATCCGGAAGAAATTGTGATGGCAATGAATCGGGCATATTCTGGTGTGTTCTCCCAGGGGTTCCGCAATAACATTTTATCTTCAGCATATTTTGTATGCTGGGGGCGAGCATAAGCTTTGTTATCAGACCATATCGCGGTATGGCGGCGCTGCCTATGCCATAACCAGATATGCCGCATAAGGATCATATTTCCGTATCTTTTTCTGACACTTTCGTTAGTGTCGCGCAGTTTCCTGCGGCGTAGTAAGAACTGATCCTGTCATGCTTAAAAATTTCCTTACCGTTGGCGGCTGGACAATGCTCAGCCGTGTTCTTGGCCTTGTTCGGGATCAGCTTCTGGCAGCTTTTATGGGTGCAGGGGCATTGCAGGATGCCTATCAGGTGGCATTTCGTCTGCCTAACATGTTTCGGCGCTTGTTTGGGGAGGGTGCATTTAACGCAGCCTTTGTGCCTTTGTTTTCTTCTGTAATGACGCGAGAAGGCAAAGAGGAAGCACAGCTTTTTGCACGCAGGGCCTTGGGCGTTATGCTGGTCTGGCTGGTATTTTTATGCGTGCTGGGCGAAATTTTTATGCCGCAGGTGCTTAAGGTTATCGCTCCCGGCTTTTTACAAAGTGGGGATAGATACGCTCTAGCCGTCAGCCTGAGCCGTATTACCTTTCCTTATCTGGTGTTGATTTGCGCGGCAGCGCTGCTGGCCGGTGTTCTTAATGGTTTGCACCGGTTCGGTGTGGCCTCGGCGGCTTATCTGGCTTTCAACGTAGTGGGTATTGCAGCCATTCTGCTAGCTTCACCCTTTTTGCCGAATGTTGCTTACGCTGCGGCATGGGGGGTAACGGCATCGGGCGTTGCACAACTGGGGCTGCTGTTCTGGGCGTGTGAGCGTGCGCATTTTGGCCTAATGCCTTTGTGGCCAGCCCTTACGCCCCGTATCCGCCTGTTGCTGCGCCGTATGGTGCCGGGGCTGATCGGCAGTGGTGTTGGGCAGATTAACCTTACTATTGATACCATTATTGGCACACTGCTTCCGGCAGGCAGTGTTTCCCTTATGTATTTTGCGGACCGGATTAACCAGTTGCCTTTGGGGGTTTTGGGGGCGGCGGCTGGTACCACGCTTTTGCCTGTGCTCACGCGCCATTTAGCAGCAGGAGAAACAGATGCAGCGCACGCAGCGCAAAACCGGTCTATTGAATATGTTCTGCTGCTCACACTTCCGGCTGTAGCTGGCTTGCTGGTATTGGCAGGGCCGATCATGATTGTTCTGTTCGGCCACGGATCTTTCACCGAGCATGATGCACTGCTTTCAGCGCAATCCTTGCGGGCTTATGCTATTGGCTTGCCCGCTTTTGTGCTTGTGAAAGTTCTCTCTCCAGCATTTTTTGCACGCGGGGATACGCGCACACCGGTTTACATCGGTATTGGCGTGCTACTGCTTAATTTTGTGCTTAATCTACTGTTCATGAAGCCTCTGGTTCATATGGGGCCACCTTTGGCCAGTAGTTTGGCCGCTGTTATAAATGTGGCTGTGCTGGCTTTTTTACTTCGGCAAAAAAATGCACTGTTCCTTGCTCCAGAACTATTGGGTGGCATTGCTCGGGTTGGCCTAGGGGCGGCTGTTATGGCGCTGCTGCTTGTTGGCATAGAAACCTTGCTGCCGCTGCCCATGCATTTTCTTATGCGGTTAATATGGCTGACCGTTATGGTAGGGGCCGGGGGCATATTTTATGCCGGTATGTTGCACATGCTGGGCGTTATAGACTTGGCAGATCTGCTGGCGGGGCTGCGCAGGCGCTTAAACCGTAAGCGCACCTAACGGGCATAAAAAATAAAGGGAGCCGGGGATGGTTGAGATTGTACTGGCGCACCAGGTGGATCTGGCAACATGGCGGGCCGCTACACGCCATTATGTGCAAAAACAGGTGCTCCCCGAAAGCATAACTTGGCGTGTAGCGGGCAAAGGGCAAACACCTTGGGTGCTGGAAGCGCCAGATTCCGCCGATAATGACGCGCCTCTTAACCTTCCGCGTAAGTTGGTAACTGCCGTGTTGGAAGCATTGCAGGCGCATCATCCAGGGCGTTTTGAGCTTTTATATCGTGTTGTTTACCGCTTCACGCATGGCTTGCTGGATATGGAAAATTTACGGGAAGATCCGGATATCCAGCAGCTTCGAGAGCTTGTGCAGAGCGTTAAGCAAGAAACGGAGCAGTTTCGCCTAGCTTTTTCGACATTCAGTAATCAACACCAAAGTAAAAGCCTGCAATACACACCGCAGAACTACATTGTGGAAGCAAATGGACGCTTCTGCATAGAGCGCAATGCCCAACCATGGGAGGTTATGACACCTTATCGGCGGATGTGGTGGGATGGAAACCAACTGCATTTTGCCGCAGGTGAGGCTGAGGCCGCGCATGTTTCTGCGGATATGTGGCAGGCGGACGGGCAGGGCATGTGGCAGGGGTATCCCAACACAGTGCTGGTGCCTACGCTAGAGGATGTTGCACAGGCGGCTTCTCTCACGTCTTTGTCTGCAGAGGCCATGGACTGTAGAGCTTGTTCTTTATGGCAACCTGCCAAGCGCACGGTTTTTGGAGAAGGCGTAGAAAATACGCCTCTGATGTTTGTTGGGGAACAGCCGGGAGATCAGGAAGATCTGGCAGGCCGTCCATTTGTTGGGCCAGCAGGGCAGGTGTTTGATAAGGCGCTGGAAGAAGCAGGTATTTTACGGAATCACATTTACGTGACAAATGCGGTAAAGCACTTCCGCTTTACATGGAGAAACAACAGGCGCCTGCATCAGAAGCCAGATCAGGAGTCTGTCGAGGCCTGCCGAATCTGGTTGGATGCAGAGCGTAGGCTAGTACAACCCAAGCTGATTGTTATGTTAGGTGTTACGGCAGCGCAGAGTCTTCTCAAGCGGCCTGTTACCATCTCGCGCGAGCGCTCTCGCATCTTCCAGTTGAATGAGCAGTGCTCGGGGTTGGTCACGGTGCACCCGTCTTACTTGCTGCGCTTGCCGAATGAAGAGGCCAAAGCGCGGGAATATGCACGCTTTGTAGAAGACTTACGTCTGGCACATAGTTTTATAACGCAGCAGTCAGACTGAGGAGCGTGAGCGTTTGCTACCACTAACAGGCTTGTTCAGGCGCTGGTGTAGCTCTTTGCCCGTTTTAAAGAAGGGAACGAGCTTTTTGCCAACCTGAACCTGCACCCCTGTTTTTGGGTTGCGGCCAACGCGTGGGTCACGCTCTTTTACAGAAAATGCACCAAACCCACGTAATTCTACGCGGCTGCCTTCCGCAAGGCTGCTGGTAATGGTGCCAAATACAATATTTACAAGTCGTGTTGCTTCTTTCAGCTGAAGATGCGGATTTTTTTGCATCAGGGCTGTAATCAGCTCGGATCTGGTCATCTTAAGTTCTCCCACCCGGCTGTTGTGTGTACAATAATTATACTCAGAACATTCCGTAATGATGAAGAAGACGTCAAGATAGAAAAGTCTGACGGTATGAACCAGAGAAATACCGCCAGACCTTTTTAGTCGTCAGTTTCTACAAATTTATGCTGTAGGAGACTTCTTGCGGCGGCCACGGCCACCCTGTTCTTCTTCATCCCCAGCGGCATGAATTTTACGGCCAAGGCCAATTTCACGAGCCAGAGTAGAGCGGCGCTCTGCGTAGTTAGGGGCTACCATCGGGTAGTCTGCGGGCAGGCCCCAACGTTCACGGTATTGTTCAGGTGTCATGCCATAAGCGCTCTGTAGGTGGCGCTTCAGCATCTTCAGCTTTTTCCCGTCTTCCAGACAGATAATGTAATCCGGGAATACCGAGCGCTTTACCGGCACTGCTGGCTGAAGTTTTTCCGGCTCATTCTGCGGATGTTCAGCGGTTTTCAGTGCCTGATAAATATCACGGATCATGCCCGGGATAAGTGCAGGGTCTGTCTGGTTATTGGAGACGTGTGCGGAAACGATCTCTGATACCAGATCAAGAAGGGGAGAGTAGTCCTGGTTCTCACTCATGATAAATCCAATAGGAATTTGGTGTGAATATCTGCACTCCATACTCCTTTAACTGTAGTTTGTGAATGGTGAACTCACAATTTCAGCGCATAATTGTCCATAAAAGAACATTATTGGAAGCAATGCAGAAAGTTTTGCTCATTTCAAATAATAAACAAACGGTAATATTTCGGCTCTCTGTAATCGTGTGTTCGGGTTTATTGTTCTGCTTAGGGCTGTGTGCTCGTTTTATGTAAACGCAGAAACATCACTTAAGGTTGCAAGAAATATCCAGTGCCATAATTTTCTAAAATGTTTGGTTTTTACATAAGTTCAAAGTAAAATATTATGATGGAAGACAGATACAGCAAAAATTACACATATTTATCAGAAAAAATTAAGAATAAGAGCTACTGGAATATTTCTGTTGAGAGGGGCGGTGGTATATAAAAATAAAAAAGCCCGCCCCTAAAAATGGGAGCAGGCTTTTTATTGTGAGATATTTGGTAATGCGAGAATATTTACCGAATACCTAATTCACTCATAAGAAAATCACGGAAAACAGCTACGCGTTTAGAGCTGCGCAGTTCTTCCGGATAAACAAAATAAGCATCTACAGTTGGAGTGGTAATTTCCGGCAGGATCTGAACCAGATCTGGAAATTCTTTTGCTGCGTAAGTTGGAATGGACCCAATGCCCAAGCCCGCAGCAATAGCAGAGGCCATAGCAGCCATGCTGTTAACTTCTAGCCGAGCAATTTGCGTGCTGCCATCGTTGCGGCAGGCTTGGGCCAGCCAGTTAACATGCGCAACCGGAGGATGGTGTTCACCAAATAACACCAATTGATGTTCTTTGATTTCCTCCAGAGATTTTGGCATGCCGTATTTCTCAATATAGAGAGGGGCAGCAAAAATTGGCAGGCTAAAATCCGCCAGGTGGCGTTGGATCAGGTCTGGCTGTCTGGGTGCATGCATACGCACCGCCACGTCAGCCTCCCGCATGCCTAAATCAAGATCATTATCTTCCAAAATCAGGCAGATATCTATTTCCGGGTTATCTGCCATAAAGCGATGAAGCCGCGGCATAAGCCAACAGTTACCAAAGCCGGTGGTTGTGGTTACGCGCAGCCGCCCGGCTGCCTTTTCCTTACTTTCTGTCAGCAGTGTTTGCGTCATTTCCAGTTTGGAAAAGACTTCGCGCACGGTTTTATGAAGTGTTTCACCCTGTTCCGTTAGGATCAGGCCGCGGGCGTGCCGATGAAAGAGAGGAACCTGAAGGACGTCTTCCAGCGCAGAAATCTGCCGTGATACGGCAGATTGGCTGAGGTTGAGCACATCCCCCGCGTGGGTAAAGGAACCGGCTTCTGCCACTGCATGGAAAACCCGGAGTTTGTCCCAGTCCACGCATGCCTCCTGCAAATTGAATGAAGTTACAAAAACACAGCCGTGTTTTATGCGGTGTATTACGTGCAGGAATTGGCTCCCTTGGTCAAGGGATGAAGCCGTTTTCTGTTAAGTTATCAGGCTAAACCAGCAAGATAGCGTTCTGCATCCAGCGCTGCCATGCAGCCAGTTCCTGCGGCTGTTACGGCTTGGCGATATGTTTTGTCCTGCACATCCCCCGCGGCAAAGACTCCGGGTACAGAAGTGCGTGTGGTGCCGGGTGTGGTTTCAATATACCCTTCAGCATCCAGCGTAAGCTGATCACGAAAGATAGCTGTGTTGGGAGCATGGCCGATTGCAATAAATACGCCATCGGTGGGGATGGTCTGTTTGCTTTCACCTTGCGTATTTTTCAGTCGGACACCACACACTGTTTCAGGCGAGCCATCAGACAGAATGTCTTCCACAACACTGTTCCAGATAACGGAAACCTTGGGGTTTGCGAAAAGCCGGTCTTGCAGAATTTTTTCAGACCGCAAGCTATCGCGCCGGTGAACCAAGGTAACATGCGCAGCATGGTGGGTGAGATACAGGGCTTCTTCAACAGCAGTATTGCCGCCGCCCACAACCACCACATTTTTCCCGCGGTAGAAAAAGCCATCACACGTGGCGCAGGCAGAAACACCAGCACCTTGTAAGCGTTTCTCGCTTGGTAGGCCTAGCCAGCGGGCCTGTGCACCTGTGGCAACAATAACTGAACGCGCTTTGTAAATGGTGCCCGAATCACCTGTGAGCAGGAATGGTGAGCCCGCTTTGAAATCAACAGATGTAATAATGTCGTATTCAATACGTGTGCCCACATTCTGCGCTTGTTCAGCCATTTGTTCCATCAGCCACGGGCCTTGGATGGCTGTGGCAAAACCGGGGTAGTTTTCAACTTCCGTTGTAATGGTGAGCTGGCCACCTGGTTGCAGCCCGGCAACCAGAACAGGAGAAAGGTTGGCGCGTGCCGCATAGATAGCAGCAGTATACCCGGCCGGTCCTGCGCCAATAACGAGCAGATCAGTTGTAATGGTTTCAGCCATATTGGCAGCGCTCCCGCATATGGAAATCAGGCATACAGGCCGCTATTGTGGAAGCAGCCTGCATATAACTGTTGGAAGCATATGGCTGCCACATGGGTTTTGGGCAAGGGTGTGCCTCTTTAGGTGTTTGCCGCCAGATGTGGTGCGTGGCATATACTCGCCCGAGTTGAATTGGGGTGCATGCCTCTTGTGCAGGATGGATCAGGAAACGTGACAGATCTGGACGCAGTTGATCTTCGCATTGTGGCAGAGCTTCAGAATGATGGCCGCATGACCAATGTGGAGCTGGCCCGCCGTGTCGGTATTTCAGCGCCTCCGTGCCTGCGTCGTGTCCGGCGTTTGGAAGAAGAACGCATTATCCGTGGCTATCATGCAGAGCCTAATGCTGCCGCTTTGGGCTGGCCCATTACCTTTTTTGCGTTGATCGGGCTGGAAAGCCAGAAAGAGGCCATTCTGTGCAGTTTTGAGCAGCAACTGGCCCAATGGCCAGAAGTGCGCGAATGCCACATGATTCGTGGGGGAGGCGATTTTCTGGTTCGTTTGATTGCGCGTGATGCCGCGCATGAAAACCTGCTGACCCGCCAACTCACAGAAGCACAGCACGTGATACGTGTGCAAACTTTGCAAACCATCCGGACAAGTCTGGAGCGTTGGGGGGTGCCGGTGCAGGTTGAGGAGGAAGGGCAGACCCCGTGACAGACCATCAAACGGTTTCAACAGAAACCGTTGCAAGAGGGCCGGATATTAGCGTGGTTGTGCCATGCTATAACGAATCGGAAAATGTGGCGCCTCTTGTCAAAGCTCTGGAACAGGCGCTGGCGGGCAGGCGGTGGGAAGTTATCTTTGTAGATGATAATTCGCCCGATCACACAAGCCAGCGTGTGAGAGATCTGGCGCGAAATAATGCGTGTGTGCGTGGTATCTGCCGCATAGGGCGGCGGGGCCTTTCATCAGCAGTTATTGAAGGTGCGCTATCTTCTTCCGCGCAGGTGGTGGCGGTGATGGATGGAGATCTTCAGCATGACGAATCACGCCTTGGCGCGCTGATAGATGCCGTTCTGAACAATACATGTGATGTTGCAGTTGGGAGTCGGCATGTAGAGGGTGGCAATAATGCGGGTTTGGCTAATGCGTGGCGGCATGCGCTCTCTGATGGGGGCATTTGGCTTGCGCAATGCTTTTTGCCAGTAAAGCTGACAGACCCGATGAGTGGTTTTTTTGCGTTAAGGCAAGAAACATTCGCCGCAATTGCCCCGCGTTTATCTGGCACTGGTTTTAAAATTTTACTGGATTTGTTGCTTTCTGCCGCCAAGCCCTTGCGCGTGCAGGAGGTGCCTTGTGGGTTCCGTCCACGTGTGGCGGGGGAAAGCAAGCTGGATGCATTGGTTATGCTCCAGTTTGGTGCGCTTCTTTTAGATAAATTTGCTAAAGGCTGGGTGCCTTTGCGGTTTGTCGCCTTTTGTATGGTCGGGCTGGCGGGCGTTGGCACAAATCTTGCCGTTATGCAGTGCGCTCGGCTTGTGGGGGCGCATTTTTCTATGGCGCAGGCCATTGGCACTGTTGCCGCCATGATTCTGAATTTCTTTTTGGATAACAACTTCACGTATCGTGACAGGCGCTTGCGTGGGTGGGCGTGCATGCGCGGGCTTGTTCTTTTCATGCTGGTGTGTTCGGTGGGGGCATTGGCGGATGTGGGTATTGCCCGGATGATTTACGGCCAGAATCATATGCCGAATGAGGCAAGCTTGGCTGGTGCTATTCTTGCCGTGGTGTGGAATTACGCCATGTCTTCAACTGTTGTCTGGCGCTCGTGACTGCAAAAATTTCAAACCACAATCGTGGTGTATGGATGTGCCTGGTAGCACTAGGGCTGCTCACATTGTTCCGGCTGATTCTGGCCGCATGGATTCCGCTTTCCCCAGATGAAGCCTATTATCGCCTCTGGGCATTGGCTCCGGCTGCGGGGTATCTTGATCACCCCCCCATGGTGGCGCTGTGGATGCGCATTGGCATGTTTTTTGCGGGAGATACCGCTGAAGGCCTGCGTTTTATGGGGCCAGTTTCTGCGGCTATCGGCACGGTTTTGTTGGTGCAGGCCGCGCAGCAATGGCTGCAATCTCAGAAACTGTTTGCTGTCAGTGTCGGCAACGGGTTTGTAACGGCTCTTAAACCCGGAATTATATTAAACTGCACATTAGCTGTGGGGTTGGGCACTCTGATCATGACACCAGATACCCCTCTGGTGTTTTTTATGGCCCTGCTGCTGTGGAGCGTAAGCAATCTGCTTTCTGGCAGGCATCCAGCATTCTGGTTGCTGGTAGGTCTTTCTGCCGGGTTGGGGTTTGATAGCAAATATACGGCTCTTTTGCCTGTAGCTGGTTTAGGCATGTGGTTGCTGGCAACACGTGCAGGCAGGCAATGGTTACGCACTCCATGGCCTTGGCTTGGTGCTGTAGTGGCAATGGGATGTATGGCGCCGGTGGTTGAGTGGAATGCGACACACCACTGGGTTAGCTTTCTTAAACAAGGAGGCCGAGCAGGGGATTGGCAGCCCACCCGTATGTTCACCTTTATGGGGGAATTGCTGGGCGGTCAGGTTGGTTTGGCATCTCCGTTTATTTTTGTGCTGTTCGCGGTGGCCATAAAATATTTGCTCAGGCTGCGTGATCAATTTGCCCAATTACTGCTCTGCATGGTTTTGTTGCCTGCGGCTGTTTTTTTGCAGCACGCTATAGGTGCGCGCGTGCAGGCAAACTGGCCTGTTGTGCTGTATCCAGCGCTTGCCTTGTCTGTTGTGTGTGTACCGTATCGCTGGTGGAAAGCAGCCTGCGCGCTTGGCGCTGCCATGTTTGTTGTTGTGGTTGTGCAAGCTTTGTGGGCTCCTGCACATCTTTCGCCCCATTTTGATATGACGTTACGGCAAATGGGCGGCTGGCCTGAATTTGTGCAGACCGTAGAAAAGCAGATTCCACCTGATGCCCTGCTGATTGCAGATGAATATGGGCTTGCGGGTGAACTTTCTTTTTATGCCCAGAATCGCAAAGTGCTGGCGGTTGAACCGAGATGGCAGTTTTTTGCGTTCCCACATTCTACATGTGGAGCGGAGGGGTATTTGCTGCGCAGCCACAGGCGGCATGATCAACCTGACCCAGCACTTTTTGATGTTCTCTCTCAATATCCAGATATTTCACGCAGCCGCCGGGGATCTGTGGCCGATAGTTACGCAGTTTATCGTGTAAGATTGCGTTGCTTAGGCGGCGCTACGGTGCGGGAAGACACTGCGGTATTGCCCGCCAATAAGCGTTAGACCCGCGGCCTCTGGTTGAGTGTTGTTTGCACCGGGCAGGCAAGGCAGGATACGCTGCATTCTAGTTTTTATAGTCAAGAATAACAGGAAACATACCTCAATGGCATCATCCTTACAGGTTGCGGTTCAGATGGACCCTCTGGAGCACATTAACATCCATGGGGATTCAACCTTTGCGCTTATGCTGGAAGCTCAGAAACGCGGGCATGCCCTGTATGTGTATGAGGTGAATACGCTGGCATTGGGTGAAGGGGCGGCGGAACCAGAGCAATCTTCCAAAACTCGGGTAACGGCTTTGATGCGGCCTGTGACCGTCCGGCGGGAAGAAGGAAACCACGCCACATTTGGTGCACCAATGCGCCAGTCATTAGGTGATATGGATGTGGTGCTGATGCGGCAGGATCCGCCTTTTGATATGGCATATATTACAGCTACGCATATGCTGGACCACGTGCATGGTATTGGGCCGGGCAAAGCTTTGGTGGTGAATGACCCGCGCTGGGTGCGTGACAGCCCTGAAAAACTTTTGGTAACCCACTTTCCAGATCTGATGCCGCCAACATTGGTAACATGGGATATCGAACAGATTCGAGCTTTCCGAGCCAAATGGCACGATATTATTGTAAAGCCACTTTTTGGGAATGGCGGGAGCGGCGTTTTCCGTATCCGTGAAGATGACCAGAATTTAAATGCTTTGCTTGAAATGCATTTTGCACGCTCGCGCGAGCCGCTGATGATCCAGCGTTATGAACCCGCTGTAACAGCCGGAGACAAGCGTATTATTCTGGTGGACGGAGAGCCCGTAGGCGCAATCAACCGTGTGCCATCGGGGGAAGATCACCGGTCAAACATGCATGTAGGCGGTGTGGCTAAACAGATCGGGCTGAGTGCGCGTGACCGCGAAATCTGCATGGCTATTGGCCCATTTCTGAAAGAACATGGCCTGATTTTTGTGGGAATAGACGTGATTGGCCAGTATTTAACAGAAATTAACGTCACTTCTCCTACTGGCCTTCAGGAGTTGGAACGTTTTGATGGAATCAATGGCGCAGGCGCAATCTGGAACTGCATCGAGCGTAAACTGCACGCCGCGTGATCTTCAGTCTTTGCTTTTTTCCTGTGCAGGAGGTTCGTCCTGTTTGCTTGCCGCTTCCAGATCAGCCAAGGGCGTGTCCTTTCCAAAGCGGTTGTCTAGCCATTGAAATATCGATTCACGGAAATAGTAGGCACCAATACTAATCCAGACAGCGATGGCGAAGATGGCGAGAAGAAATTCTAACATGGCTCTATATTAACACTATCTATTGCACTGTTGCAGCGTAAAAGGAGTATATGCCCTTACACAAGGGCGCTTTTGTGACGCGTGCCTTGTGCAGAAGAGGAAGACCTTTTGTGGCTCTTGAAGAAATGTCCACCAGCAGGCAGAGAGAGGACATGAGTGACGTTCTCCAAAATTATCCTTCCGGCGGGGGGGATAGTCCCGCGCCTCCTCCTTCCCGTTCGGCACTGGATGCGGAGGCTGTCAAAGCCGCCTATCGTCGGTGGGCAAATGTGTATGATGTTGTTTTTGGCGGCATCTCCCGGTTTGGGCGTTTGCGTGCTGTAGAAGCCGTAAATGGTCTGCCCGGCACGGATGTGCTGGAAGTGGGGGTGGGCACCGGCTTGGCGTTGCCTCATTACCGGGCAGAAAAGCAGATTACCGGCATTGATCTTTCTGCCGATATGCTGGCCAAGGCGCGTGAGCGTGTGCAGCGTGATAAGCTGACAAACGTTAACGGCCTGTTGGAAATGGATGCCGAAGATACGAAGTTTGAAGATTCTTCCTTCGATATCGCCGTGGCCATGTTTGTGGCTTCTGTGGTGCCGCATCCACGCCAGTTGCTGCATGAACTCAAGCGCGTTGTGCGTCCCGGTGGTTATATTCTGTTTGTAAATCATTTTCTGGCCCCCGGTGGTGTCCGTGGTGCTGTCGAACATGCGTTGGGCCGGGCCTCCCACTCCTTGGGGTGGCATCCTGATTTCGCAATGGAATCGTTGTTACCAGCCGAAGATATCCGGCGTGCCTTTATTCAGCCTGTTCCGCCATTAGGGCTGTTTACTTTGGTCACCCTAGAAAATCTGCCTGCATAACCTGTGCGCTCCTGCCAAGGCAGGGGCGTTTCTTCTGCGTGGCAGAAAATGGTATTTGCGCGTATGTAACGTAAATACGATGGAACAGTTTTATGCCGTGCCACGCGCCAAGGGCGTAGGGCTGCATGATGCCAGTAAGAAATTGGAAATTGGAGCATGATGGTCGCCCATAACCAGAGCCAACAGAATGAGACATCTGGAGATGGCATGCGTGTTGCCAGAAAAGGGAACGGCACGGGGGCTGCTTACGTGGTGCTGGCTGCTCTGGCGGCATTAGCTGGCGGAGGTGCTTCTACACTTTCTGAAATGGGCATGATGCCAGCAACAGCCGGATGGCATGCTGTTGTGCAGGCCCATCCTGTTCTTATGCTTTTATATGTTGTTGTTCCGGCTTTGCTGGGGGGATTTGGCTCCTTATGGCTGCCGCGTGCCGTGCAGCGTTCGGGTGTATTGCTGCCGCGGTTGAATGATGCGGGTTTTCTATGTGTGTTTGCTGGAGCCGCGCTGACGGTTACAGGGGCTGAGCTTAAAACCGCTACGTTGCTGTGGTGTGTAGGCACGTTGATGACAAGCATGGCCCTGTTGGCAACTGTGTTTGATAGCCGCGCCGATATGGATGAACGCAAGCCATTCTCTCCTTTTGTGTGGGGAGAAATGCTGGCGGCCGCTGTTATGCTGCTTACGGTGCCTGTTATGGCCGGGCAGATTGTTAAACATTGGCATGATGCAACTGCGGTAAATGTAGAAAGCTTTGCTGGCCCAGTAGGGCTAGTTGTGCTGCTTGCCGGCTTTGGTGTGGTATTTGAAATTAGTGCCCGCGTTGGCAAGTTTTCTGAAAAACCTGTTGCGTTTATTATGGCTGCCGCCGCTGCTTCTGGCGTTGTGGCATGGACCAAAAGCGTTTTTATGCAGGGCACGGAAAGTGCTGGTGCCATGCAGGTGGGTAGCACCATGCTGGCTCTGTGTTCCTTTGCGGCCACCTGTCTGGCTGTATTGTGGCTGGCAGGTGCATGGAATGCCCGTGCCACACTTCGTGTACCTTTGCTGTGGGGCTTGGGTTTTATGAGCGTGGTTTCTGGTGGTTGGCTTGTACAACTTGTGCAGGGGAATGGCCTGCATTCTGCGCTTCAGCTTGGCGCTCTGTATGTTGTGTGCGGCGGTTTTTATCTGTGGCGTGGTGAGGAGTGCGGATATTGGTATCCGCAGCTTATGGCGTATCTGCATTTTGCCTGTACTGCTGTAGCTACGGCCTTGGTATTTGTGCCGGGTGCACAAATGGCAAGTGGTGCATTTTTTGGTTTGGCAGCCCTGTGCTTTATTGGAGCTGTGGTGGTGAGCTTTCGGCGTAACCAGCAGGCAACAGCACATTGTGCGGCAATGCCTGTTCAGGTTTCCAAGGGATACCGGGCATGAGTGATAGCGTGGCAACAGCTTCCTTGGAAGCAACAGCGGAACGTCGTCCGCGGTTTAAGGCCGATCAGGTTGGCACCCGTGCGCGAGATTGGATTCAGCTATTAAAGCCACGCGTAATCTCACTGGTTGTTTTTACAGGTGCGGCAGGCATGATTGTCGCGCCCGGCCACATGAATCTCTTTGTGGCGTTGGTGACCATCTTTTGCATCTGCATGGCCTCGGGTGCGGCCGGTGCCATCAATATGTGGTATGACCGCGATATTGATGCCGTAATGCAGCGTACTATCACCCGCCCCATTCCGGGCGGGCGTATTCCAGAAAACGAGGCACTGGCTTACGGAGTAGGGCTTTCCTGCCTTTCCGTGTGTTTGATGTGGATGGCAACCAATACGTTGGCTGCTGGTATTCTGGCGTTTTCTATTTTCTTTTACGCCGTTATTTACACAATGTGGCTCAAGCGCTCCACGCCCCAGAATATTGTTATTGGCGGTGCGGCTGGCGCATTTCCGCCCATGATCGGGTGGGCAGCGGTAACAGGCCATATGGCCGTTCT
Source organism: Acetobacter oryzifermentans (assembly GCF_001628715.1). Lineage (NCBI taxonomy): Bacteria > Pseudomonadati > Pseudomonadota > Alphaproteobacteria > Acetobacterales > Acetobacteraceae > Acetobacter > Acetobacter oryzifermentans. The sequence continues at coordinate 1,852,369 of NZ_CP011120.1, read as the reverse complement.
GCCTGTTGTAATGTTCGGAATTGTCTTTTTCTGGACACCTCCGCATTTTTGGTCGCTCTCTCTGTATGCCTGTAAGGACTACGGGCGCGCAGGTATTCCCATGCTGCCAGTTGTGCGTGGTGCGCGGCATACACGTTGGCAGATCTTTATTTACACACTGGTACTGCTGGCTGTTTCTCTGGTGCCATCCTTCATGCATCTGTGCGGTTGGCTTTATACGGTTACAGCTTTGGTGCTTGGCCTTGGGTTTGTGGCATGTGCGGTGCGCGTGTTGTTGGAACCGCAGGATGCACAGGGTGTAAGCCTAAAAGGGGATAAAGCGGCCCGGATTTCCTTCCGCTTTTCTCTGGCTTACCTGTTCTTTCTTTTTTGTGGTCTGCTGGCAGATCACTTCCTTCAGGCATGGGTGTAAGTGGTATGAATGCACAGCAGGATGGTCTGCTTGAGCAGACAGAAAAGCACAAACGGCAAAAAGAACGCGTGCGTACTATGCTGGGGTTTATGATGGTGCTGGCGGGTATCATGTTCGGGCTAACTTTGGTTCACCCGTAAGGTTTAGCTGTTAAAGCCAAACCATACTTTCTCATCCCAGCGCATAGATAAGCTCTTAGCCTTGCTTTTGTGCAGGGCTTTGTGCGTTTAGAAGCGTATCTTTGCTGATATCTATGCCCTGTGTGCGCAAATGGATGAGATCCGCTTCCAGCTCTGCCAGTTTACGTTTCTGCCAGAACAGAAAAAACACACCAAAGCAGATTGCTAACGTAACACTGCATGCAGTCAGAACTTCAAGCAGCAGCATAATAGCATATTCCCCGGTAGGTATCAGGTAGGCAATAAAAAGCCCCGCCCTTTAAGGTTAAAGGGCAGGGCTACAAAATGCCAGTGCTTACTGACGGGTTTGCTGTATGGCGGAAAGAAGCCAACGCCCCCCACGAGAAGGCCGGGTAAAGGTCCATAGCTCGGTAATGTTCACCGGCTCGGTCGAACTGCCCTGAATAACCTGCCCAGTGGCATTGGTTGTAAGGTCAATCAGGCTGTAGCGCATGGCAACAGTTGCAAAATCCATGCCGTTTTCACGCCATGCTTCTGCCAGATCGCCTTGGATGAAATGCACATCCGAAACAACATTACGGGCCCCTTGGCTGGCAAGGCTAGAAAGCTGCTCGTTAAAGTAAGAGACCATTTCAGGTGTGGCCATTTGCTGCATGGCCGGAATATTCTGCTGGTTCCACGCTGTTTGGATGTCCATTAGCGTTTGCTGGAAAGCCTGATAATCCGCAGTATTAATCTGCAAGGAGGCATTTCCACCACCGGCAGAAGGCATTGCCCCAGGCGTTATACCCGGTGCATTGGCTACCCCGCCTGAACCCATGGCAAAATGGCTGCCACCAGAGCTTTTGTTGCCAGTGAAACGCCGCACCAGCCACATAACAATCATAACAACAAAGGCAATCTGGATCATCAACCCGATCAGGCTGAAGAAGCTGTGCATACCACCCAAAAAGCCGTGCCCACTCAATAGGCCGAACAAGCCAGCCCCCAAAAACCCACCAGCAAATCCGGTTAGGAATGGGTGCCGAACACCAGGCTGAGCAAAGGGTGCCGCCGGACGTGCAAACGGTGCTGTTTGCGGCCCATAGTTAGGGGAAGGCGCGGTGCGCGGCGTAATGGAACGTTCCATTGGGGCCGCACTATAAGGTGCCGTGGGTGTGGGTGGGGGCGCGCTCCATGTTCTGCTGCCACGGCTACCCATAGAGCCACCTTGGCCGGGGCGGGCATCAGCATGCAGGGCCAAAGGCCCGGCAAGAAGGCTGATGCTTAGGAAGGCAGTGAGAACAGGTGCAAAAATGCGGGGTTTCACAGAAAGAATAATCTCCGGCTGAGAGAGGTTATGCCCCGGCAATGCTTAGGGCATCTGTACGTAATGTGGGGGCGTCCGTGCCAAAACGGAAGTCCAGATCATGAGCTAATGTAATGGACGCAAAAATGTCCAGAAGGTTGCCTGCCAAGGTGAACTCGGCAGCGGCTTCTGCAATCTTGCCATCGCGAATCATAAACCCAGAAGCACCACGGCTGTAATCACCGGTAAGGCCATTGATGGAAGATCCCATCATCTCGGTAATATAGAGGCCTTCCTTGATATCCGCCATCAGTTCGGTGGGAGAGAGTGTGCCGGGTTCAAAAAACAGATTGGTGGCAGACGGGCCGGGTGGGCCAGATGTTCCGCGAGAGGCATGGGCATTGCTTTGCAGCCCAAGTTGGCGCGCACTTCGGCTGTCCAAAATCCAGCTTTGCAAAGTGCCATTTTCTACCAGATGCAACGGTGCAACTTGCATGCCTTCACCATCAAACGGGCGAGAACGCAGGCCTTTTTTGCGGGTTGGATCATCCGTAATGGTTACGTTTTGGGCAAAAATAGTCTGCCCCAGTTTGTTCTTTAAAAAGGATGTACCACGCGCAATGGCTGTGCCTGTAATGGCTCCTGCAAAGTGCCCCAAAAAGCTATTTGCTACCCGCGGGTGAAACACAACAGGGTAACGGCCAGTACGGGGTTTAATGGGGTTAAGGCGTGCAATGGCTTTTTCACCAGCACTTTTGCCAAGTTCTGCCGCATCTTTCAGATCACGCAGCCATACTGTGCCGTGGTAATCGTAATCACGCTGCATGCTGTCACCAGCGCCAGCCAGCACGCATACAGAGTTGGAGTGCTGCGTACGGGTATAGCTTCCGGCAAACCCGGCGGATGTAACCAGATATACTTCTGTGCGCCCACAAGAGGCACTGCTACCGGCGCTGTTGGTCACGCCTTTTATGCCCAGAGCTGCTTCTTCTCCAGAGCGTGCACGGGCCAACAGTTCTTCGGTTGTAGGTTCAGCCGAATCTGCCAATTCCAGATCATTTTGGGTAAAGCGGCCTTGCTGGGCTAGTGGGTTAAGCCCGGCGTATTGATCTTCCGGCAGAACGCGGGCCATGGCCATGGCTTGTTCTATCAGCGCATCAAAGCGCGAAGGTTCCGGCGTGGTGGTAGAAAGAATGGCACTTTTTTTGCCAGCAAAAACACGAAGCCCCAGATCCGTGGTTTCAGATCGTTCCAGCTCTTCTGTCACGCCATTGCGGACACCGGCACCTGCCGCCACGCTGCGGACAAATACGGCATCTGCCGCATCTGCCCCAGCTTTGCGTGCGCGGGCAACCAGATCAGAAATACGGTCTAGGGTTTGTTCCGTCATGCTGCCAGTTTCTCCGTAATGATCTGCAAGGAAGGAATGTGCTCAATCGGGCCAAGAGCCGCAAGCGTGGGTGTGCCCGTAAAGATGCGCGATGCCGCACGGCAAATATCCCCAGCGTTTACAGCCTCAATTTTGCGGACAGTTTCGGCTGTGGGAATAATCCGACCGAAAATCTGCAACTGTCGTGCAATCTGTTCGCATCGGCTGCCGGTGCTTTCCAAGGACATCAAAAGCGAGGCCTTAAGCTGTGCCCGTGCGCGCACCAGTTCTTCTTCTGTAACATACCGCTGAATTTTGTTCAGTTCTTCCAGCGTTACGGGCACCAGTTCCGCACATTCCTTGGCGCCTGTGCCTGCGTAAATGCCGAAAATACCACCATCAGTGAACGGTGCATTGAAGGAATAGACCGAGTAAACAAGTCCACGTTTTTCCCGAATTTCCTGAAACAGGCGCGAAGACATGCCACCACCCAACACCGTGGAAAGCAGAAGAGCCGGAAAGTAATCCGGGTCTTCATATCCAAAGGAGGGAAAGCCCAGCACAACATGCGCCTGATCCAGTTCCTTCACCTGTCGGAATTCCCCGCCGCCATAACGAGCAGAGAGTGTTACCGGTGCAGAGGATGAGGACAGGTTGGCAAAATGCTGCTGCACACGCTGCACCACATCTTCATGGTGCAAGTTACCAGCGGCTGCCACAATCATGTTGTCTGTGGTGTAATGCGCTTTCATATAGCGCATCAGGGTTTCGCGGCTCATATCCCGGATCAGGCTTTCCGTGCCCAATGTTGGGCGGCCCATTGGTTGGTCAGGGAAAGCTGTTTCCTGAAAATGATCAAAAATCACATCGTCAGGCGTATCATTTGCCTGTCCGATTTCTTGCAGAATAACCCCACGTTCGCGCTCCATTTCCGCAGGATCAAACGTGGAGTTGGTGAGGATATCACCAATGATATCAACTCCCAGTCCCAGATTTTCCTTAAGAAGCTTGACGTAATAAACAGTCTGCTCCCGCGCGGTGTAGGCATTGATATGCCCGCCAACATTCTCGATTTCCTCGGCAATGCGCAGGGCGGAGCGGCTGGTTGTGCCTTTAAAGGCCATGTGTTCCAAAAAGTGAGAAACACCGTTTTCTTCTGCCGTTTCGTGGCGTGTGCCTGTGGCCACATAGGCCCCGAAAGAAACTGTTTCCACCCGTTCCATGCGTTCTGTCACAACAGTTAAGCCGGAGGGCAGGCGGGTAATGTTGATGGGGTCTGTCATTCTTGTCCTGAAAAAGAAAGGCCGCCGGGCAAGGCGGCCTGACACGGGAAAGTAAGATGTGGGGTGTTAGGGAGCGTTTGCCAGTACCGCAGCGCGCACAGCGTCCTTAATTGCGCCTTCGGTTGCCGGAACAGTGCGGTAACGTTCTTCGCGTTCAAACAGATCTTCCAAATGCACAGGCAATGCCGGATGAATACCCGTGGCCGCCACCATGGCATCTGGGAACTTGGCCGGATGTGCTGTGGCTTCTGCAATCATCGGCACGCCAGCCTGCCGGAATTTGCGGCCAGCCGCAATACCAATGGCGCTGTGTGGGTCTGCCAGATAATTGGACTGCTGGTGCAGGTTGCGAATTTCCGCTTCCGTTTGTTCATCATCCAGCGCAAGGCCAGAGAAAACGGTGCGGGCATTTTCCCACACTTCTTCAGGCACATCCATATGTCCTGTGGCGCGGAAGCCCGTCATGATGCGTGCGCAGGCAGCGGCATCACGGCCCAGAAGTTCAAACAGCAGACGTTCAAAGTTGGAAGACACTTGAATGTCCATGGATGGGGAAAGGCTGGGTACCACGCCTTTGATTGTCATGTCATTGGCGTTCAGGAACCGGGTGAGAATGTCATTCCGGTTGGAGCCAACGCACAGGTGCTTGATAGGCAGCCCCATTTTGCGTGCGGCCCAAGCGGCAAGAATATTGCCAAAGTTGCCTGTAGGCACAGCAAAGGAAACTTCACGCTCTGGGGCGCCAAAGTTTAAAGCCGCATAAACATAGTAGGGAATCTGAGCTGCAATACGTGCCCAGTTGATGGAATTGACGGCTGAAAGATGCATTTCCCGGCGGAAAGGCAGATCAGCAAACAAGGCTTTGACCAGATCCTGACAATCATCAAACGTGCCTTCAACAGCGAGGTTGGTGACGTTGGAATCCAGAACGGTTGTCATCTGGCGGCGCTGCACTTCAGAGGTGCGGCCTTTGGGATGCAGGATGATAACAGACAGACGGTCCCGCCCACGGCAGGCTTCAATAGCGGCAGAGCCTGTATCACCAGAGGTGGCGCCTACAATGGTGACGTGGTCATTCCGCTGGGTCAGCACATGTTCAAAAAGCTGGCCAAGCACCTGCATGGCCATGTCCTTGAACGCCAGCGTGGGGCCGTGGAACAGTTCTTGTACAAACAGCCCATCTTCCGCCTGCGTAAGTGGCACAATGGCTGGATGATCAAAATTGGCATAGGCCTTGGCGCACAGGCCGCGCAGTGTTTCCAGATCTATATCCGGTGCTGCAAATGGGGCCAGAACACGGGCTGCCAGTTCCGGATAGGGCAGGCCACGCAGGCTTTCCCAATCAGATAGCGAGAATTCGGGCCATGTTTCGGGCAGATACAGGCCGCCATCCTCGGCAAGACCGGTAAGCAGAACATCGGCAAAGGAAAGGACGGGAGCATTCCCGCGTGTGGAAATATAGCGCATGGAGAAACTTATATCCTGAATGGCGAACGCCGCGAAGTGTCCTTTTTAGGGGAAAAGCCTGTAGTCTTTATTGGGGTGGAGGCGTTGTGGGCAGCGTAAGCTGATACACCGTAATCGGCCATGAAATAGAAGGCGTTGCAGCACCAAACCCTACGCTGTGATCAAGCTGGCTGGCTGCTACGTACAAATGGCCGTGGCCATCCAAACCGGGCGTGGTGGGCCATTTCAGGCGCTCATCCATCACCAACCGGCGCGGAATGCGCCCAACTGTGTAACTCAGGATGCTACCTGTGGTGATATCAGACCAGTAAAGCGTGCCATCATTATCAATGGTCAGACCGCCCAAAGCGGGGGTTTTATACCATTGTGTCACGCCTTCTTCAAACGCTGCCGGAGTAACGTCCGGGTCCGTGAACAAAGAGGTGGAAACACGATACAGAAAACCTGCGGGTGGCTGCATAACAATCCATGTGCCATCCGGGCTTACGGCAATCATGCTGGTATCTACGGCAATGGCCTGACCATTCGCGTTTAGCAGCGGGCCTGTGGGGGTCTGGATCGGCTTAGTGGCGGTAAGGGCAGGGTGATGGTCCAGAAAACGCCGACCGGATGCAGATGGAATATCAATAAGCAACAGCCCAGCCACGCCAGAATCCGGCACATAAGCCGTGGTACCATGCACAGCAATGCCAGAAAGAATACTGCCCTGATGCAGCAGATTGGCTTCTATCGGCACTGTGTGGGTGACAGTGTTGGTAGTTGGGTCAATCTGGATCAGGCGCGGAGCCGCAACAGGTGGTTTTTCACGGTTCGGTACGCCGCTATCCAACACCCAGATGCTGCCATCTGCGGTGCGTGTCATGCCTGCAAGGGCTACAAAATGGGTATCGTTTGTGGCCTCACGGGTATTCCAGCCTGCATCTGGGTATGGGGCAAGGCTGCCATCAGTCTGCCTTACCCATAATTGCGGGCCTGTGTTGCCAACCCACGCAGGGGCTTCCAGCAACATCCGTCCATCCGGCAAGGGCAGAATGGCATCCCATATCTGTTGGTTGGACTGCATAAAAGGCACCAACGCAGACGCAGGGAGTTCCGGCACTTTGGGCATATGCACTGCCCATGCAGAGTTCCCGACAAAAGGAGAGAGCAGGGCAGCCGCCAGCATGGCACGGCAAACCGTGCGGCGCGGCAGAACAGAACGCAGGAAAGAATGCTTCATCAGGGGCGTCCGGTCAGAAATCTTGCAAACGGGTGAAAAATGAATGTGGCAGTCTCGGGGCAGTAAGGCGTTTATGCAAACGCGTTCTGTGCGGGGCGGATGCCCCGCTGCCACATTCAGGCATGAAGGAAAGAAACGTTGGCTTATGCGTCTTCCGCGCGTTCCACATAACGGCGCTGGATATGGGCCAGATAGGCCGAGGCATCCAGCTTGCGCCCTGTGGCGTCCTGTACAATCTGGGGCATGGAGGCGCTGCGTGCACGGCTATGCACGTTTTCACGCAGCCAACCCAACAGCGGCGTAAAATCACCTTTGGCAATGGCAGGCATAATTTGCGGCACCTGTTTGCAAGCGGCTTCTCGCAGTTGTGCGGCTGTTAAGGCGCCAAGAGTGTAGCACGGGAAGTAACCGAACAGCCCCTCCGGCCAATGAATATCCTGCAAGCAGCCGCGCCCATCATCTGGCACATGCAGCCCCAGAAGTGCATGGATGCGCTCATTAAACGCAGAGGGCAGGTCGGCCAGCGGTAAATCACCAGAAATTAGTGCTTTTTCCAGTTCATAACGTACCAGAATATGAGCCGGGTACGTGACTTCATCAGCGTCAACCCGAATAAAGCCTGGCTGCACGTGGGTGAGAAGCCGGTGAATATTTTGTGCATCCCAGCCAGCGGTGGTTGTGGGGACATCAAAAGCGGCCTGAAGTTTGGGTGCAAGCCACCCCGCAAAAGCGTTGGAACGGCACACCTGCATTTCCATCAGCAGAGATTGGCTTTCATGCAGCGTCATGCCCCCGGCCTGCCCAACGGGCTGAGAGAGCCATGCTGGCGGCAGGCCCATATCGTATAGGGCGTGGCCGGTTTCATGCAGCACACCCATCATGGCGGGGATGAAATCATTTTCATCATAACGGGTGGTCAGCCGCACATCATGCGTTGCCCCACCGCAGAAGGGGTGTGTGCTGACATCCAGCCGCCCACGCGTTACATCAAACCCAAGCTGCTGCATAAGCTGGCGGCCCAGAGCTTCCTGCCGCGGCACGGAAAATGGCCCAGACAATGGCGTAGCGGCGGGTAGGTTGTTCTGTTTTTCCAGCACTGTGCCAATCAGTTCAGGCAAACCAGCAGCAAGTTGTGTAAAAACCGGGTCTATATCTGTTTGGCGGGTGCCGGGGTCAAACGTATCCAGCAGTGCATCGTAAGGGGAGAGGCCCAGCTTTTCCCCTGTAGCAAAAGCAACTTCACGCGTGAGGCGTAGCACTTCAGAAAGCGTGGGAAGAATGGCTGCAAAATCACCATTCTCGCGTGCAGTGCGCCATACCATTTCGCAGCGCGCCGTGGCCTGCGTGCTGGCTTCCACCAGTTCTCCGGGTAAGGCCGTGGCGTGGGCGTGCAGGCGGCGCATTTCTTCCAGATTGGCGCGGCGCCAAACATCATCACCCGGTTCTGCCTGCTCTAGTAGTTCGGCAACAACTGGGGCAGTCAGAATTTCGTGGCGCAGGCCTTCCAGCATTGCCAGATTTTCTGCCCGACGTTCTGCTGCGCCGGAGGGCATGATCACCTCTTTATCCCAGCAGAGTATGCCGATGGCATCATTCAGAGAGGAAAGGCGGGCAAAGTGGCGTTCAAGGGAAAGATAGGCTTTATTCATGGCCTATATGGTAAAGCATACACGCCGCGCACGGAATGCACTTTCTGAGGCATCTCAGATGACAAAAAGGAGTTAGCTATAACCATGCAGATAGATACACAGGTCGAATCTGCACTGGTATTGCTGGCGCAGGGTAATGCGGAACAGGCTTTGCGTGTTTTGCAAAACTGCTTGCAGCAGAATCCGGGCCATGCGGGCGCACTGCATGGCATGGCCTGTGTGGCGCGTGCGGATGGAGATAACCGCGCAGCAGTGGCCTTGGCGGCCAAGGCTGTGCAGTTACAGGCCGAACCGCATTTTCATATAACGTTGGGTTTGGCTTTGTTGGCAGAAGGGCAAATAGAGGCTGCACGGGCAGCCATTCATGTTGCTGTTCTTGCATCACCAAGAGACCCACGCGCGCATGATGCTATGGCCTCGGTTCTGGAAGCACAGCATCGTATTGCAGAGGCCGAACGCGCTTTGCGCACGACCATAAAATTGCGGCCATTGGAGCAGGAACGCCATCTGGCGCTGGCAGCTTTTTTGTCCCGCCATGGGCAGTTGGAAAAAGCGATAGAGGTTTCCGGCAAAGCTTTACGGCTGGATACACAAAATCTGTTTGCGCAAAATCTACATGGCATGATCCTGCATGGGGCAGGCAAGGCGGCAGAAGCCGAACCCTATTTTCGGGTTGTGGCCGCAGAGTTGCCAACATCTGCGCCTGCTCTGGCTAATCATGGAGCGGCGTTGTTTGCCACGCGTAGTTATGAGCAGGCCCGAGACGTTCTGGCAAAATCTGTGCAATTAGAACCCGAAGCGGCAGAAACACGCAGCAATCTGGGGCTGGTGCATATGGCGCTTGGGCAGTTGGAAAATGCTGCCCAAGAACTTCAACTTGCGTGTGCATTGCAGCAGAATGATGCCCGCTTGATGCTCAATTACGCTACGGCTCTTGCTGATTTAGGAGAGAATGAGCGGGCAGAGGCATTGTTCCGCAAGGCAGAAACCCTAGCAGGCAAAAGTATGGATGCCGCTCGTGCACGGATGAACCTCGGCGTGTTGTATTTAGCGGAAGGTCGTTTTGCTCAGGGCTGGAAATTGTTTGCGGCACGTCGCCAGATTGTTGCCCCTCCGGCGTGTGCGGCTGGCTTGCCGCAATGGGACGGTACGCCACAGGAAAGCCCGGTGTTGCTCTATGCAGAGCAAGGGTTGGGCGATGTATTGCAATTTCTGCGTTATGTTGCTCCGGCGGCGCGGCGCGTTCCGGTGCTGCTGTATGTGCCGCAAAGCATACGCAGTTTTGTGCAACAGATGGATGTGGCGCGCCTGCCAAATGTAACGGTATGTACAAGCCAGCGCACTTTAAAAGCTAAAGCAGCTTGCGGGCTTATGAGCCTACCTGATGTGCTGGGGATGGAAGCGCCGTTTGCGTGGCAGCCCGATATTGTGGGTGTTCAAAAGTCTGCACCCGGCAAAAAATCTGCTTTGCATGTCGGGCTATGTTGGGCGGGTAACCCCACTTATCAGTTTGATCGCAGGCGTTCGATCAATCCGCAAGTGCTCGAACCATTGGGGCGGCTGAATAATATTGTGTTTCAGTCTCTCCAAAAAAATGCGGAAGCGCAGCAAACTCCGTTTCCAATGGCACAATTGCCGCCAGGGGATGTGCTGGACACATTCCGTATTGTGGCGGGGCTGGATGTGGTGATAACCGTGGATACGATGATAGCGCATTTGGGTGGTTTACTCGGGCTGCCCGTGTTGCTGCTGGATCGCTTTGGTGGAGACTGGCGCTGGGCGGCTGGTTCCACCATTACGCAACCAGATGGAGAGGTGCGAAGCCTGTGGTATCCTTCCGTTAGGGTTATTCGCCAGCCTCAGGCCGGCGAGGGTGATGCCCCGTGGCAGCCCTGTATCGCCACTGTTGTGCAGGTTTTGCAGAAGATGGCTGAAAAACGCACAGATATGGTGCCCTAAAGGCTGTTGCCGCTGTGCGAGAGCACTTTATGATAGCGGTATGACACGCATTTCCTCCAAAGGCGCTACGCCGGCAATGGCGCAGTGGTTCACCCTCAAGGCCGAAAATCCTGAAGCCCTGCTGTTCTTCCGTATGGGCGATTTTTACGAACTGTTTTTTGATGATGCCACGGCTGCCGCTGCCGCGCTGGATATTGCCCTAACAGCACGCGGCACACATGCGGGGGAACCGATTCCCATGTGTGGGGTGCCTGTGGCGGCGGCCCCAGCTTATCTTGCGCGTTTGATCCGGCGTGGTTTCCGGGTAGCGGTGGCAGAGCAGACAGAAACACCCCGTAAAGGCAGGCCAGCAAACAAGGGGCCTTTGGCGCGTGGTGTTGTAAGGGTGATTACCCCTGGCACGCTAACAGAAGATGAATTGCTGGAACCGGGGCGTTCCAACCTTTTGCTTGCGCTGGCGCTCACAGCGCCGCAGGGAAAAGGCAAAAAAGCTGAGGCATCCTTTGCGGATACAGTTATTGGCGCGGCGTGGATTGATGTTTCAACCGGCTTATTTGAAACTGAAAGCCTGACAGGCAAGGGGCTTCCCGCGCTTTTAGGCCGTTTGGACCCTGCGGAAGTTCTTGCACCTGCCGTTCTCAATCTGGCGGATTATGAGGCCCGCCGTGCGCCGGAAACTGTGGCATCTGGCGCAGATACGGCCCGCCAGCGTTTGGCCAGTGCCTTTGATGTGGCCAGCATAGAAGCCTTTGGCACTTTTACGGATGAAGAAAGCGTGGCCGCTGCCATGGCGGTGGAATACGTTCAGCGTAGTCAGGCTGGCAAGTTGCCACGTTTGGCACATCCTGTTCCGCAAAATGAAAGCGGGATTCTGGGTATAGATCCGGCCACACGGGCCAGTTTGGATATTTTGCGTGCGCGGGATGGAGGGGATGAGCACACGCTATTTTCCGCCGTAAACCGTACGGTCAGTGCCGCAGGTGCGCGTATGTTGGCAGAGTGGCTGGCGGCCCCACTTACACATGCAGGCCAGATTGCTGCCCGGCAGGAAGGTTGGTGGTGGCTGAAAGAAGATTCTGTGCGGCGTGAGGCGTTGCGTGGAATACTCAAAAAAGCACCGGATATTGCTCGGGCATTAGGTCGCTTATCCCTTGGGCGTGGGCAACCGCGAGATCTGGCCGCCATGCGCGATGGCCTTATGGTAGCGCGGGAGGCCGCACGTATTCTTACGGCCTCTGCTGCCTCATTACCTCCGGTGTTACATCAGGCGGTTACAAGGTTAGGCGGAGGGCAAGCGCTAGAGGCTGAACTCATGAGCGCGCTGGCAGAAAACCTTCCAGCACGGTTGGATGATGGCGGCGTTATCGCGCAGGGCTATGATGCCAAACTGGATGAATACCGAGGGTTACGAGATGATTCACGCCGTCTGATTGCAGGTTTGCAGGCGAAGTATGCCGCGCATTATGGGCTAAACAGCCTTAAAATCCGCCATCATGCGCAGCTTGGCTACGTGATGGAAGTGCCCGTGGCGGCCAGCGCCAAGCTGAAGGACAAGCCAGAACTTATCTTGCGCCAAGGCACAGCCAGCAATGCGCGTTTTGCTACAGAAGAACTCTCAACGCTGGATGCCCGTATAACCGAGGCTGCAGAAAAAGCATCTCAGCGTGAAAAAGAGTTATTCAGCGCGTTGGTAGAACAGGTTCTGGCAGAACGCAGTATGCCGGTTTTGGCTCAGGCCTTGGCTGTGCTGGATGTTTTGCAATCCTGTGCAGATCTTGCGGGAAGTGGCACGTGGTGCCGGCCAGAGGTGACGGAGGATTTCGCATTCGCGTTGGAAGGATGCCGCCACCCGGTAGTAGAAGCAGCCTTGCCAGCCGGCACGCGTTTTACACCCAATACGTGTGATCTGGCACCGCAGCAGCGGGTTATGCTGCTAACAGGGCCAAATATGGCCGGTAAATCCACCTACCTGCGCCAGACAGCGCTAGCAGTTATTCTGGCGCAAGGAGGGTTCCCCGTTCCGGCAGACCGGGTTCGAATCGGAGTGGTGGATCAGCTTTTCTCTCGCGTAGGGGCTTCGGATGATCTGGCGCGCGGGCGCTCCACTTTTATGGTGGAAATGACGGAAACTGCCGCCATTCTTAACCAAGCCGGCCCGCGTTCTCTTGTTGTGGTGGACGAGATTGGGCGCGGCACGGCCACATTGGATGGTTTGGCAATAGCATGGTCTGTGCTGGAGGCTTTGCATTCAAGCGTGCGCTGCCGTGCAATCTTTGCAACGCATTTTCATGAACTTTCGCGCCTAGTGGATACACTTCCGCGGCTTTCTTTGCATACTATGGCGGTGCGGGAATGGCGGGGGCAAATTGTGTTTTTGCATGAAGTGCTTGCAGGATCAGCCAAAAAAAGCTGGGGTGTACACGTTGCACGGCTGGCTGGTGTGCCGCACGCTGTGGTGGATCGGGCAGGGCGCCTGCTGCGGGAGTTGGAACGTGCTGAAAATACAATACCCGAACCTCTTCCGTTGTTTGACACGCAGAAGGCATTACCCCCAGAGCCCCAAAATACGTTAAGTAAACGTTTGATAGAAATCGACCCGGATAGTCTGACACCCCGCGCAGCGCTGGATCTTCTGTACGAATTGCGCAAGGAAGCGGCGCAGGAAGAACATGCGCAAGTGGCAGACTAAACACTATGACGCCAGACCCCATTCAGGAGCAGAACTCGCCTCTCATGCCCACCCCTTCCGTAGAGCCTGCCGCAGCGCAGCAGTCCGACATGACCATGCTGGCAACCCTAACGCCAGAAATGCTTTCTGCGTGTCTGACGCGGGAATTAAGAGATGCAACACCGGAAGATGCGGTTATTCCTGAACGGGATGATGCTGTTGCCATTTTCCGCCGTCATCTTGGGCGGTATCAGGCGGATATACGCAACCGTTTTGAACGGCATGAACTTAAAGGCGCTGGGGCAGCCAAAAAGATAGCTGTTTTTACCGATGTTATGGTGCGTGCCATTGTTGATCTGGCCGTACGCGCCACCATTGGGGCGGGCACTGTAGAAAGTGGCATGCTGCCCAGCTTTGCCATTGCCGCCACGGGTGGTTATGGGCGCGGGCTTTTGGCCCCGTTCAGCGATATTGATCTGCTGTTTCTGGTGGCGGAAGAAAGTGCAGAACGGGCACATCCTCTTATTGAATACGTTCTATATTTCCTGTGGGATCTGGGTGTGAAGGTGGGGCATGCCACCCGCACAATCAATGAATGTATTGAAGAAGCTAAAAAAGATACCACAGTGCGCACCGCGCTGCTTGATGCGCGTTTGTTGGCTGGGGATTCAGCCCTTTTTGCCACGTTTGAGGCCCGCTATATTCTAGCCTGTGTGGATGCAGGTGCCGCTGGCTTTATTCATGATAAACGGCGTGAACGTTTGGAACGCCACCGGCGGTTTGGTGATAGCCCGTATCTGGTAGAGCCCAACATAAAGGAAGGGCGCGGGGGGCTGCGTGATCTGCAAACCCTGTACTGGATGTGCCGCAACACTTTTGGCACGCGCCATGTCAAAGATCTTCTGGCTCCGGAATTTATCTGGATGGGGCTGCTCACAGAGCAGGAAGCCGCACGTGCCCGCCGGTCTTGGGACTTTTTGTGGACAGTGCGTTTGCATCTGCACTACGTGGCAGGGCGTGCAGAAGAACGGCTGACCTTTGACATGCAGCCCGTTATTGGCGCACGCATGGGATATACCCGGCACGGGCGCCAAAATGGGGTAGAGCGCTTTATGCGCCACTACTTCCTGACAGCCCGGGAAGTTATGCGGTTAACCCATGTTTTAGAACCCGCTGTGCTTCGGCAGGCCCAAGGGCCGGTGGCCAATGCCGCCAAGCCAGATGAAGCTATGCGGCAAGCCGGGTTTACCTTACTGGATGGCCAGATTCTGCCTGATCGTGGCGTAAGTTTCGATCAAGAACCCATTAAAATGATGCAGATTCTGGATTGGGCGCGTGTGCGCCGCCGTCCGCTGCACCCGTTGGCGCGGCATCAGCTCATCCGGTGGGAGCGGCGGGCTACCAGCCTGCGGGATAACCCGGAAGCCGCGCGTATTTTCCTTGATCTGCTGTGTGGTGATGAATCCACGGTGGAGCAAAAACCACGCCGTCGTCCGACAACGGCTTCTGTGCCTTCCGTAGTGGAAGAAAGTGGTTTGTCCTATTCTGCTGCTTATGGGGAATATCCGCCAGCAGGGCATGCGCACTGGCTGCATATTCTGAACGAAACCGGCATTTTTGGCCGTCTGATTCCAGATTGGGCGCGCATTGTCGGGCAGATGCAGTTTGATACGTACCACGTGTTTACGGTGGATGAGCACACCATAGAAGCCGTGCGTATTCTGGATGAAGTGGCCTCTGGCCGCATGGCGGATGAAATCCCCATTGCCTATGAACTGGTAAAAGGGCTGCATTCCAAACGGGCGTTGTATATGTCCGTTCTATTGCATGATGTTGCCAAGGGCCGGGGTGGAGACCATTCTGAAATCGGGGCAGAAATTGCGGCTGAACTTTGCCCGCGCTTAGGTATGTCCGGCGAAGAAACAGAAACTGTTTCGTGGTTGGTGCTGCATCATCTGCTGCTGAGCCATACAGCGTTCCAGCGCGATATTGATGACCCCAAAACCATTTTGGATGTGGCAGACATTGTGCAGTCTCCAGAACGTCTGCGGCTGCTGTTGCTGCTGACTATTGTGGACATGCGCGCCGTGAGTTCCCGCGTGTGGAACGCATGGAAGGCCACGCTGCTGCGTGAGCTATATGTGCGTGTAGCAGAAGTTCTGGCCGGTGGTCTGGCCACCACGGAACGAGATGTGCGCGTGCGCCATGCCAAGGAAATTACAGCCGATATTCTCACTGAAGAAGGCGTTCCTCAAAAGGATATCGAACGCTTTTTAGGGCTGGGTTACGCTGGTTACTGGCTTTCCTTCGACTATGAGACACATCGCCGCCATGCACGGCTTATCCGGGCGGCAGATGCCAAGGATGCACCACTTACGGTAGAAGTGCTGCCTCTGCCTGCGCGTGGGGTGACGGAAGTAACCATTTACACAGTGGACGTGCCGGGCCTGTTTTCCAAAATAGCAGGGGCTTTGGCTTTGGCAGGGGCTTCCATTGTGGATGCGCGTATTCATACCATGACACACGGCATGGCGCTGGATACGTTCTGGATTCAGGATACCTCTGGACAGGCCTATGAAGAAACACACAAGCTTGCCCGTTTGGCATCTTTAATCGAGCAGGGCTTAAGCGGCCATATTGATATTAGTGAAGAAATTGCGCGGGCCGGATTTGGGCACATGCCCATGCGTATGCGGGCCATTCATGTTCCGCCACGTGTGGTGATAGATAACGGCATTTCCAATACTTACACCGTTATTGAAATCAACGGGCGCGATCGTCCCGGCCTACTGCATGATGTCACGGCCGCCATGAGCCGTGAGAACCTGCAAATTGCCTCTGCTCATATCACCACGTATGGTGTGCGAGCAGTGGACGTTTTTTACGTAAAAGACCTGTTTGGCCTGAAAATTACGGATAAAAAACGGCTGGAGGAAATCCGTGAGCGCTTGCTGGCCGGGCTGAAGGAAGCTGAAGCCGAGGCCAGCGCTTGCGCAGATGCCCGCTATTCAGCCTGAAAAATCAGGCTGAAACAGGGTGGTGTCCGGGGCTGGCAGCGGAAAGACCGTGGTTAAGCCCCGTGCGTAGCTGTTGGCCTGCTAATGTGTTGGCATCTATCAGGCCATGGCGCAGGAACAGATCAATCAGTACCAGATTGACGTTGAACTTAAATTCATCCGTATCTCGCACAATCTGAAACACTTTAGCTAGCGGCAACAGCGCGAAAGATTCCACTTCGCCATCAGCGGCTTCTGGCTCAAAGCTTTCAGGCAGGTAGAGATCATAACAAACAAGAATATCTCGCCTTAGTCCTTCTGGCCGCTCCATGGCGTAAACCAGATGCCCCGTTTCCTGTGCCTGAGCTACAAGATTGTGGGGAATGCTGGCTTCTTCTGCTGCTTCCTTAATCAGGGCTTCACGCGGGGTGTGGCCTGTAGGTACGCCGCCTGCTACCAAGTGGTCTAGCTTGGAAGGGTCTAGCCGCTTGTTTGCAGCCCGGCGTCCTGTCCACAGATAAAGACCGTCTGCTTTGCGCACCAGCCCGTTCATGTGCACGCCCGTGGCCACCAGCCCAAAAAGAGGCAAGGCTCCACGATCAATGCGGGCAATGGCAGGTTCACCTACATCTGTTCGCACATCAAACAGTTCGTGGTGGGAGCGGTAAAAACCTTCTTGCGCCAAAGCTTCACCCAAAGCTTCCAGCTTGCTCGGGTCTGGCAGGTTAAAACCTGTTGTGCGGTTGCCCAAGCCTGCTTTTTCCAGCCTGTCGAACAGTTCTGGCGTAATCCACCCGGCAGATGTGCCAGCCAGAGAAAAAGGGGCACGTTTGCCAGGAATGATAGCAGTGTTGCACTGCCTGAGATGCCGAAGAAAGGGCGTGGTGTCGGGGGACATGGAAACAAAATCCTGTTGAACTGTGCCGAGCGTGTTTAAGGTTGTTATCGGGTGTGGCAAAGGCGGTGGCAAGGTGTGGCGGGGTTGCAAAATGCGCCCAGCATGGCACATGCGAGTTATGCCACCACGTCGCGCGGCTGCCGGGCCGCTTAAAAAGCCGGTTTCCATCACACTTTCGCGTTTGCTGCCATATTTGTGGCCACAGGAAAATCGTGCCCTGCGTTGGCGGGTTGTGCTGGTTCTTGTGGTTATGCTTGGGGGCGAACTGGCCACGTTGGGTGTTCCGTTAGTTTACAGCCAGGTGGTGGATAGGTTTACGCATCCTCACTCGCTGGCCATGGCGCCTGCGGCTTTAATTCTCTGTTACGGATTGGTGCGGCTGGTTTCCGCGGCCCTTACCAATTTGCGAGATGCTTTATTTGCGCCAGTCCGGTTTAGGGTGGCAAGGCAGGCGGCTTACCGCAGTTTTGAGCATATGCATGCGCTCTCCTTGCGCTTTCATCTGGATAGGCGCACCGGAGGGGTCACGCGTGCTATTGAGCGCGGGACAGAGGCCGTGGAAACGCTGCTGCGGATGATCATGTCTATTTCCCCCACCATCCTGCAGGCGGCGTTGGTGATGGTGGTTATCTGGCGTGTTTTTAATTGGCAGTATGTGGCGCTGATGGCGCTGATGATTGCGGCCTACATTCTGTTTACCGTACGGTTTACATCTTGGCGGTTGGGAATCCGGCGTGAGATGAATGAAACCAACAGCGAGGCCACAGGCAAGGCGCTAGATAGCCTGCTGAATTACGAAACCGTAAAATATTTTGGCAACGAAACGCACGAAGCCCAAAGGTATGATAGTGCACAGGCGCGCTACGAACAGGCCGCGCGCAAAACGCAGTATTCCTTAGGCTTTCTCAATTTCGGGCAGGCAGCCATTATCGCTTTGTCTCTTACGGCCATTATGCTGTTGGGTGGGCACGATATTGAGGCCGGGCGCATTACGGTTGGCGAGTTTGTTATGGTCAACACGTATCTGCTGCAACTTTATGGGCCACTGAATTTTCTGGGTTCTGTCTATTCTGCCATTCGCACTGCACTGGTTGATCTGGAACACATGCTAGGGCTGACGGAAGAGGAAGTGGAAGTTGCAGATCCTGCGCATCCTCTCCCTATAGCCACACGCTTGCAGGTTTCTGCGCCTGCACGGGTGGCGTTTAGGGATGTGCATTTTGGATACCGGCCAGAGCGTGAAATTCTGCACGGTATCAGCTTTGAGGTGGCGCCGGGCCGTAAGGTTGCCATTGTAGGCACGACAGGGGCGGGGAAATCTACCATCAGCCGGTTGTTGTTTCGGTTTTACGATGTGTGGTCGGGTTCTGTGTTGGTAGATGGGCACGATGTGCGCGATTATCGGCAGGCAGACTTGCGTGCCGCCATTGGTGTGGTGCCGCAGGATACCGTGCTGTTTAACGAGAGCATTGGTTACAACATTGCCTATGGTCGCTTAGGGGCTACACCGGCAGAGGTGCAGCATGCGGCCCAGTTGGCGCAGATACATGATTTTATCATGTCCTTGCCCGAAGGGTATGAAACACAGGTGGGTGAACGCGGGCTTAAACTGTCCGGCGGAGAAAAGCAGCGAGTGGCCATTGCCCGCACGATTTTGAAAGACCCACGCGTTCTTGTGCTTGACGAGGCCACGAGTGCGTTAGACACACATACTGAAAAAGAAATACAGGCAGCGCTTAAAACGGTTTCCGCACGCCGCACAACTCTTGTTATTGCCCACCGTTTGTCCACCATTGTGGATGCAGACGAAATTTTGGTGATGGCCAAGGGGCATATTGTTGAGCGTGGCACGCATGCAGCCCTGCTGGCCCAGAATGAGGTGTATGCATCCATGTGGGCTGCTCAGGGGGGAGAAAGCGGGCAGGAGACGTGATAAAAGGCGGAGGCCTGCTGGTAAGGCTTGGCTGTGTCTGACGAATCGCGCGCCCGCAGAGAATGTGGGACGCAGAAAAATGAAGGATCAAAAGAGATGACCGAAACAGCAGGGCAGACTCCCGCAGCAGGCCCGAACATGGATGTGCCCGAAGATCTGGCGCGGTGCGATATGGTTATTCAGCACGCTATTGAACATCTGCGGAGTGAAAAATATCCGCCGCTGGCAGTGGCATCCGCTCTTTTGGGTAATTCTGTAGGTATTCTTGCCCAGATTATGGATAAGGACACCGTTTTGCGCATTCTCGATTCAGCTGCTCAGAGCGTTAGATCGGGTGAAGTGCATGCGTCTGTTCGGGCACAGACCGGGCAGGAAAACGAGAAAGCCTGAGCACAACCCTTGACTGAAAGCCGTGGCTAAGCCATAAGCCGCGCCAATCCTGAATGTGGTCGCCGGGCGCTTGTCTCGGCCCTCTGTTCCTATTTTGTATAAGACAAGGATGAGACAATGTCCCGTCGTTGCCAGATTACCGGCAAAGGTGTGCTGACCGGAAACAACGTCAGCCACGCTAACAACAAATCCCGCCGTCGCTTCCTGCCGAACCTGCAGGATGCGTCCTTGGTTTCCGAAACTCTGGGTTCTGCCGTGCGTATGCGCGTAAGTGCTCGTGGCCTGCGCACCATTGAACACAATGGCGGCTTGGATGCATTCCTGCTGAGCACGCCTAACCGCAAGCTTCCTGAAGAAGCACAGGTCATCAAGCGCCGCGTTCTGCGCGCTCAGGCCAAAAAACAGGCAGCCGCAGGCGCCTGATTCAGGGGTTTACCTAATTCAGTGGAGCCGGATCTGCTCTTTTGGTGGAGTGGGCCGGTTTCTGCGGTGTAGATGTCTGGCAAGGTGCCAGACATCGTCGTCTATCGGCCGGTTTCCGGCAGCCGGGTTTCCTGAAGATTTTAACATCACAGGTGCCAATACGGCGCGCGGCGGCCACAGGCGCGAAGGGATTCCCATTCGCGCCTGACCTGTTTTCTGGAGGTTTTCGTGTCCGCCACATCCGATCTGTCCAAGATTCGTAATATCGGTATTACCGCGCATATTGACGCAGGTAAGACGACCACGACCGAACGTATGCTGTACTACACCGGTGTTTCCCATAAAATTGGTGAAGTGCACGAAGGTAACACCACAACAGACTACATGGCTCAGGAACGTGAGCGTGGTATTACCATTACGTCCGCCGCCGTGACCTGTGAGTGGGACGGCCACCGTATCAACATTATTGATACGCCCGGACATATCGACTTCAACATTGAAGTGAACCGCTCCTTGCGTGTGCTCGATGGGGCCGTGTTCATTATTGAAGGTGTGGCTGGTGTGCAGCCGCAGTCCGAAACCAACTGGCGTCTGGCAGACCGTTACAAGGTGCCTCGGATCATCTTCATCAACAAGCTGGATCGTACCGGTGCAGACTTCTACCGTGCATTTGATACGCTGAAAGAAAAGCTGGATATCGTTGCTATCCCGCTGCAGCTGCCAATTGGCGCAGAAGACAAGTTTGTTGGCGTTGTTGATCTGGTGGAAATGAAGGCTATCGTCTGGGAAGGCGGTGAACTTGGCGCGAAGTTCCACGATGAAGAAATTCCGGCTGACCTGAAGGAAAAGGCTGCAGAAGCACGCCAGAACCTGCTGGATACAGCTCTGGCTGTTGATGATGCAGCCATGGAAGAATACTTCGAAAAGGGTGACGTTTCTGTTGAAACCCTGAAGCGCTGCATCAAAAAGGGCGCTATTTCTGGCGAATTCCGTCCGGTTCTGTGCGGCACGGCGTTTAAGAACAAAGGCGTGCAGCCTCTGCTTGATGCCATTATCGACTACCTGCCAGCGCCGGACGATGTTGAAGGTATTCGTTGTGCTCCGCCGGAAGGTGAAGAAGACGACGAAAAAAACCAGCCTATCATTCCGGTTGACCCCAATGGTAAGTTTGCTGGTCTGGCCTTTAAGATCATTAACGATAAGTACGGTACGCTGACCTTTGTGCGCGTTTATCGCGGCGTGCTCAAAACCGGTGATACGGTTCTGAACACCACCAAGGGCCACAAGGAACGTATCGGCCGTATCTATCAGATGCATGCTGATAAGCGTGAAGAACTGACAGAAGTGCACGCTGGTGACATTGCTGCATTTGTGGGTCTGAAAGATTCCCAGACAGGTGATACGCTGGCAGATCCGGCAGATCCGGTTGTTCTGGAACGTATGTCCTTCCCGGTTCCGGTTATCGACATCTCCGTCGAACCGAAAACCAAGGACGCAGTGGAAAAGATGACACTGGCACTGCAGAAGCTGGCTGGTGAAGATCCCTCCCTGCAGCTCAAGACCGATCAGGAAACAGGCCAGACTATTCTGTCCGGCATGGGCGAACTGCATCTGGACATCATTATCGACCGTCTGCGTCGTGAATATGGTGTGGATGCAAATGTGGGTGCACCGCAGGTGGCATACCGTGAAACCATCACGCAGCCGCATACGGAAACCTATACCCATAAAAAGCAGTCTGGTGGTTCCGGTCAGTTCGCTGAAGTGAAGATTGAGTTCCAGCCGGTTGAACGTAACGAAGGTATCCTGTTCGAAAACAAGGTTGTTGGTGGTTCTGTTCCCAGAGAATACATCCCGGCCGTTGAAAAGGGTATTCGCGTTCAGTCTTCTACTGGTGTGCTGGCAGGCTTCCCGACAGTGGACTTCAAGTTCACGCTGCTTGACGGTAAGTACCATGACGTTGACTCGTCCGCTCTGGCGTTCGAAATCGCGGCTAAGGCTTGCTTCCGTGATGGCATGAAAAAAGCTGGTCCGGTTATTCTGGAACCGATTATGGACGTGGAAATCACCACCCCGAACGATCACGTCGGTGACGTGGTGGGTGACCTGAACCGTCGTCGTGGCATGATCCAGAGCCAGGAAACCTCCGGCTCCACCGTTATGGTGCGTGCTTATGTGCCGCTGAAAGAAATGTTCGGCTACATTTCTCACCTGCGCTCCATGACGAAGGGCCGCGCTTCCTTCACCATGCAGTTCCATCATTACGATCCGGTGCCGCGCAACGTTGCTGAAGAAATTATGGCTCAGTCCAAGTAATTTCAGCCGTTTTTCGGTTTCGGAATATAAAGGCCGCTCCCTGTAAAGGGGGCGGCTTTTTTATTGTGCAAAACCAGATTACGTTGCGTGCGCTAAATACAAAGCGGCATGGTATGGCATGAATATGTCATGCGCTGGGTATGTGTGATGGCGCAGAAAAGAAACGGAAAGACGAGCAAGATGCCGAAGCTGTTTGAATGTGCAATGGATGAGACCGCGCAGAAAACACGGGTAAACCGGCGTGCGCTTATGCAGTTTACGCTGGGGGGCATGGCATCGGGGTTTTTTGCCCATAAAGCCTTTGCTCAGGCTCCTTCGTTGGCTTTTGCATCGTCTTCCGTAGATAAAATGCCGCCTATCAATGGGGTGTATGATTGGCGTGCTTTACCGCCCACACCCTTGGCGCTGGAAGCTGAAAGTGGTGGCTTACCTGTTGATACGGGCATGGTGCCAGCACAAGGTAAGGCCCAATTATATTATGCATCGGCGGGGGAGGGTGTGCCCGTCATGCTATTGCACGATGGTTTGGCCAATTCCAATTATATGGGAGACCTTGCCCGTGCGCTTTTGCGTGCCAGATGCCGTGTGATTGTGATGGATATGCGTGGGCATGGGCGCAGCACAATGGGGGCTTTGCCCTTGGGGTATGATTTGCTGGCCGATGATGTGCTCACAGTTATGGCGTTTTTACACCTGCGGCGCGTGGCCTTGGTGGGATGGGGGGATGGCGCAGTGCAGGCGCTAGACGTTGGTATGCGCCACCCCAGCAGTGTCAGTCGGATATTTGCTTTTGCACCGTGGAGCACGCCAGATGGTCTGCTCGCACGCGCAGGAGATATTCCTGCTTACAAATCTTTTATGGAAAGAACCCGGCAGGAATACAGGCAGCTTTCTTCCACACCACATAGGTTTGGAGATCTGGAATCTACAGTGCAGACTATGCGCAGCAGGCAACCCAATTGGACGGATGCAGATCTTATGCGGATAACAGCACCGTTATGGGTGGCTGCCGCAGATCATGATGGTATTGTGGGGCGTGTTCAGGCCGAGCATATGGCGGCTACGGTAGAAGGGGCAGGGCTCTTGGTGCTGCCTAATACCAGCCATTTTGCATTTTTGCAGAATCCGCAGCTCTTTACGTTGGCTGTGGAGAGCTTTCTAGGGGGCAGATAAAGTGCGGGGCCACCATTAAGGCAGCCCCTTATTTTATAAAAAGACCTCAGCCAAAAGCGCCGATATTGTGCATGATGGCGACGCTGATTTCACGAATAAGCTCAAACATCTGTTGCATTGGCACAAAGATGTCTCTGTGCTCGCGCTCGTAAATACCTTCTTCGCGCGGGCCGCGTGGTTCATGAAAATCAAGGTTGGTTGGGCCAGTGCTGGTGGGGAAGATATGCTCAAGCTCTTCCAGCACAACCGAAATATCCAGACACAGTATATGCTGCATCATGACATCATGGTTAAAGCCCCCACGGGGCATAAAGAAGGGCACACGGCATGCCAAAAGCCATATTTGCTCAATAAGCATAATGCGGATGGCATGCAGAAGCCGGATTTGAGGCTCTGTGCGTGGTGCGTGCTCCCAAGCTTCTCTTAACGCAAGATGGTCGGCCTGAATGCGGCGGAACATAGTGAGAAGTTCGGCTGATAGGTCTAGCTTTTCCAGATCCTGCATCAGGGAAAGAAAAGCCTTCCGACGAGCCGGTGTTTTTTCCTCGGTAGCGCGATCGAGCCAGAAGCCAGGGTCCAGCAAACAGACAACGCTTTTCAGAACCTTGTCATCCGAGCACGCAAGACCATGTTGGGCAAAATCCAGAGCACGATGAAAACGCGGGCTGGATGTACGGAATGTTTCAAAGGTTTCCGGGTGGCGGCGTACGGCTGCTCCCAAGCCTTGCAAGGTGTTGGCGCACCATCCGAGTTGCTGAAGGATCGCGTTGTTGGGAATGGCGCGTAGCTGGCTGGGGTGAGTAATACGCTTATGGGTTGCGCTTTCTGCACTTTGGCGAGCAGGTGGCCGAGAGCCGGTTCTATCAATAAGGGAAGGCCCAAAAGCCCCCAGCAACGCGGCATAACCGGGGTCTTCCACCAGTTTTTTCATGCCCTCGCTAATGCTGGAGAAGAAATCAGCCGAAAAATCGGGCTGATCATAAATAGGGTCTTCTTCCTGCCGTAAGGGTAGAAACAGGTTTTCCGCAATGGTGGCCATTGTGGCGCCTGCCAGTTCCGGCGTACCAAAAAGGAGATAGCCATCTCCCCCCTGAAAAGCTGTTTCCTCACGGCAGGCAATGCCTGTGGCTTTAAACCGCGCCCGCACATGGGGTGGGGAAAGGTAATCCAGCCGATCTGCCATACGGAAAGGGTGCGCGCCGCGGCCTATGCTTTCACCGTGGGTATCAAAAAACACCACGGTAATATCCTGCATATTCCATCGAACCAGCAGATCATGGATGCGCAGGCGCAGGCGCTCTATCTGATACGTTGCGGCCAACTGGCCGACATACCGCCCAGAATCGGAATATCCAAACTGGAAGCACATGCGGCCGATACGACGGATATATGCACGCCATGTGGGAGAACGCAGGGCTTCTTCCACAATGTGCTCACCGTTCATAAGGGCATCTTCAGTTTCAAACAGTGGCGAGATTTCAATTTTATCTGCCACGCCAAAGCAGGAAGCCACCCATAGGGCGGAGAGCAACGTGTAGCCGGTTTCTGTTTCTGCAATCAGAAAGCGAACAGGCGTATCGGAATCGATAAATTTGACCATTTGCGCAATGGTCATCATCAACCGCCCAGCACTGGAAGGATCGCTTAGCAGTGCGCCAAAATCCACCGGGACAGGCGTAACAGTTTCTAGCGCCTCGTTAATCTGGTTCAGCAATGCTCGGCGATGGGCCGGGTTGTTGGGGTCATCCAGCAGGTTTAGCTTCTGACGCACAAAGTTATGAATCTGGGAGGCATTGAGCCGCACATGTGTATGGGCCAATCCCAGCCCATGCGCCACAAACCCAGCGCGGGCAACAGCAAGTGGAATGCGTGCAGAAGGCGGCGCTGTATTAATGGCAGCCTCAAGCAAGCTATCTAGTTCTGCGGTGTGTGTTAGTGCTGTATTGCGCTGAGAAACCAGAAGTTTTGCAAAATTTGCCACAGCTTGCGCATCGCCAGGGCCAGCAGGAACAGCGCTAATTTGTTCTTTTACGCAGGCAATGGCCCGTTGCAGTTTTTCTGTGAGTTCCGGGGCCAGTAAGCCTTCGTGCATGATCTGGCTTTCCAACCGCATCAACTGGAACAGTTTCATACGTAGGCGTAGGCGTAGAGTATCCCACCATCCAATATCTGTGCGGCCATCGGTATCGTAGCCAACCCAACTGGTTGCAATAACCGGGCAGGGCTTCAGTCTTGTCCATTCCTGTGGCCAACGGGTGGCAGCTTCTTCCAGCAGAGCAGTCGCTAACAAATCCATGGCGTCACGCGCACGGGTGATGGCTTGTGCAGCTAGTGTAAACTCTTCTTCCAGCGTAGGAGGCGTAGAACGTCTGTGCGTTTCAAAAAACGGTGCTTCCTGCGGGGGGATGGCTTGGGATGCACTTTCTGCCAAAGCCGCGTACACTGGGTTGCTGAGGGCAAAAGTAGGGTGTGCTGTAAAAACCGCTGCAAATTGAATGGCGGAAATGCGATCCTGATACTCTGTAAAAGAACCGGTAGGGCATGTGTCTGCTACCGAACGTGCAACATTACGAAGCTTTTCTTGTGTGGCTTCAAGTGTTGCACCGCCTACATATCGGTGCAGTTTACGGGCACGCGCCAGAAAGGCTTCATCACGGAGCTTTTGCACCAGGCTTACAATATCTGCCTGTGAGATTTCCTTGTTGGCAAAAGCTTCTCCCAGTCGGAGCGCGATACCCATAACAGGATTTGTGCCTTCAGCTGCTATGCCGACATCTGGCCGAGCAGTGGCGGACGCAAGGATACTGTCCAAACGGGAAAGAGAAGATGTGTTATCCATAGTCATAAGGGCGTCCTGAAGGTTCCTGCAGTAAAACAGTTATAAAGCCGGAATGAATCGAAATAACAACGAAATAGCTTGAAAAGAATGATGAACAACTTTTCACGTCTATGTTTTGTATGCAACCAGCTCACGCACTCTTGGGGGTGTTTGCGCACAGTGCTATTGAGTGGGATATGATATCTCAACCTCATCAGGACGCGGATTTCGCTGCCCGCCAGACACTGCGGCGATACAAAAATGCAGCTACAGGGCTGGTTGGCCTTATGGCTGGGGTAACGGTGTTGGGGTATGCAGCACCAGCCGCCGGATGGGTAAGAGATGGATTCTGGCTGGAAATGTTGCGGGCTGGGGCGCGGGCAGGCGTTGTAGGCGGCTTGGCAGACTGGTTTGCCGTGGTGGCGCTATTTCGTCGGCCTATGGGTTTGCCCATTCCGCACACCGCTATTTTACCTGCACAAAAGGATAGGCTTGGCCGCGCACTGGGGCGGTTTGTTGCGGGGCAGGTGTTTACCCAAAAGGAAGTTGAGCGCGTATTGGGGCAGGTCGATCTTCCTGCTTTTTTGGCGGATATGCTGGATGATCCCGGCACGCGGGATGCTTTGGTAAAATCCATAACACGCTCTTTGCCCCAAATGCTGGACAGGCTGGAAGATGGGCGCGCCAGCAATGCAGTTGCCCGTGTTATGCCCAAGCTATTGGGTGGCAGTAATCTAGCACCTATTATTGCGCGTGCCCTGCGCAGCCTTGTGGATGATGACAAGCATCAGGAAGTACTCTCCTTTCTGCTTGAGCAGATCAAGGATGCGTTACAATCCAAAGAAGGCGCGCTGCGCCAGATGATTGAAGAGCGCGTGCGTGAACAGGGCGGTCGTTTGCTTGGTTGGGCCATTGGTGGATCTATTGCCACCAAGGTTTTGTTGGCAGCGGCCAAGGAACTTGAGCGAATCGACCCACAGAATTCTAGCCTGCGTGAAGGCTTTACCAACTGGGTGCGTGGCCAGATTGACCGCATAGAAACGGACCCTGAAAAGGGAAAAGAGTTTTCCCAAACCATTATGAGCGTGCTTTCCCATGAAAGTGTTGTGGGGTGGTGGGGAGACATCTGGCTGCGCTTTCGGCGTATGGTGGAAGCAGATGTGGAAGATCCAGAAGGCCGCATAGCATCCGTGGTGCAGGATGCGCTTGAACGCATGGCTGCCCAGATGCGCTATGATCAGAACATGCGGCAACGGATTATGGATAGCGTAAACCGCACTGTTTTGAAGATGCTCCCTTTCATGCGTGAACGTATGGCAGAGTTTATTTCCCGTGTGGTTTCTGGCTGGAATGCTGTGGAAATAGCTGAAAAACTGGAACTTCGGGTTGGTAAGGATCTGCAGTTTATCCGGTTTAACGGCACCCTGGTTGGCTTTGGTGTGGGGGCGCTGCTTTTTGCTGTATTGCGGCTTCTATTTGGGTTGAACGCGCAATAAGGCAGCCGATCACGTTTGCGCTGGATGCTTTTGTCCGCTTGTTTTGGGTTGACGCAAGGGCAGTGTGTCGCCATGTATCCGAAACAGGACCGCTCAGGTCTTTAATTGGGTCAAGGGCAGATAATGCTGAAACTTTCCCGCCTGGCGGATTATGCAATCGTCATCTTGGTAAAACTGGGTGAGCAGGAAGGCGTTGTAACGTCTCCAACACTTGCAGCTATTACAGGGGTGCCAGAGCCAACAGTGGCCAAGGTGCTTAAGGTGCTGTCTGCGCATGGGTTTGTGCTTTCCCAGCGTGGGGCAAAGGGCGGATACCGCCTTGCCAGACATTTGGCAGATATTTCTGTTGCCAGTGTTATTACAGCCGTAGATGGCAAGATTGCGCTCACAGCCTGTGTAGATGGCGGAGAGTGTGATACCGGCGTGTCGTGCGGTCTGTGTGGCAGTTGGGATACCATTAATCAGGCCATACGAACCACGTTGGAGGGCATTTCCTTGGAAAGCATGCGCAGCAAGGCATCGTGTTTTTCAAACATGCCACGATCCAATACGCAGCCCAGCGCTGCTATGCCACGTGAGGGGATCTGAACCATGCCGGCAGTTACTGAAACCCGCGAAGCGGTCGAAAAGCTCGGCCAGTCCACTTACAAGTGGGGCTTTGAAACAGATATTCAGATGGATCTCGCCCCAAAAGGGTTGAATGAGGACATCGTCCGCCTGATTTCTGCGCGTAAGAACGAACCAGAATGGCTTCTGGAATGGCGCCTGACGGCATTCCGCAAATGGCAGTCCATGCAGGAGCCTACGTGGGCCAAGGTTTCTTACCCGCCGATTGATTATCAGGATGCGCATTACTATGCCGCTCCGCGCAAGAAAGAAGGCCCGAAATCTCTGGATGAGGTTGATCCGGAACTTCTGAGAACCTACGAAAAACTGGGTATTCCCCTACATGAGCAGGCTATGCTGGCAGGTGTGGAATTGCCCGAAGGTGAAACGGCGCGTCCACCTGTTGCTGTAGATGCGGTGTTTGACAGTGTTTCCGTTGTCACCACTTTCCGTAAAACCTTGGAAGAAGCAGGGGTGATCTTCTGCCCTATTTCTGAGGCCGTGCAGGAACATCCAGAACTGGTGCGTAAATATCTGGGCAGCGTAGTGCCGGTGGCAGATAATTTCTATGCCGCCCTTAACTCCGCGGTATTTACCGATGGCTCTTTTGTGTACGTGCCCAAAGGGGTGCGTTGCCCGATGGAGCTTTCCACCTACTTCCGTATCAATGCGCGCAATACAGGGCAGTTTGAGCGCACCCTGATTGTGGTGGAGGATGGTGCTTCCGTTTCCTATCTGGAAGGTTGCACAGCCCCTATGCGGGATGAAAATCAGCTACATGCGGCAGTGGTGGAGCTGGTGGCGATGGAAGATTCTTCCATCAAATATTCCACGGTGCAGAACTGGTACCCCGGTGATTCCGAAGGGCGCGGCGGTATCTACAACTTTGTGACCAAGCGTGGCGCG
This sequence comes from Acetobacter oryzifermentans, assembly GCF_001628715.1. NCBI lineage: Bacteria > Pseudomonadati > Pseudomonadota > Alphaproteobacteria > Acetobacterales > Acetobacteraceae > Acetobacter > Acetobacter oryzifermentans. The sequence continues at coordinate 1,822,960 of NZ_CP011120.1, read as the reverse complement.
TGCCGTGGGGCTCGCTCCAAAATTTCATGGACACAGGTGGAAACAGGTTCTGCCATTACATGGAAGTATCCATCCTGCATTTTGCAAGGTGATGGATCTGTGGGTGAATTCTATTCCGTGGCTGTTACCAACAACTGCCAGCAGGCAGATACAGGCACGAAGATGATTCATATCGGGCGCAATACCCGCTCCACCATCATTGCGAAAACTATCAGCGCAGGGCGCTCAGACAGCACATATCGCGGTCTGGTGCGTGTGCAGCCCAAGGCTTCTGGCGCACGTAACTTCACCCAGTGTGATAGCCTGCTGATTGGTGATGAATGCGGCGCGCATACTGTGCCGTATATCGAAAGCCGGAACATGGCAGCGCGTATTGAGCACGAAGCCACAACATCCAAGATTTCAGAAGATCAGCTTTTTTATTGTCGCCAGCGCGGCCTATCTGAAGAAGATGCGGTTGGGTTGATTGTAAATGGTTTCTGCCGGGATGTTCTTAAGGAACTGCCCATGGAATTTGCTGTGGAAGCACAGAAACTGTTGCAGATCAGCCTTGAAGGCAGCGTAGGCTAAGGGAGTACAGAACATGAGCCAGTTTTTGGAAATTTCCGGTCTGTGCGCCCGGATTGATGCCGATGGGCAGGAAAAGCAGATTCTCCGTGGTGTGGATCTCACCATTCCGCCGGGTGAAGTGCATGCCATTATGGGGCCGAACGGGTGTGGTAAATCTACCCTTTCCTATGTTCTGGCCGGGCGTGAGGATTACGAGGTTACGGCTGGATCTGTTACCTTCAAGGGGCAGGATCTGCTGGCTATGGAGCCGGAAGAACGTGCTGCTGCGGGCCTGTTTCTGGCGTTCCAGTCTCCTATTGAATTGCCGGGTGTGAATAACGCCAATTTCCTGCGCACGGCGGTAAATGCTGTGCGCCGTGCCCGTGGGTTGGAAGAACTGGATGCCGTTGCATTTCTGAAAATGGCGCGTGAGGCTGCCAAGTCTCTCTCCATGGCGCCGGATATGCTCAAGCGTAACGTCAACGTTGGGTTCTCTGGTGGTGAAAAAAAGCGCAATGAAGTGTTGCAGATGACACTTCTTCAGCCTTCTTTCGCCATTCTGGATGAAACCGATAGTGGGCTGGATGTGGATGCCCTGCGTATTGTGGCGGAAGGGGTGAACCGTTTGCGCTCACCAGATTTCTCTGCACTGGTTATTACGCATCACCAAAAGCTGCTGGACTATCTGGTGCCAGACCGCATTCACGTTATGGCCAAAGGCCGGATTATTCTTTCTGGTGGGCCAGAACTGGCCAAGAGAATTGATCAGGAAGGCTACACCAAGTTTCTGACGGAGGCGGCGTGAACGCGATCAGCAAAGATATGAGCGGCCCTCTATCTTCGTTCGCGCAACGCCTGAACGATGTTGAAGGGGTAGAGCAGCAAGCAGCCATTGGCGCACTGCTCAGAACCGGCTTGCCAGACAGGCATATAGAGGCGTGGAAATATACCAGCCTGCGCCCATTAGCCGCGCAGGAATTTCAGGCCCCACCAGCGCAATATGATGCAGCGCAGGCAAAAAGCCTGTTGGATAACCTGCTTAGCAAGCATGATACGGTGCAGTCTGTGCCACGCATTGTGTTTGTAAATGGCCGATTTGTGAAAGATCTCAGCCTTCTGCCAGAAGGTGTGGATGTTTCCTTTTTTAGCCAGAACAATCTGGCATCAGATGTGCAGGCCAGCCCGGATAGAGATCCTCTTGTGGCGCTGAACACGGCTTTGGTGGAAGACGGTGCCACATTGCACGTTGCCAAGGGTGCAGATGCAGGGCGCGTGCTTCTGATTTCTCTGGGTGTAGCGGGCGATACCGCAATCTCTTTCCACCCACGCCATAGCGTGGTGTTGGAAGAAGGTGCGCATCTTTCCTTGCTGTCACTCAGCGCAGGTGTTGGGCAGTATTTCCATAATCCGGTTATGGAAGTAACGGTGGGAGAAAGAGCCAAACTTTATCATACCACGTTGCAGACAGAAGGACTGCAAGCCATAGTGTTGGCCACAACCTATGTGCAGGTTGCTGGGCATGGCGTTTACAATAGCTTTGCCCTTGGTTTGGGTGGCTTGTTGTCTCGGCATGAAGTGCATGCACGGTTGAAGGCACCACATGCTCAGTTGCATGTAAATGGTGCGCAAAATCTTGCAGAACATCAGGTGGGGGATATCACGAGCGTTATCACCCATGCAGCTTCGGACTGCACTTCCCGCCAGACTGTTCGGAATGTGCTGGATGGCCACGCGCGGGGTGTTTTCCAAGGCAAGGTGCTGGTTGAACAGGTTGCCCAGAAAACCGATGGCTACCAGATGAATCAGGCATTGCTGCTTTCTGAAAACGCAGAAATTGACGCAAAGCCTGAGCTTGAAATCTATGCGGATGATGTGCGTTGCAGCCACGGGGCAACTGTGGGGGCGCTGGATGATGACCAACTGTTTTATATGCGTAGCCGTGGTGTGCCAGAGGCACAGGCCCGCCAGATCCTGATTGCAGCGTTTCTGGATGAAGCACTTTCCCTCATTGAAGATGAAACGGCGCAGGAATACTGCCGCGCCATGCTGGCAATCCGTTTTTCTGCTGAAAGGAAGGCCGCGTAATGTCTCATCCTTCTATTACAGACACATCCGGGCTGGATCTGGCTGCTATTCGTAAGCAGTTTCCTATTCTGTCGGAAAAAGTGCACGATCGCCCGTTAGTGTTTCTGGATAGCGCCGCTTCGGCCCAAAAGCCGGATGCCGTTATCAATGCTATGGTGCACACCATGCACCATCAGTATGCCAACATTCACCGTGGCCTGTATTGGCTGAGTGAACGTGCAACCGAGGCTTATGAAGCTGTTAGAGATCAGGTTGCGGGCTTTCTCAACGCACCTTCGCGGGAAGAAATTGTTTTTACCCGTAACAGCACAGAAGCTATTAATCTGGTTGCGTATTCCTTTGGTTCTCTGCTTACGCCGGGGCAGGCTGTGGTTATTTCCGAAATGGAACACCATGCCAACCTAGTGCCGTGGCAGATGCTGCGTGACCGTATGGGCATTGAATTGCGCATAGCCCCGATTACCGATGCTGGTGATCTGGATATGGATGCGTTCGGCCAGCTTTTGTCTGATGGCAAAGTAGCACTTGTTGCTATTACCCATATGTCCAACGTGCTGGGCACCATTACACCAGCGCGCCAGATTGCTGATATGGCGCATGCAGCCGGTGCGCTGGTGCTGTTTGATGGCAGCCAGGCCGTGGTGCACCACCGCACAGATGTACAGGCTTTGGGAGCAGATTTTTATACCTTTACCGGGCATAAGCTATATGGCCCAACCGGCATTGGTGTTTTGTGGGCGCGGCGTGCGCTACTGGAAGATATGCCGCCATTTATGGGCGGGGGGGACATGATCTCCACCGTAACATTTGAAAAATCCACATGGGCGAATGTTCCACATAAGTTTGAAGCGGGCACGCCTGCGATTGTTGAAGCCATAGGCCTTGGTGCTGCAATTGCTTGGGTGGAAAAGTTTGGTTTTGATGCCATTGCAGCGCATGAACAGGCTTTAACCAGCTACGCGTTGGGGCGTCTGAGCACTGTTCCGGGGCTGAACATTGTTGGGCAGCCTAAAGAGCGTGGAGGCGTTATTTCCTTTACCATGGCAGATGTGCACCCGCATGATATTGCTACGTTGCTGGATCGCAACGGTATTGCCGTACGTGCGGGCCACCATTGTGCAGAGCCGCTTATGCGTCGCTTGGGGCTAACGGCCACAGCACGTGCCAGCTTTGGTATTTATACCATGCAGGAAGAAATAGACGCGCTTGCCGATACGTTGGTGCGTATCCGGGAATTTTTTGTGTGACACAAACCGTGCCAGATTCTGATGCCCTGTATGACCGCGTGATTGTAGAGCGCGCGCGTGCTCCGCAATATGCGGGCAAGCTGGAAGCACCTTCAGTGCAGGGCGAAGGCAAAAACCCCATGTGTGGGGATAAAACACGGGTGGATATCGCACTGGATGCAACCCATATCCAAAGTGTGCGTCACACCACACGTGGATGCGCCATTTGTGCAGCAGCGGCTGATTTAATGGCGCAGCAGGTTTCTGGTTTGGATGTTGCGCAAGCTGTCAGCCTATCTGGTCGGTTTTCTGCCATGCTGGTGGGGCAAAGTTCCCCTGCCGCACCGGCGGATACTTCATTAGGGCCGTTAGAGGTTTTCCAGCCTCTGCGGTCTCACAAGGCACGGATACGATGTGCCGAACTGCCTTGGATTGCGTTAAAGGAGGCGCTTTCTCATGCCGACGTCTGAAGACGTGCATGCTCCCGTTCTACCAGGAGTAGAAAAGGAAGCTAAAACAGCAGAGGCTTCTGCCGATGTGCTGCATGCTGATCATGCACCTGCCGGAAATGAAGCCGGAAAAGTAGAAAGCTGGACACCGGATGAGGGGGCAGAACAGCCCGCTAAACCGCAGTCTGCCGGTGCAGTTTCGGAAGATGCGGTTATTGAGGCGATTGCCACAGTGCATGACCCGGAAATTCCGGTGAACATCTATGAACTTGGCCTGATTTACGCAATCGACCTGTATGATGATGGCCGCGTGCGTATTGAAATGACACTAACAGCCCCCAACTGCCCCAGTGCGCAGGAGCTGCCTGTACAGGTGAAAGAAGCAGTGGAAAAAGTGCCGGGCGTAAAATCCGCTGAAGTGGAAGTGGTATGGGATCCACCGTGGGATATGTCGCGTATGAGTGATGAAGCCCGTCTCGCGCTGAACATGTTCTGAACCGAAAACAAGGTGAGGGTATAAAATGTCTCAGAAAACGGCTGTTGCTCCCACAAAGCGGGAACTTCCTCCTCTTATGCGGGTGTCTCAAGCTGCGGCAGATCGGTTGCAGCATTTATATGCCACGGCACATGCGGGCCAGTTGCTGCGTATTTCTGTAAGCACCAAAGGCTGCTCCGGCAAAGCATATGACATGCAGTTTGTGGATACAGCAGGTGAGAGTGATGAAGTGGTAAAAGATCACGGCATAACCTTGCTGGTAGATCGCAAAGCTACGCTTTACCTGATTGGTTCTGAAATGGATTATCAGGAAGGTGATCTGGAGGCCGGGTTTGTGTTTTCCAACCCTAACGAGAAAGGCCGTTGCGGCTGCGGCGAGAGTTTTCACGTTTGAAGCTACAAATGGCTTCAATTTCTGCAGACCATAAAAACTGGTCAATTACAGTTACATTTTCCACCGTATATCCAGCTTTGGCCAGCAGGTTTGCATCCTGCGCCAAGGCGGCGGGGTTACAGCTTACATAAATAATGTGGGTGGGTAACCCTTGAGCAATCTGGCGCATTTGCAACTTTGCCCCTGCGTGCGGGGGGTCCAGCACAACTACAGCGGAAGCTGCTATTTCCTTAGCCAAAACCGGCTGATGGTTTAGGTCCCGACAGAATGTGCTGATTCGTGTGCCGCCTGTCGCTTTCTTCAGGGCTTCCAAAGCGGGTGCATAGCCTTCGTAAGCGTTTACGCGGGCACGTTCTGCCAATGAAAACGTAAGAGTGCCACAACCAGCATAAAGCTCGGTAATAATATCACGGCGGTTCAGCTTGGCGGGCAGGCTTTTTACAACGGCATCCTGAATATATTTCTCACTTTCACCTGTTGCCTGCAAAAAAGTGCCAGGTGGCGGTGTAATTTGGTGAGAAGCAATTGTCTGAACAACAGAGCCTGATTGTGCCGCGACTTCTGGCTGACCTGTATCTTTAATCAACTGCCAACTGATACGCGGAATGCGCTGCTCTGTAGCCAGTTGCGCCAAACGCACGCGGTCTGGTGCAGTTAGCGGCCCATCTGTTTGCAACAGAACATCCAGCCCAGAATCCAGCAGATTGATATGTAAATTGGCTTCACGCCGAATGGCATTCAAGCTGCGGAGTGTGGCCCGAAAAGCGGGTAGGGCCGCTAGAATGTCGGGGTGCAACACAACGCAGGTGGTAAGGTCTGTAACGGCGTGGCTATTGCGCGCATGAAGCCCAATGATGATGCCATCAGGCTGACGCCTTACTGCCAGATCTGCTCTACGGCGAGAGTATGGCTGCACCTGCTCGGCAGAAAATGCCGGAAGGTTGTTAAACCCAGCCTTTTGTAAAGCGTGTTGAACAGTAGCCATTTTCCACTGCAAAATAGCAGCAGGCTTTACATGTTGGAGCGTGCAGCCACCGCAGTGTTCAAACAAGGAGCAGGGCGGTATTTGCCGGTCTGGTGAAGGTTGAAGAACTTCAACAAGCTGCCACTTGCCATCTGAATTTTTATTCAGACGCACATGCTCACCAGCAAGAGTTTCCGGAACGTAAACTACAGAACCATTTGGCGTACGCACGGCACCATCGCCCTGCGTTGCCAGATAGAGAACATCCGTATCGTAAGTTTCAGTCACAGATTATGTTCAGGCGTGCGTATCTGCGGCGCGTTCAGCCGTTGCATCTGTGCCCGGTGAGGCAGGCCTAACAGAGTTTCGGCGCGGCAGCAGCATGAACGCTGGCACCATATCGCCAAAGCCCTGTACGTCACCACCGGGAGCGGGCGGAATTTCATCCCGCTGATGGCGTGTATTGCGCGTAGGCTGACGTTCTGGGCGTGCTGTCTGCTGGAGTTTGGCTTCAGGCTGCTGCTGTTCGCGTGCTGCAGGAGCTGGATTTTCACGTTCCCGATTACGCTGTGGTGTGTGGGGTTTACGTGCGCGCCCAGCCGGTGGCCGCTTTTCATCAGACCATTCAAGCTGCTTCACACCATCCAGCGCCATGCGCGGAATTTCTTTGCCTGTCAGCTTTTCAATAGCTTCGGCCAGCGCTTTATCATACGGCGTTGCAATGCTGTACGCGTGGCCTTCACGCCCTGCACGGCCAGTACGTCCGATTCGGTGCACATAGTCTTCTGCATGGAAGGGCAGATCAAAATTGAAGACGTGCGAAAGACCGCCAATATCAATGCCACGTGCGGCTACGTCTGAGCACACAAGCACTTTCAGTTCATCGTTCTTGAATTTTTCCAGCGTGGAAAAGCGCACGGACTGGGGCAAATCGCCATGTAAAGCGGCGGCTGAAAAGCCATGCTTCACGAGCGATTTGGTTAAAATATCCACATCACGCTTACGATTGCAGAACACAATAGCATTCTGTAGCGCAGGGTCTTTCAACAGTTGGCGGAGCGTTTCCCGCTTGCTGTATTCATCCACCACCACAATGCCGGTTGTAATGGTTGTGGCCACAGAAGATTGCCGTGCAACCGTAATTTCTTTGGGAGAATGCAGGAAGGTATCTGCCAGCTTACGGATGGTCGGCGCCATAGTGGCGGAGAACAGCAGTGTTTGCCGGTTAGGAGGCAACAGCCCGACAATTTTTTCAATATCGGGAATGAAGCCCATATCCAGCATACGGTCAGCTTCATCAATCACCAGAATGCCGGTGTGGTTCAGCATCAAACCGCCGCGTTCAAACAGATCAAGCAGGCGGCCGGGGGTGGCAATCAGCACATCCACACCACGGTTCAGCACTTCTTTCTGATCTGCCATGCTTTCTCCGCCAATCAGCAGAGCATGGTTGAGCTTGAGGTATTTGCCGTAGTTCACAAAATTTTCTGCAACCTGCAGCGCCAGTTCACGCGTGGGTTCCAGAATAAGGGAGCGCGGCATACGGGCCCGTGCCCGCGAATCCGCCAAAATCTCCAGCATGGGTAGCGTGAAGGACGCAGTCTTACCCGTTCCTGTCTGTGCAACGCCCATAACATCCCGCGCCATCAGAATGGCCGGAATAGCCTGAGCCTGAATGGGGGTGGGGTGTGTGTAGCTCATGTCCGAAATAGCACGTAGGAGAGGCTCGGAGAGTTCCAGATCAGCAAATGTGATGGAGTCCGTATCTTCTGCGGCTTCAACGGTAATTTCTGCGGTTTTTTCAGCAGGAACCAGTTCTGGAGTGGCGTTTTCTTCTGCTTTGGCTTTTGGAGCAGGCTGCTTTTCCGCAGGGGGTTCCGGCGCAACTTCAGGCGCTTGCTCAACAACCTCAACAGCAGAAGCCGCGGCTTCTACGGGAGCGGGAACTTCTGTTGCTAGGGTTGCTTCGGCCTGTTCTGGGGCGATTGGAGCTGGTTCTTCAGCTTTTTCTACTTTTGGCTTCCGGCGTCTTACAACACGTTTTTTGGGGGCAGGTTTTGCCTCGGCTGCAACCGCTTTTTCAGCGGGAGCTTCGGTTGCCGTGCCCGTATCTTCTGCGGCGTCTGCTGCGCTCACAGGGGCAGGGGTAGCCGTTTTTTTGCGGCTACGTGTTGCTGTCTTGCGGGGGGAGGCGGGCGTTTTAGCTGTCAATCTGCTCTCGGAACCGTAGGTCTGTCTGTTGTCAGCACTGGCTGAAGAGCCTGCCCGTATCGGGGTGCCTCAACTAAAGTGACTGAGGCACCGATTCACGTATCTACCCGGTCAGGCGTTTGTTCCGATAAAGCTGTTTTGGCCTGAAATCAAGTTTTTGGCAGAATGTTACTGTGTTTCTTAGGCAAAAGGATGGCCAAGGCAGGCAGAAAGCACTGCCAGCACGCCCAACGCAACAATAAGCAGCACGCGGGAGCGGATGGAGTCGAACACAGAAGGCTGCGGGCGGATGGAGCGCCGTGCTTTCTGGTAAGGCCCTGTGTACATCATAACAAACAGCACAGCCATGATAACGCCCAAAAGCTGCATGAGGTTGGTTGTCCATGGTGCGTTTGCAAACCCACCTTCATGAATAATCAGCAGCCAGCCGGTAATCAGTGCTGTGGGGATAACGTGTGTTAAAACCTTAAAAAAGCGGGCCAATGTCTGCAAATGCACAGAATTGCGCTGCGTTGCATCCAGTAAGCGCAGGCTCGGGCGCAAAATAATAACGGCATAGGCACCACCACCAATCCACAAGATGATGCTGACAAGGTGGAGGGTGAGAACAAGGCTCCAGAGAATGGAATGGGGCATGCTGAACTCCGCTTGGCGTTAATGCAGGAAAAAGGCGCGGGGCGGGGAAGGGGGTATCGTCCAACGCTTGTCTGCTGCCTGATTGCCAAGGGGACGGACACTGCGCAAGAGGCTATATTTGCACAAATTATCGTCTGCTCTATGTGTGGAGGCTCGGTATGGCAGCAATATATCCTTCTCTTCTGAGCGTTTATTCCCCTGATGAAATGGAGAAAATTGACCATATTTCGGCGCAGACTGTGCCCGTTTCCGTATTGATGGAAAATGCTGGCCGCGCGGTGGCACGCGCTATTTTCCGATACGAAAAGCCAGCCCGCGTGCTTGTGCTGTGTGGCCCCGGCAATAACGGGGGGGATGGATACGTGGTTGCGCGGCATCTTCATGATGCAGGTTGGCCTGTGGCTGTAGCGGAAATGGTGGCGCCCAAGCTGGGCGGCGCGGCGGCAGAAGCCTCGGCCCGATTCCGAGGTGTTCGCGTGCCATTTTCAGCACAGGAATCTGCGCGGGCAGATTTGGTGGTTGATGCTATCTTCGGTGCAGGATTGAGCAGAGACGTTACGGGTTTGCCTGTTGAAGTTCTGCAAGCGGCGCGGCGTATTGTTGCTGTTGATATGCCTTCAGGTGTGGATGGCGCGACAGGCTTGGTGCGTGGATATGCACCGCAGGCCGCCATGACGGTGACGTTCTGCCGGTTCAAGCCGGGGCATTTACTATATCCGGGCAGAGAATATCTGGGGCGGTTGATTCTGGCAGATATCGGAATCCCAGAAACTGCGTTGGATCAGGTGCCTCCAACAACGTGGCGGAATGAGCCCGGCTTGTGGCATTTGCCGATTCCCGGCCCTGAAAGTCATAAATATACGCGCGGTGTAGTGAGTATTTGCGCGGGCGAATCCATGCCGGGTGCAACCCGCTTATGTGCAGGCGGTGCACGCGCTGCCGGTGCTGGTTTGGTGCGTGTGGCTGCTGGGGCGGGTGCTGCGGCTTATAAACTGGGTGCGCCCGGCCTTATTGTAGATGCGGCACCGTTGCCGACATTGTTGCAAGACAAGCGCCGCCGCGTGTGGGTTTGCGGCCCCGGTTTAACAGAGGCGGAAGTGCAGGCCACGCTGCCGGTGTTGTTAGCGGCAGAAAAGAGCGTTTTGGCTGATGCCGGTGCTTTAAGCGCTTCTGCGGGCGACCCTGAAAAACTTAAAGGCGTTGCAGTTATAACGCCGCATGTTGGAGAGTTTACCCGTGTATTCGGCCCAGTGGGCAGTAATCCGCCAGAGCATATTCGGCAGGCGGCCCAGCAGATTGGGGCTGTGGTGGTTCTAAAAGGGGCTTCCACCATGATTGCGGCGCCAGACGGGCGGCTTGCAATTAATGACCATGCAACTCCAGCTTTAGGCACAGCGGGCTCAGGGGATACACTTTCTGGTGTTATTTCAGCCCTGCTGGCTGCTGGTATGCCGGAGTGGGAGGCTGCATGTGCTGGCGTGTGGCTGCATGGGGAGGCTGGGCGGCAAGCCGGGCCGTGGCCTGTGGCGGAAGATTTGGACCTTCATTTGGGCGCTGCGCGAGAAAAAGCAGCTCATATGCAGAAACAGAGGGTGAACTCGCACATCGGCATCTTGCCGTGAGCGAATGTTTGGGTTAAGTCCACCCAACTCGTGACGGTGAGCATTGTGAGCGGGTGTGGTGGAATTGGTAGACACGCCAGATTTAGGTTCTGGTGACGCAAGTCGTGGGGGTTCAAGTCCCTCCACCCGTACCAATTTATTTTAGTCATGCTCCCGTCCTGGTCCGCGACGGCCTTTGCGTAGCGGGTGTTTGAGTTTTGTACCGAAAGGAAGGCCTGACCGATGCAGGTTACCGAGACCCTTTCCGAAGGGCTGAAGCGTGGTTTTACCGTAACAGTTCCAGCGGCGGAAATTGCCAGCAAGCGTGATGCGCGGCTGAAGGAAGTTGCAGCAAACCTAAATCTGCCGGGCTTCCGTCCGGGTAAGGTGCCTGTTTCTCTGGCCAAGCAGCGTTACGGCGAAAGCGTGTGGGCAGAAGTGCTGGAACAGACGGTATCTGATGCTCTGCGTAACGTTTTTGACGAACGCGGTATCCGTCCTGCTGGTCAGCCTAAGGTAGATCTGGTTTCGGGTCAGGCCGATGATGGAAAAGATCTGGAATTCACAGTTGAAGCAGAGCTTCTGCCAGAAATCGCTGTGCCAGACCTGTCTGATCTCACGCTGACACGCCTGAAGGCGAACGTAAGCGATGAAGCCATCAACAAGGTGCTGGAAGATATCGCTAAGCGCGGCCGCACTTTTGAAGTGGTGGAAGAAGTTCGCCCCGTTGCCAAAGGTGATGTGGTAGCTATCGATTTTGTTGGTAAGCGCGACGGTGTTCCCTTCGAAGGCGGTTCCGCTGAAGATGTGAACGTTGAAATCGGCGGTGAAGGCTTTATTCCTGGGTTTGCTGAGCAGATCGAAGGCATGAAGCCGGGTGAAGAAAAAGTTATTACGGTAACTTTCCCCGCAGATTACGGCGCAACTGAGCTGGCAGGTAAAGAAGCAACCTTCGATATCAAAGCCAAGCAGATCAAGAAGCCTGTTGATGCGCCGATTGATGATGAACTGGCCAAGAAGATGGGCTTTGAAAGCCTTGATCAGCTCAAAGATCTGATTCGCAAGCAGATTGAAGGCGAATATGATCAGCTTTCTCGTCTGCGTATCAAACGTGAGCTGCTGGATGAACTGGCAAAGAAAACTGATTTCACCGCGCCAGAAGGCATGGTGGATGCAGAATTCAACCAGATCTGGGCGCGCGTTGAAGAAGACCGTAAGTCTGGCCAGCTTGATGACGAAGACAAGAACAAAGACGAAGAAACCCTTCGCGCTGATTACCGCAAAATTGCGGAACGCCGCGTAAAGTTGGGTCTGCTTCTGGCTGAAATTGGCCGTAAGAACAATATTACGGTTACGCCGGACGAATTGGGCCGGGCAGTGCGGGCAGAAGCCATGCGCTATCAGGGTCAGGAAAAGCAGGTGTTCGAATTCTTCCAGAAGAATCCGCAGGCCGCAGAATCCCTCAGGGGGCCAATCTTTGAAAACAAGGTTGTCGATTACCTGATTGAACTGGCTAAAGTGACGGATAAAGAGGTCACACCAGAGGAACTTTCAGATATTCCACCAGCGAATATCTAATAAGAAAAAGGCCGTGTCCCGCCAGTGTGAACTGGCGGGACATTCTTTTTGGGCATGTTTTTCTTTTCCGGGGTGGCATCTTTCCACTTTATCTCTATCTTGAACCAGAGTGCCTGAGCTTTCTTGTGTTTGCGCAGGAAGGCGGGAAGGGCTAATTCAGTTTTTTATACGGGAATGAGTGGTATGAGGGATCGTGATCCCGTTGAGATTTTCAGCAATGCGCTGGTACCGATGGTGGTCGAACAGACCTCTCGCGGTGAGCGGGCGTTTGATATCTATTCCCGCCTGCTTCAAGAGCGGATCATCTTCCTGACTGGTCCCGTGTACGATCAGGTTGCATCCTTGATTTCCGCGCAGCTTCTGTATCTGGAAAGCGTGAACCCGAACAAGGAAATCTCTTTTTACATCAACAGCCCGGGTGGCGTGGTTTCTGCCGGTTTGGCAATTTATGATACCATGCAGTACATCCGCAGCCCCGTAAGCACAGTGTGCATCGGGCAGGCAGCCTCTATGGGCTCCTTGTTGCTGGCTGGGGGTGAAAAAGGGCGTCGTTTCGCGCTGCCAAATGCGCGCGTTATGGTGCATCAGCCTTCTGGTGGCGCGCAGGGTCAGGCGAGTGATATTGAAATTCAGGCGCGTGAAATTCTGATCATTCGTCAGAAGCTGAATGAAATCTACCGTGAACATACAGGTCGCACGTTGGAGGAAATTGAGCAGAAGTTGGAGCGTGATACTTACATGTCCGCCCACGAAGCTCAGTCCTTCGGGATTGTGGATGAGGTGATCAGCCACCATAAGGCGACAGAAACAGGCAAGAAGGATAAAAGTCATCCTTAATCTGGCGTACAGTAATCTTCCTGTTACAATAGGGAAGACGCCTGCCGTAAGGCAGGCACACACGTTCTGGGACTCGGCTCTCGGTGCGATGGGGCCTGGGATGATCGAGGGAGTGGGCTGATGAATACGAAGTCCGGTGATTCCAAGAATACGCTTTACTGCTCGTTCTGTGGAAAGTCACAACATGAGGTCCGCAAGCTGATTGCCGGCCCCACGGTGTTCATTTGTGATGAGTGTGTTGAACTCTGCATGGATATCATCCGTGAAGAGAACAAGACATCCCTTGTCAAATCGCGCGAGGGTGTGCCGACACCGCGGGAAATCTGCAAGGTTCTGGATGATTATGTTATCGGGCAGGCTCAAGCCAAAAAGGTTTTGTCTGTGGCTGTGCATAACCATTACAAGCGCCTGACGCAGGTTGCCAAAGCCGGTGATGTTGAGATTGCAAAATCCAACATCCTGCTTATTGGTCCTACAGGCTCCGGTAAAACCCTGCTTGCTCAGACACTGGCGCGTATTCTGGATGTGCCTTTTACAATGGCAGACGCCACAACCCTGACAGAAGCAGGGTATGTGGGGGAAGATGTTGAAAACATTATTCTCAAGCTGTTGCAGGCATCTGACTACAATGTTGAACGTGCACAGCGTGGCATTGTGTATATTGATGAAATCGACAAGATTTCCAAAAAGTCAGACAACCCTTCCATTACCCGTGATGTAAGTGGTGAAGGTGTGCAGCAGGCGCTGCTGAAGCTTATGGAAGGCACAGTCGCTTCTGTTCCGCCACAGGGTGGGCGCAAGCATCCGCAGCAGGAGTTCCTGCAGGTAGATACCACCAACATGCTGTTTATCTGTGGTGGTGCTTTTGCTGGGTTGGACAAGATTATTTCTGCCCGCGGTAAAGGAACCAACATTGGGTTTGGCGCCGATGTGCGCGCCCCGGATGAGCGTAAGACAGGGGAAATCCTGCACGACGTGGAACCGGAAGACTTGATGAAGTTTGGTTTGATTCCGGAATTCATCGGGCGTCTGCCAGTTATCGCAACGCTGGGTGATCTGGATGAAGCTGCGCTTATCAAGATTCTGACAGAACCCAAGAATGCGTTGGTCAAGCAGTATCAGCGTTTGTTCCAGATGGAAGATGTGCAGCTGGACTTCACGGATGATGCACTCAAAGCCATCGCAGATCGCGCTATTGTGCGAAAGACTGGCGCACGTGGGCTACGTTCCATTCTGGAAAGTATCCTAATGTCGACCATGTTCGATCTGCCGGGCCTCGAAAATGTAGAGGAAGTGGTGGTTAACCGGGATGTCGCGGAAGGCAAGGCTAGTCCGGTCTATGTCTACGGGAAAAAGAAAGAAATCCCGGCAGAACAATCTGCTTAAGTTGGGGAATATTCACAAAACAGCGCTGGCGGCACATGCTCCAGCGCTGTTTTTGTCACTGTCCCATTGTGTAAAACGCTGTGAATAACGACATAAGGATAGACAAAAGAGCTTTCACCGCGTTGGCTCTTGTACGGAATAGGGTATGCCGCAAGGCGGGTGCCGTGTCCGGATCGTCCTTGTCAGGAGGTCATCATCATGGCTGATAACGAAAAACCAGTGAAACGCAGGCGCCGGACTGCAACAAAAACCAAGCCGGAAGTGGCAGCAGAAGCCACACCTCAAACCACAACAGCAGTAGAAGCTACGGCAGAGCCAGAAGTGCAGGAAGTTAAGGCCCCTGTGCATGTGGCTGTGCTGCCACTGCGCGATATTGTGGTGTTCCCGCACATGATCGTGCCCTTGTTTGTTGGGCGTGAGAAATCTGTAAAAGCGTTGGAAACGGTCACCAAAGATGACCGTCATATCCTGCTGGTCGCCCAGAAGGATGCTGCGCAGGACGATCCTTCCGCCGATGATATTTATCGGGTGGGTACACTTTCAACCATTCTGCAGCTTCTAAAACTGCCGGATGGCACCGTGAAGGTGCTGGTGGAAGGTGTGAAGCGCGTACGCGTAAAAACCTTGCACGAGGTGGAAGGGCACTTTGAGGCCGATATTGAGGACATGCCAGAGCAGGCGGCTGAAGGGCCAGAAGCCGAAGCACTTGGCCGTTCTATCGTGTCTCAGTTTGAGCAGTATATGAAGCTCAACAAAAAGATTGCGTCCGAGGTGCTGGTCTCTCTGAACCAGATCAGTGATCTGGCTAAGCTGGCAGATACCGTAACCAGCCACCTGAACCTCAAGATTGCGGAAAAACAGGAAATTCTGGAAGCGCCAACAGTGATGGCGCAACTGGAAAAGGTTTTCGCACATATTGAGGCGGAAATTGATGTTCTTCAGGTCGAAAAAAAAATTCGCAACCGCGTTAAGCGTCAGATGGAAAAAACGCAGCGCGAGTATTATCTGAACGAACAGCTCAAGGCGATTCAGAAGGAGCTGGGTGAAGGCGAAGACGGTAAGGATGAAACATCCGAACTGGAAGAACGCATTGCCAAAACCAAGCTCTCTAAGGAAGCACACGAAAAAGCTGTAGCGGAGCTTAAAAAACTGCGCGGCATGAGCATGATGTCTGCCGAATCTACAGTTGTGCGGAATTATCTGGATTGGCTGCTGAGTATTCCGTGGAAAAAGCGCACCAAGGTAAAGCATGATCTGACAGAAGCAGAAAAAATTCTGGATGCAGATCACTACGGGCTAGAAAAAGTTAAAGAACGGATTCTGGAATATCTGGCTGTTCAAAGCCGGTCTCAGAAGCTGAAAGGCCCGATTCTGTGCTTGGTAGGTCCTCCCGGTGTTGGTAAAACGTCTTTGGCACGTTCTATCGCCAAGGCAACGGGGCGGCATTACGTACGTATGTCATTGGGTGGCGTGCGGGATGAAGCTGAAATTCGTGGTCATCGGCGTACGTATATTGGCTCCATGCCTGGCAAGATCATTCAGGGGATGAAGAAGGCGAAAGTTTCGAATCCGCTGTTCCTGCTGGATGAAATTGACAAGCTGGGTTCTGATTGGCGTGGAGATCCAGCATCTGCACTGCTGGAAGTGTTGGATCCAGAGCAGAACAGCACATTTGCAGATCATTATCTGGAAGTGGATTATGATCTGTCTGATGTCATGTTCGTTACAACGGCGAATAGCCTGAACATGCCGCAGCCTCTGCTGGATCGTATGGAAATCATTCGTCTGTCCGGTTACACAGAAGACGAGAAGGTGGAAATTGCCAAGCGCCACCTTATTTCCAAGCAGACACAGGCGCATAACCTCAAACCGGATGAATGGTCGATTACAGATGACGCCGTGCGGGATCTGATTCGCTATTACACGCGTGAGGCTGGCGTGCGTAATCTGGAACGTGAACTTGCGGGGCTTGCCCGTAAGGCCGTGAAAGAAATTGTCACCGGTAAGGCTAAGAAGGTTTCTGTTACTCCTAAGAATCTGGACAAATACGCAGGTGTGCGTCGTTTCAGCTATGGGGAAACCGAAGCAGAAGACATGGTTGGCGTTGTAACCGGTCTGGCTTGGACCGAAGTGGGCGGGGAAATCCTGACCATTGAAAGTGTTATGGTGCCAGGCAAGGGCGGTATTGTTGAAACCGGTAAGCTGGGCGACGTTATGAAGGAGAGCATTTCTGCAGCGTTCTCCTTTGTGCGGAGTCGGGCAACTAGCTTTGGCATTGTGCCCACCTTGTTTGATAAGCGCAGCTTCCATGTGCATGTGCCAGAAGGTGCGACTCCCAAAGATGGTCCTTCGGCCGGTGTGGCTATGGTCACATCCTTAGTGAGTGTGCTGACAGGTATTCCCATTCGTCGGGATGTCGCCATGACAGGTGAAATCACATTGCGTGGGCGTGTGCTGGCTATTGGTGGCTTGAAAGAAAAGCTGCTTGCGGCTTTGCGTGCGGGTATTCGTACAGTGTTCATTCCCAAGGAAAATGAGAAGGACCTTACGGAAATCCCTGAAAACGTGAAGAAGAAACTGGAAATCGTTCCTGTCTCTCATGTGGATGAAGTTCTGGCGCGTGCGCTGGTGCGTCAGCCTCAGCCAATTGAGTGGGAAGATGTGCCAGATCCACTGCCAGCAGCAGGTGGAGAATCCGCTCTTCCGGTGTTGCCACACTGAATAGAAGGGCTAAGAGCGTACGAAGTTGCGTTTGCTTGGTTGACGTGGCGAAAAACGGCTTCATAGTGCGTTCAGGTAGCGGACAGGCGGACGAAAAGGCCGCCCGCCGTTCCGAACAGATATAAGAAATAGAAAGGCGTAAGGATGGAGAAGCCGCTCAACAAGCAGGAACTCGTTTCAGCCGTGGCTGAAGCTGTTGACCTGCCCAAGGCAAAAGCCGGTGAAGTGGTCGATGCCGTATTCGGTGCGATCGAAAAGGCCCTGTCCACAAAGCAGGAAGTGCGTCTGGTTGGTTTTGGCACATTTGTGACCGCAACCCGCAAGGCTGCTAAAGGCCGTAACCCACGTACGGGTGAAGAAATCGATATCCCTGCTTCCACCTCTGTCCGCTTCAAGCCGGGCAAGGCGCTAAAGGATGCCGTCAGCGGTTAATTCCGTCAGAAAATTTTTTCTGAAAAAGGCCGACAATCTCAAAAAAAGGGGTTGTCGGCCTTTTCTGTTTATGGCACATAGGGCGCGGGCAATTAGCTCAGCGGTAGAGCGTCTCGTTTACACCGAGATGGTCGGCGGTTCGATCCCGTCATTGCCCACCATTTTCCCCAAATGGTAACCCACACGCACAATGGACTTAGTTCCATTGCTGCCTGTGTGTGGTGTTTGTCAGAGCATTCTCTGGCTCCTCAATTTCTCCTTAAAATTCGGCCTTCACAAGAAAGTGCCCCATACCCAACGCGTTCGTGCATATCCGTGTGTAGGATGTTGGGGCTAGGGTTGCTGCATGAAACACAAGCCACTGCGGCTTAAACATGTGCAGGAACCACACCATGCAGTCTGTTCTTGGTGATTACGCGCCAGTTCTCGTGTTTGGGGGCATGTCGGTTATTATTGCCGCCGCCATGCTGGGTATGGCGCTGCTGAGCGGCCACCAGAAACCGTATTCCGAAAAACTGACAGCTTATGAATGCGGTTTTGAAGCATTTGATGATGCGCGCCGCCGTTTTGATGTGCGTTTTTATCTGGTTGCCATCCTGTTCATCATTTTCGATCTGGAAGTTGCATTCCTGTTTCCCTGGGCCATCACGCTGGGGCGCATTGGGCTGTTTGGCTTTCTTTCCATGCTTGGATTTCTGGCCGTGCTGGGCATTGGCTTTTTGTACGAATGGCGCAAAGGCGCGCTGGATTGGGATTGAGGTGAGGGAGATACAGCCATGACAGCCAACCAGCAGGATGCGGTGCTATGGAACCGCGAAGCGCTTCCACCCGGCCCAGAGCAAGATGCTGTTGTGCGGGGCATTACAGGGGTTCTGGCCGAAAAAGGCTTTGTTGTTGCCAATTTGGATAAGTTGGTAAACTGGGGGCGAACAGGCAGTTTGTGGCCTATGTCCTTTGGGCTTGCTTGCTGCGCGGTGGAAATGATCCACGCTTACATGCCGCGGTATGATCTGGATCGCATGGGCATCATCCCGCGTGGGTCTCCGCGTCAGTCTGATGTTATGATTGTGGCTGGCACGCTTACCAACAAAATGGCCCCTGTGCTGCGCCGATTGTACGAGCAGATGGCCGAACCACGCTGGGTTATCTCCATGGGCTCCTGCGCTAATGGAGGCGGCTATTATCACTATTCGTATTCTGTTGTGCGGGGGTGTGACCGCATCGTGCCTGTAGATGTGTATGTGCCGGGCTGCCCACCAACGGCAGAGGCTTTGATTTACGGCATTATGCTGCTTCAGAAAAAAATACGTCGGACGGGGACCATTCTTCGTGGCTGAACTTCCTGTAAATCCTCGGCAAGGTCGCCTTGAGGGGCGGCTGTCTGCCATGGCCTTTACCTTCATGGTAACCTTGCCTTCCGTATCCTATGCGGCAGTAGAAAAAGGTGAGTTGGTTGTTCGTATAGAACGCGATCACTTATTGCATTTTCTCGAATTGCTAAGGGATCATCCATCCTATCGCTTTGAACAGTTGATGGATTTGTGCGGGGTAGATTTTCCCGAACGACCGCGGCGGTTTGATGTTGTTTATAATTTGCTGTCTGTCACACATAACCACCGTATCCGGGTGATTGTGCAAACAGATGAAATTATGCCCGTACCTTCTGTGCACCATTTGTGGCCCTGTGCCACATGGTGGGAGCGTGAATGCTACGATCTGTTTGGAGTGGTCTTTTCCAATCAGCCCGATATGCGGCGTATCCTTACAGATAATGGGTTTGAAGGACATCCACTGCGTAAGGACTTCCCATTAACGGGTTATGAACAGGTCCGTTACGATGTGGAACGCAGGCAAGTTGTGAAAGAACCTGTTTCTTTAACACAGGATTTTCGTGATTTTGATTTCGTTTCCCCATGGGAAGGCATGCTGACTTTGCCGGGAGACGAAAAAGCGCATGAAGTCAGACAGGGCATGAAGAGGTCCGGCTGATGACTGAATTGAAAAATAGCTTTGTTGAAGCAGCAGATACTGTGCTGCATCAAGATGTTCCAGAAAGCCTTGTGCCCGAAAAAGTGGCGGAAGAAGAACCACGCAAAATTGTGGAAATTGATTCTCACGCACTCAACTTCGGGCCTCAGCATCCCTCCGCGCATGGTGTGTTGCGCTTGGTTTTGGAAATGGAAGGCGAGGTAGTGGCACGTGCCGTGCCCCATATCGGCCTTTTGCATCGTGGCACAGAAAAACTCATAGAATACAAAACCTATCAGAAAGCTTTGCCGTATTTTGATCGGCTGGATTACGTTTCTCCGATGTGTGAGGAGCAGGCTTTTGCTCTGGCTACGGAAAAACTTCTGGGTATTGATATTCCAGAACGCGCCAAGTGGCTGCGCGTTATGTTTGCGGAAATAACGCGCGTTCTAAATCATATTCTCAATCTTACAGCTATGGGTTTGGATTGCGGGGCTGTTACCCCGGCTTTGTGGGGATATGAAGAGCGCGAAAAACTTCTGGAGTTTTACGAGGCTGCATCTGGGGCACGGTTTCATGCCAATTATTTCCGTCCGGGGGGTGTCGCGCGTGATGTGCCTGCAGGGTTGGAAGATAAAATAGGCGCATGGGCCAAAGAGTTCCCAAAATGGATTGATGAACTCGAGGGGCTGCTCACTGAAAACCGTATTTGGAAACAACGCACAGTGGGTATTGGTGTTTTCACAACAGAGCAGGCGTTGGCTTGGGGTTTTAGTGGCCCATGTTTACGTGCTTCTGGTGTGCCGTGGGATCTGCGCCGTAATCAGCCCTATGATAATTACCACAAGGTTGAATTCAATGTGCCGGTTGCGCGGCAGGGTGATTGTTATGATCGCTATCTGGTGCGTGTTGCGGAAATGCGAGAAAGCGTCAAGATTATTGAGCAATGTCTGACCCAGATACGTCCTGGGGATGTAAAGGTGCAGGACCCCAAGTTCAGCCCGCCGCCTCGTGCAGAAATGAAGCGTTCTATGGAAGCGCTTATTCATCACTTCAAGTTGTTTAGCGAAGGGTATCACGTTCCCCCCGGCGCAACCTATACAGCGGTAGAAAGTCCTAAAGGAGAATTTGGGGTGTATTTGGTTGCCGATGGAAGTAACCGGCCGTATCGCTGCAAAATTCGTCCAACAGGATTTGCTCACCTTCAGGCCATCGATGAATTGTCCCGTCGCGGTATGTTGGCGGACATGGTGGCCATTATCGGATCGCTTGATCTTGTGTTCGGGGAGGTTGACCGATGAACACCACCTGGGCCCCGGCAAAACAGCCGGACAGCTTTGTTTTTGATGATGAATCTGAAGCAGAAATTGTAAATGTTCTTAAAAAATATCCAGAAGAACGCAAAGCCAGTGCGGTTATGCCTCTTTTGTATATTGCGCAGCGCCAGATGGGCCGCGTAACCGGTAGTGCATGGATACCGCTTGTGGCAATGGATGATATTGCCCACAGGTTAGAGATGGCACCAATACGCGTGTATGAGGTGGCGTCTTTTTACACCATGTTCAACACAAAGCCGATTGGCCGCTACCATCTTCAGGTCTGCACAACCACACCGTGCTGGCTACGTGGCTCGGATGCGGTAACAGAGGCTTGCCGTAAGGCAACAGGGATCCATCATTTTGGTGAAACCAGCGATGATGGTTTGTTTACCTTAACCGAAGTGGAATGCCTGGGTGCCTGTGCCAATGCACCTATTCTGCAAGTTGATGATGATTACTACGAGGATATGGATGGTTCACGCACAGAAGCATTAATTGCAGATTTGCGTGCAGGCCGTCACCCAGAAGCCGGTCCAGCTATCAACCGTATGTGCTCAGCACCGGAAGGCGGCAGAAAAACCCTTCTGGAAACGTCTGCATCATCCCCGGATCAGAAATAGGAGAAACGGCCATGCTTCAGGATAAAGACCGTATCTTCACTAATCTTTATGGTCAGGATGATTGGCGTTTGCCAGCAGCCCGGAAACGAGGTGATTGGGATAATACCGCAGCCATTATTGCAAAAGGACGGGATGCAGTCATTGCGGAAATGAAGGCATCTGGCTTGCGTGGCCGTGGAGGGGCTGGATTTCCCACCGGGTTGAAGTGGTCATTCATGCCCAAAAAATCTGATGGGCGGCCGCATTATCTCGTCATCAATGGGGATGAATCAGAACCCGGCACGTGTAAAGATCGGGAAGTTATGCGGCATGAGCCACACAAGTTGATAGAGAGCGCAATGATAGCCTCTTTCGCTATGAGTGCTCATGCTTCCTACATTTATATCCGTGGTGAGTTTTGCAGAGAAGCTGAGCGCCTTCAGGCAGCGATAGATGAAGCTTATGAGGCAGGTCTTCTCGGAAAAAATGCTGCGGGTAGCGGGTGGGATTTTGATTTCCGTATTCACCGTGGTGCTGGCGCATATATCTGCGGAGAAGAAACAGCTCTGCTGGAAAGCCTTGAAGGTAAAAAGGGTCAGCCCCGCATGAAGCCTCCATTCCCAGCAGGGGCGGGGTTATATGGTTGCCCGACAACAGTCAATAATGTGGAAAGCATAGCCGTTACATCTACCATTATGCGCCGTGGGGCAGCTTGGTTTTCTGGTTTGGGGCGGCCCAATAATGCAGGCACAAAACTTATGGCTATTTCTGGCCATGTGAATACGCCCTGTGTGTTTGAAGAAGAGCTGGGTGTTCCACTTAAAGAGATTATTGAAAAGCATGGTGGTGGCGTGCGTGGTGGGTGGGATAACCTGCTGGCCGTTATTCCCGGTGGTTGTTCTGTTCCTGTGCTGCCGAAATCCATTTGTGAAACTGTGTTGATGGATTACGATAGTTTGCGTGCAGAACGTTCTGGTTTGGGCACGGCATGTATGATCGTGATGGATAAATCCACAGATATTATTGAAGCCATCGCGCGTTTTTCAAAGTTCTTTAAGCATGAAAGTTGCGGCCAATGCACACCTTGCCGAGAAGGCACTGGATGGATGATGCGTATGATGAACCGCATGGTGCAGGGCAAAGCCGAAATAGAAGAAATTGATCTGCTAGAGCAAGTGACCAAGCAGGTGGAAGGCCACACTATTTGTGCGCTGGGTGATGCAGCCGCATGGCCTATTCAAGGGTTAATCCGGCATTTCCGGCCAGAAATGGAAGCACGTATCCGGCAGTACAAGGTTGCGCATGGCGGCACGGGCTTGGTGCAGGTGCCTGCGGGCGGTGTGCCAGTGGCGGCGGAGTAAGGATAATGGTGAAGGTCATTGTTGACGGTACACCGGTAGATGTGCCCGCAGGTTTTAGTGCTTTGCAGGCCTGCGAGGCAGCCGGAAAAGAAATACCGCGTTTTTGTTATCATGAACGGCTCTCTGTTGCCGGTAACTGCCGGATGTGTCTGGTAGAAGTGGCGCGTGCGCCTAAACCTGTTGCATCTTGCGGTTTTCCTATTTCTGAAGGAATGCAGATTTTTACAGATACAGAGGTTGTGCGCCGCGCACGCCGCGCTGTTATGGAATTTCTGCTAATTAACCATCCGCTGGATTGCCCTATTTGCGATCAGGGCGGAGAATGTGATCTACAAGATCAGGCTTATGGGTACGGATCTGGTATTTCGCGCTATCAGGAAGATAAGCGGGCCGTAACAGATAAAGACCTTGGGCCATTGGTTAAAACGGTTATGACGCGCTGCATCCAGTGCACGCGTTGTGTCCGCTTTAGTACAGAAGTAGCAGGCACGCCTGAACTGGGTATGGTCTCACGCGGTGAAAATGCTGAAATCACCACATATGTGCAAAAAGCGCTGACATCTGAACTTTCTGGGAATTTAATAGATGTTTGCCCGGTAGGGGCTCTTACAGCCAAGCCATCGGCTTTTCATGCGCGTTCGTGGGAATACAAAAAAACAGACAGCATTGATGTTATGGATGCACTGGGCACGAATATCCAAATTCAGGCCCGAGGCGGTGAAGTCATGCGCATTGTGCCGCGCGTAAATGATGAAGTAAACGAAGAATGGCTTTCTGATAAAGGACGTTTTTCAATTGATGGTCTCAAGCGTCGTCGGCTGGATCAGCCTTGGGTGCGTGTGCATGGCAAGTTACATCCCGCCACATGGCAGGAGGCATTTGTTTCTCTAGCTCGCAGGCTGGAGGGCGTGCCGGGTGAAAAAATCGGTGCCATTGCGGGTGACCTGTGCGATGTGGAAAGCCTTTGTGCCCTTAAGGATTTTTTGAATAATATTGGTTCATCAAACTTGGACTGTCGGCAGGATGGTGCATGGTATGATTTGAGCGCGCGCGCAAATTACCTGTTTAACAGCGATATTGCCGGAATAGATGAGGCAGATGCCCTGCTGCTGGTGGGGGTGGAACCACGACGAGAAGCTCCTGTTTTAAATGCTCGTATTCGTAAGCGGTATTTGGATGCAGGGCGAGGTGGCTTTCCTGTCGCCAGTATAGGTCAGTTTGTTTCTGATCCCACCTATCAGGTTGATATTCTGGCTGATGGCCCAGATGTTCTGGATAAGCTGGTGGCAGGAGAGCAGGCTTTTGCAGAAGTTTTGCAAAAAGCATCCCGCCCCATGATCATTCTTGGGCACGGTGCTTTAACCCGTCAGGATGCACCGGCTATTTATGCTGCTTGTAAACAATTAGCAGAAAAAACTGGTGTTATTGCAGATGGATGGAATGGTTTTAACGTTCTGCACACCGCAGCATCCCGTGTGGGAGCATTGGATATCGGGTTTGTGCCCGGCCCTCATGGATGTGCCACCGC
The DNA here is from genome assembly GCF_001628715.1 of Acetobacter oryzifermentans. Classification (NCBI taxonomy): domain Bacteria; kingdom Pseudomonadati; phylum Pseudomonadota; class Alphaproteobacteria; order Acetobacterales; family Acetobacteraceae; genus Acetobacter; species Acetobacter oryzifermentans. The sequence continues at coordinate 1,798,620 of NZ_CP011120.1, read as the reverse complement.
CAGCATGTTGCGGGGTGGAGTAGAAGTTCTGTGGCTGATGGGGGCGGACGAGCTTCCTGTAGATCGTATCTCGCCAGAAACGTTTGTTGTGTATCAGGGGCATCATGGTGATGCAGCTGCTAAACGGGCAGATATTATTCTACCTGGGGCAGCTTATACGGAAAAATCTGGCACATACGTTAATACTGCGGGGCGTGTGCAACGTGCTTTTCGGGCTGTGTTCGCTCCGGGAGATGCGCGAGAAGATTGGCGTATTATCAGAGCTTTTTCAGAAGTGTGCGGGCATACTTTGCCATATAATACGGTGGAAGAACTGCGTGCACGCATGGCAGACGTAAACCCTGTGTTTGCACATGTTGGGCATATCACAAAACTGCCTGCACCTCAGCCAACAGCCGCACAACAGAATAAGGATGAGGACAGAAGCTTTATGTCCGCGCCTTTCAGGTCTGTGATCCCAGATTATTATCAGACCAACGCCATCAGCCGTGCCAGCCCGACTATGGCAGAATGTTCAAAAGTTTATAGCGTGCCTCGCGCGATAGCAGCGGAGTAAGGCCAATGGGACAGTTTTTTTATCACACCCTTGCTGGCCAGATTATTCTGATGTTGCTGGAAACACTGGCTGTTCTGGTGCCGCTATTGATTGCTGTTGCGTATCTTACGCTCATGGAACGCAAGGTAATGGCCGCCATGCAGCGCCGCCGCGGGCCGAATGTAAATGGTCCGTTTGGCCTGCTTCAGGCTTTTGCTGATGCCATCAAGATGATTGTAAAGGAAACGATTATTCCTGCAGGTGCAAACCGCGCTTTGTTCCTGTTTGCACCGTTTCTTACCTTTTCTTTGGCCATGGTGGCATGGGCTGTTATTCCCACAGGTAATGGTTTGGCTGTTGCCAATATCAATGTGGGTATTCTCTACCTTCTGGCTATTTCCTCATTGGGTGTTTACGGCATTCTTATTGCTGGCTGGGCGTCTAATTCCAAATACGCTTTTCTTGGTGGATTACGTTCTGCCGCGCAAATGGTTTCATACGAAGTTTCAATTGGCTTGGTAATTGTTTCCGTATTGCTGGCAGTGGGTAGCTTAAACCTGAACGATATTGTTCTGGCGCAACGGCATGTCTGGTTCTGCTTGCCAATGTTTCCAATGTTTATTGTCTTTTTTATATCGGCATTGGCAGAAACAAACCGCGCACCGTTTGATCTTCCCGAAGGGGAAAGCGAGTTGGTGGCAGGGTTTTTTGTTGAATATTCATCCCTCGCATTTGGTCTGTTCTTTCTGGGTGAATACGCAAATATGATCCTTATGTCCTCTATGGTCAGTATTCTGTTTTTAGGGGGGTGGCTGCCACCATTGGGTATTGCGCCCCTTACATGGGTGCCGGGGCCTTTATGGCTGATTTTTAAAATTCTTTTCTGTCTGTTCGTCTTTATCTGGGTGCGTGCCACGTTCCCACGGTATCGGTACGATCAGCTTATGCGGCTAGGCTGGAAAGTATTCCTGCCACTTTCTCTTCTGTGGATGATTGGAACGGCAGGTTTTCTTATGGCAACAGGTCTGCTGCCCCATATGGGAGGTGTGAACTGATGGGTGCTTTAGGTAACACGCTGCGCTCTTTTCTACTGAAGGAGCTGGTGGGGGGCATGTCATCCACTTTCCGTATGATGTTCCGCCCAAAGGTGACATTAAACTATCCTTATGAAAAAGGGCCACTGTCACCCAGATTTAGGGGAGAGCATGCATTGCGCCGTTATCCTAATGGGGAAGAACGCTGCATTGCCTGTAAACTTTGTGAAGCGACATGCCCGGCAGAGGCCATTACCATTGAGGCGGAAGAGCGTGATGATGGATCTCGTCGCACTACACGCTACGACATTGACATGACAAAGTGCATCTATTGCGGCCTGTGCGAAGAAGCCTGCCCGGTAGATGCCATTGTTGAAGGCCCAAACTACGAATTTGCCACCGAAACGCGCGAAGAGCTGATGTACGACAAAAACAAGCTTTTAGCGAATGGAGACAGGTGGGAAGCGCTGCTTGCGCGGCGTCTGGAATTAGATGCCCCGTATCGCTAAGCAGATGCAGGCCATGACATGGCGGGAGGTTGGCCAATGATGGCACAGCTTGTTTTCTACGTTTTTGCAACGGTGCTGCTGTTTTCGGCTGTAATGGTCATTAGCGCACGTAACCCGGTGCATTCCGTGCTTTTTCTTATCCTTGCATTTTTTAATGCAGCGGGTTTGTTCCTGGTGGCAGGGGCCGAGTTTTTGGCCATGCTGCTGGTTATTGTTTATGTGGGAGCAGTGGCTGTTCTGTTCCTGTTTGTTGTGATGATGCTGGATATAGATTTCAGCAGTCTGCGCGAAGGTTTTCAAAAACATGCCCCGTTAGGCGTGTGCGTAGGGGGTGTTTTGTTTGCTGAACTGCTTATGGCTTTCAGCAACTGGAAGATGGCGCCAGCCAATATTGTGGCTCCCCTTAATCCAGCCCCTCAGCTTACCAATACGGAAGCTTTGGGAACTGTGATTTACACACACTATGTTTTTCTATTTCAAGCATGTGGGCTTGTGCTGCTTGTTGCCATGATAGGCGCTATTGTTCTTACGCTGCGTGAACGTGCCACAGGCCGTCGCCAGAATATAGATAAGCAACACGCACGCACAGTTGAAGAAACGCTGGAGCTTGTACAACTGCCACTTGGCGAAAACGTGTTTGAAAGCGGTGGTTTCCTGCGGCCCAAAGGCTCCTATTACGAAACAGCGGTTCCCGGTTCCTATGGTTCCGGAAATCAGGCTGTGGCGGAAACAGAGGAGAACAGGCCATGACATCCGCAATCGCTCCCATAGGTATTGGGCCTTATCTTTTTGTTAGCGCGGCACTGTTGGTGTTGGGTGTGTTTGGTATTTTTCTAAACCGCAAGAATGTCATCATCCTGCTGATGTCCATGGAACTCATCCTGCTTTCGGCCAATCTCAATCTTGTTGCATTTTCTTCCGCACATGGAGATTTGTCCGGGCAGGTTATGGTTCTGTTTGTGCTTACAATTGCCGCAGCAGAAGCTGCCATCGGTCTGGCCATTGTCACGGTGTATTTCCGTAACCGTGGGTCTATCCAGGTCGAAGACGTGACGATGATGAAGGGATGATTGGCTATGCAGCCCGATCTTAACCTCTTTTCCGCCGCTGTTCTTACACCCCTTGTGGGGGCTACTGTGGCCGGGCTTGGTGGCCGCTTTATAGGCGATACGCTGGCCAAAGGCGTAACCCTTGTATGTATGGGCATTGCAACACTTTGCGCCATCGGGGCTTTATGGGGTGGTTGGCTGGCTGGTTTTGGCCATTCCACACTGCATCTGGCGCAATGGGTTCATGCCGGTGGGTTTGATGCAACATGGACGCTCAGGTTTGATGCGCTATCTGTCACCATGGTGGCGATGGTGCTTGCGGTTTCCTTGCTGGTGCATTGTTACAGCCTTGGCTACATGAGCCATGAAAGCATGCCCACATACAGGTTTTTTTCTTATCTTTCCCTCTTTACCTTTGCCATGCTCATGCTGGTTTCTTCCAATGATCTGATCCAGCTTTTTTTCGGATGGGAAGGGGTCGGGCTCGCCAGTTATCTGTTGATTGGTTACTGGTATGATCGCCCATCTGCAACAGCCGCAGCTATCAAGGCGTTTGTTGTTAACCGCGTGGCGGATCTGTTTTTTCTTGTCGGTATTGGGCTGATTTATGTGCTGTTCCACACCGTGCAGTATGATGCCATTTTTGCGCAGGTTCCGCAGCTTTTAAACACACCATACATGCTGTTTGGTATTTCCTTCCGTATGTTGGAGGTTATCTGCCTGTTGCTGTTTGTGGGGGCTATGGGTAAATCGGCTCAGCTGTTCCTGCACACATGGTTGCCAGATGCGATGGAAGGGCCAACGCCTGTATCTGCTCTCATCCATGCAGCTACAATGGTTACGGCCGGTGTGTTTCTTATGGCGCGTATGTCTCCGCTGTTGGAGTTTGCACCTGCAACACGCACATTTATTATTCTTATTGGTGCAACCACCTGCTTTTTTGCCGCAACGGTGGGTATGGTGCAGCCAGATATCAAACGCACCATTGCGTATTCCACCTGTTCGCAGCTTGGATATATGTTTGCCGCTGTAGGTGTGGGTGCGTATCAGGCTTCGGTTTTTCACCTGACAACACATGCCTTTTTTAAAGCGCTTCTATTTCTGGGGGCCGGTTCCGTTATCCATGCCATGCATGATGAACAGAACATGTTTAAAATGGGCGGCTTATGGAAAAAGCTGCCACTCACCTACACTGTGATGTGGATAGGCAGCCTAGCACTTGCTGGTGTGTTTCCATTTGCTGGCTATTGGTCCAAGGATGCCATTCTAAATGCGCTGTGGGCCTCTGGTTCCTCTGCCAGCATGTATGCGTGGAGCTTAGGAACAATCACCGCATTTCTTACAGCGTTTTATAGCTGGCGGCTTATTTTTCTGGTGTTTCATGGTCAAGCGGCAGATGCCCATGCGCGGGATGCGGCACATGAAAGCCCAGCGGTTATGAGCGTACCTTTGGTGCTGTTAGCTTTTGGTGCTGTTGTGGCGGGTATTCTGTTGGCCCCCTTTTACATTGGAGCGCATCAGTTCAGCTTCTGGGAAGGGGCTATTTTCAACGCGCCAGACAACACAATTATGGAAAATCTGGAGCGTGTACCGGGCCTTATTGCTATTCTGCCCTCTTTGGCAGGTTTGGCTGGTATTGCGTTGGCTGTGCTGTGTTATGTGCTCAATCCTGCTTTGCCAACTCATATGGCGCGGGCTTGTGGGCCACTTTACCGGTTTTTGCTGAACAAATGGTATTTTGATGAATTGTATGATGCCATTTTTGTGCGCCCTTATGCAGCAATCGCACGTGTCCTCTGGAAAGATGGGGAAGAAGGCGTGGTGGAAGCTGTGCCGCATGATGTGGTGCAGGCTGCTCGTACAAGCGCAGCCCAAGCTGTAAAGCTGCAAACCGGATCTATTGCCATTTACGCGTTTACGGTGCTGGCCGGCTTGGTTGTGCTGCTCACCGTGGCGCTATGTGGCTGAGGGAGACGCGAACATGATGCGTGAAACGGTTTTTCCCTTTTCTTTCTCCTCCCAGCTATGGGGTGTCGTGCAATGAGTATGACCAGCTTTAACTGGACAATAGCCGTGCCAGAAATTGTGCTTGCGCTGTCTGGTATTGTTATTCTGGTAGCCGGTGTGTTGCAGCGGAAAGGGGAGGGGTTTTTCTCTTCCGCCATGTTGAGCATTGCAGCGTTTGCTGTATGCGGATTTCTGGTGCTGCTTTCACCCACCGGGGAAGGGTATGCAGGTACCTTTGTGAATGATGGCTTTGCCCGTTTCATGAAGATGCTGATACTTGCTGGCGCGCTGACTGCTGTGGTGCTGACATTCAGTTACCGCACGCGGGATAAAATTACCCTACCGTTTGAAACCCCTGTGCTGATGCTGTTTTCAACATTGGGCGCGATGATCATGGCATCTTCCGCCAATTTGATGACACTGTTTGTAGGGTTGGAGCTCTCATCTCTGTCCATTTACATTTTGTGCGCGATGGAACGGGATAGCGTGCTTTCATCAGAGGCGGGGCTGAAATACTTTGTACTTGGGTCTTTGGCTTCTGGTTTGCTGCTCTATGGCATTTCGCTTGTGTATGGTTACGCAGGCACTATGGAATATACAGGGTTGATGGCGGCCATTCGGGCTTCCGGCGCTCTGCCAATGGGGCTGATTGTTGGTATTGTCTTTATTGTTACGGGGTTGTGCTTCAAGCTGTCTGCCGTGCCGTTTCATATGTGGACGCCAGATGTCTATCAGGGTGCACCCACTCCGGTAACAGCCTATATGGCAGGCGCTCCAAAGTTTGCGGCTTTTGCATTGTTCTTGCGCGTTATGGCCGGGCCTTTTGTTACGGTCGCTCCGCGTTGGCAGATGTTGATAGAAACCGTTTCTGTGCTGTCCATGGTGTACGGGGCTTTTGCCGCTATTCCCCAAGGTAATATCAAGCGCCTGATGGCATATTCCTCTATTGGCCATATGGGATACGCCATGATGGGGCTGGCGGCTGCATCTCTTGCAGGCATACAGGCCACGCTTATTTATCTGGCTGCTTATTTTGTTATGAATGCAGGTGTGTTTGCCTGCATTACGGCAATGCGCCGGAAAGGGCGTGAGGTTGTCAGCATTTCCGATCTGGCAGGCCTTGGGCGCACAGATCCGGCAATGGCTGCTGTTCTGGCACTGTTTATGTTCAGCATGGTTGGCGCGCCCCCTTTGGCTGGTTTTTTTGGTAAATTTCTGGTTTTTGCTGCGGCTTGGCAGTCTGGCCTTTACGTACTGGTTGTAATTGGCGCACTCTCCAGCATAGTTGGTGCGTATTATTATCTACGGATTGTGAAGGTGATGTATTTTGATAGCCCAGCAGAAGTGCTGGATCGTCCTGCCCCCAGCCTGCTGTTTGTTTCTGGCAGCATGGGTTTGGCAACAGCCTTGTTTGTTGCGGGCATGGGCCCTCTGATGGCATGGGCGCATCAGGCCGCACTTGCTTTGGGCGGATGAAAGATCAGCCTAGCCCGTGGCGGCTTGAATGCTTTGCAGAACTGGCCTCCACCTCTGATTTCTGTCTGGAACAGGCGCGACAAGGGGCAGATTCTGGCCTTGCGGTTTTAGCCTATAGGCAAACCCAAGGCCGAGGCAGCCGCGGTCGCCAATGGGTAGATGCTGGGCAAAGTCTTGCTTTATCCGTTTTGCTGGATGCGCAACAGGCAGGGCAGGATATGCTAGGGGGGTGGCCGTTTGCCGCCTCTTTGGCGTTTTATGATGGTTTGCTGCACGCCGTGCCTGCTGTGGCAGGGCATCTCATGATAAAATGGCCGAATGATCTGTTGTTGGATGGCCAGAAAGCAGGCGGTATCCTGATAGAGCGGGAAAGCGCGCGCCTTGTTATAGGTTTTGGGGCAAATCTCACACAGGCGCCATCTCAACAGCAAACGGGCCGTTTTACAGCTTGCCTTGGCCAGTATGGCGCAGTGCCACCGGCAAAAGATGTTGCCCAGTGTATCCTTTCTAGCTTGGCGGATTGGTGCGCTGTTTGGCGGCAAAATGGCTTTGGCGCATTGCGGCAGGCATGGCTTGATCGCGCACATCCTGTAGGGACGCCTCTTGTCGTTAGCAGCCGAACTACTTATGAACAGGGAAAATTTGCAGGTTTGGCTGAGGACGGCCGCCTATTGCTGGACACGGAAGCCGGTATGAAAACGATCACGACAGGAGATATCCTGCTGGAAGAAGGGGTATAAAAGGTGCTGCTTGTTATTGATGCAGGTAACACCAATGTCGTGTTTGCGGTGCATGATGGTGAAAGATGGCGTGGTGTGTGGCGCATTACCATGCAGGCCCAACGTACATCGGATGAATATGCGGTTTGGCTGAATGCGCTGTTGCGTACCCAAGGCATTGTAGCGGATGATATTGATGGTGCCGTTATTGGCACCGTTGTGCCCGCTGCGTTGTATCATTTACGTACTTTATGCAGGCAGTGGTTTGCTGTTGAGCCGCTTCTTGCATCTGCCCGGCTGGATTGGGGGTTTGCCATAAAGGTGGATAACCCGGATGAGGTTGGGGTGGATCGGCTGTTGAATGGTCTGGCTGCACACCATATGTATGGTGGACCACTTACGGTTATAGATTTTGGAACGGCCACAACGTTTGATGTTGTGGATAAGAATGGAAGCTACTGCGGCGGTGTTATTGCTCCTGGCATCAATTTGTCGGTTGAAGCGTTACATCAGGCAGCAGCGCGGTTGCCCCGCATAGGAATAGGGCGGCCAGTAGGGGATTCTGCCATTGGGCGCAACACGGTTACCGCCATGCGGTCTGGCGTGTTTTGGGGTTATGTTGGTTTGATTGAGGGGATTGTTGAGAGGATCAGAAAGGAGGTTGGCCCCATGAAGGTGCTGGCAACCGGTGGTCTGGCTCCACTCTTCTCAGAAGGTACGTCTATTTTTGAACATGTAGATTCAATGCTCACCCTAAATGGGTTGCGTTTGCTGGCGGGGCGAAACCCCTTGCCAAAACTGACAGTGGACCGAGATTATGTTGCAGAAGGGTAAAACACGGAAATGACAGAACAGAACGGCGATCTGGCCTTTCTGCCTTTGGGCGGAACGGGTGAGATTGGCATGAACCTCAACCTTTATCGGTTGGGAGACACGTGGCTGGCGATAGATTGCGGTATTGGTTTTAGTGGCAACGATACGCCAGAAGCCGAAATTCTGGTGCCAGATCCAAGCTTTATTGTAGAGCGTAAGGATAAGCTGGCTGGCTTGGTGATTACCCATGCGCATGAAGACCATATTGGCGCTGTGGCGCATGTGTGGCCCATGTTGCAGTGCCCAGTGTATCTTACACCGTTTGCTGCTGCTGTTTTGCGCCGCAAGCTGGCGGAAGCCCGCATTATGGATGTGCCCATTCATGTTATCCAGCCCGGTGCGCGGTTTGATGTGGGGCCGTTTGATATTGAATTTGTCCCGGTAACGCATTCTGTGCCAGAGGCGCAGTCCATGGTGCTGCGTACGCCCTCCGGTATTGTGGTGCATACGGGGGACTGGAAGTTTGATCCTGACCCGCTGGTAGGCCCCGCAACTGATCTGGATAGGCTGGCAGAAATTGGCCGTGAAGGTGTTCTGGCGCTGGTGTGTGATAGCACCAATGTAATGAAGCCGGGGCCTTCCCGCTCAGAATCCGAAGTACGCCGGAGCATGACGGAACTGGTGGCAAGCCTTAAAGGGCGTATTGCCGTTACGTGCTTTGCTTCTAATGTGGCGCGTGTTGAAACCATTGCCATGGCGGCGCAGGCTGCTGGGCGTACAGTGGTTTTGGTTGGGCGTTCCTTGCGCAATCTGGATACAGCTGCGCGGGATTGCGGCTATCTGTCTGGCGTTCTGCCGTTCCTGACAGAACAGGATGTGAATGATGTGCCAGATGATCAGATTCTGCTGATCATTACAGGTAGCCAAGGTGAGCCACGTTCTGCTCTTTCTCGTATTGCCATGGATACCCACCCCAATATTGCTTTGGGCGAAGGGGATACGGTTATTTATTCCAGCCGTATGATTCCGGGTAACGAGCGTGCGATTATGGCGGTACAGGATAACCTTTCACGCCGTGGCGTGCGGGTGATTACAGACCGTGAGCATTTTGTGCACGTATCTGGCCATGCAACGGGCGGCGATGTGCAAAAAATGTACGAACTGCTCAAGCCGCAACATGTTGTGCCAGTTCATGGTGAATGGCGCCATCTGACCGCGCAGGCTGCATTGGCGCAGGAAATGGGTATTGCTCCTGTTCTGCTGGAAGATGGTGATATTCTGCGGCTTTCTCCGGGTAAGCTGGAAGTGGTGGATACAGCCCCTACAGGCCGTTTGGCGCTGGATGGTAACCGTCTGCTACCCATGAACGGAGGGGTGCTGGCTGCTCGCCGCAAGATGCTGTTCAACGGCATGGTCATCGGCAGCTTTGCAGTGGATGAAGAAGGCTTTGTGATTGGTGAGCCCAAGGTGAGCGCACCGGGCCTGCTTGATCCAGATGATCTGGAAAGCGTGCGTGTGCGTGAAGAGTTCGCCAACGCGCTGGATATTATTCCGGATGAACTGCGCGGGGATGATGTTTCCTTCCGTGAGGCCGCTAAAACGGCCCTGCGGCGCGCATTGGGGCGCAAGTTGCAAAAACGTCCGCTGGTGGATGTACACGTGCTGCGTGTCTGATACCCGGCAGAAGGTGGGGTAGAGAAAATGCCGGAGTATCAGGCTTTTCTTTATCCCCTCGCTGTTTTACAGCAGATATGAATTGGTTACACCAAAGCGGCTTTCGTTCAGGAAAAGTCGCTTTTTTTACAAGGCTGAATGCACCATGCGTCTTTCGCGCAGCTTTCTTCCCACTCTTAAAGAAAATCCGGCAGAAGCCCAGATTGTCTCGCATCGGCTTATGCTGCGGGCAGGGCTTATCCGCCAGACGGCATCTGGCATTTATGCGTGGCTGCCAGCAGGGCTGAAAGTGTTGCGCAATATCAGCCAGATCGTGCGGGAAGAGCAGGATCGGGTAGGAGCGCAGGAAGTGCTGATGCCAACCTTACAATCAGCCGATTTGTGGAAACGTTCTGGCCGGTATGATGCCTATGGCCCGGAAATGCTGCGTATTCAGGATCGCCACAAGCGTGAACTGCTTTACGGGCCGACCAATGAGGAAATGATTACGGATCTGTTTGGCCAGACTGTAAAGTCCTATAAGGATCTGCCGCAGGTTCTGTATCATATCCAGTGGAAATTTCGTGATGAAATGCGCCCCCGTTTTGGGGTGATGCGTGGCCGTGAGTTTTTGATGAAAGATGCTTACAGCTTTGATCTGGACTACGAATCAGCCGTTGCAACCTACCGCCGTATGTTGCTGGCTTACTTGCGCACGTTCCAGCGTTTGGGGGTGCGGGCTGTGCCAATGCGGGCCGATACCGGGCCGATTGGTGGGGAACTGAGCCATGAGTTCCTTATTCTGGCCCCCACGGGGGAAAGTGGTGTGTTTTACGATGCCGCGCTGGAAGAGCAGGATTGGCTGGATGAGCCAGTGGATACCAACAGCCCCATCGCGCTGGAAGCCTTCTTCAACCGTGTGACAACGCCTTACGCGGCAACGGATGAAATGCACGATGAGGCCGGATGGCAGGCTGTGCCAGCAGAACGCCAGCGCGAAGGCCGCGGCGTAGAAGTTGGGCATATCTTCTATTTTGGCGATAAATACACGCGCTCTATGGACGTAAGCGTGAGTGGCCCAGATGGAAACCAGCTTTACCCAGAAATGGGGTCTTACGGCATTGGGGTTTCCCGCCTTGCCGGTGCCATTATTGAAGCCTGCCATGATGATAACGGCATTATCTGGCCGGATGCAGTTGCTCCTTTCCGTGCCGTTATTCTGAACCTGAAAAACGGTGATGAACTTTGTGATGCCATTTGTGAGCGCATCTACAGCACGAATGAAGAAGCCTTTCTGTATGATGATCGTGCAGAACGTGCTGGTGTAAAGTTTGCAGATGCAGACCTTATGGGCCATCCGTGGCAGATTGTTGTTGGCCCGCGTGGCGCTAAGGAAGGCAAAGTAGAACTCAAGCGCCGTGCTACTGGTGAACGCCATGAAGTGAGCGTGGATGACGCGCTGGCTCTGGTTCTGGCAGGCTGATCAGCATGTTCGGACCCTTTGAGCGGGCGGTGGCAGGCCGTTACCTCCGTGCGCGGCGAGGGGAACGGTTTGTATCAGTTATTGCCATTTTCTCGTTGGTTGGCATTGCCCTTGGTGTGGCAACGCTGATTATTGTTATGGCCGTAATGAACGGTTTTCAGGCCGACCTTATGGGGCGTATTCTGGGCTTGAATGGGGATCTGACCATTTACGGGCAGGGCCGCACAATCTCCCAGTATGAAGATGTCACGCATAAGGTTCGGTCTGTCCCGGGTGTGGTAAGCGCTATACCTTTGGTGGAAGGGCAGGTACTGCTGAGTGCCGGTGCCTATAATTCTGGCGGCATGGTGCATGGTCTGACACCACAGGGATTGCGAGATCTCAAAGCCGTGAGTTCTTCCATTATTGCGGGTTCTCTGGACGATTTTGGCCCGGATGATTCCATCGTGGTGGGCGTTACAATGGCGGAACGGGCAGGGCTGGGCATTGGCTCAGGCCTTACCCTTGTTTCACCAGATGGCGCTGCCACAGCATTTGGCACGGTGCCGAGAGTGCGCAGGTACCGCGTGGTGGCAATTTTTGATGCCGGGGTGAACGACTATAACTCCAGCGTTGTGTTTCTGCCCATGCATGCGGCGCAAATTTACTTTCAAATGCCTAACAAGGCTACGCAAATTCAGGTCATGACCAAGGATGCAGAGCATGTTCGCCCTGTTACCCTTGCTATTGAAAATGCGGTGGGAGATCCAGGCTTGCGCGTGCTGGATTGGACAAACGCCAACAATGCTCTGTTTGGAGCCGTGCAGGTGGAACAGAATGTGATGTTCCTCATCCTCACGCTTATTATCCTTGTGGCGGCCTTTAATGTTATTTCCTCCCTCATCATGATGGTGAAGGATAAAACAGCCGATATTGCCGTGCTGCGTACCATAGGGGCCAGCCGTGGCGCCATTATGCGCATTTTTTTAATGTGCGGCGCTTTTGTGGGGGTAACGGGTACTGTGGCAGGCACCGCACTTGGCGTTGTGTTCTGCATGAATATTGAACGTATCCGCCAGCTTCTGCAAAAACTCACCGGCACGAACTTGTTCAACCCGGAAGTTTATTATCTGGAGCACCTGCCAGCAAAGCTGGTGTGGGGGCAGGTGGTAGAAGTTATTGTTATGGCGCTGGGGCTTTCCCTGCTGGCAACGCTTTATCCTTCTTGGCGCGCAGCCAAAACAGACCCGGTGGAGGCTTTGCGGCATGAATAATCAGCCAGTTTTAAGCCTGCAACACGTTCGCAAAGCTTACCAAAGTGGGGATGAGGGTATTCTGCCAGTTTTGCAGGATATCAATTTTTCTTTGCATGCCGGTGAAATTGTTGGACTGGTTGCGCCATCAGGCACGGGTAAATCCACCCTGTTGCATCTAGCTGGTTTGTTAGATACGCCAGATGCTGGCGAAATTGTTATTGCGGGCCAGATTACCACCGGCATGGCAGATGCCGGACGCACGGCTATGCGCCGAGACCGGATTGGTTTTGTCTATCAGTTCCATCATCTTCTGGGTGAGTTTACTGCTAAGGAAAATGTGGTTCTGCCGCAGATGATTGCTGGTGTAAGCAAGGCACAGGCACGCCATAAAGCGGAAGAGCTTTTAAGCATGTTTGGCTTGGCGCATCGTGTAAATCATCTACCGGGCAAACTTTCTGGTGGGGAACAGCAGCGCGTTGCTATTGCACGCGCTTTGGCAAATGACCCCGCACTTTTGTTGGCGGATGAACCTACCGGCAATCTGGATGTGCATACGGCAGACAGCGTATTTTCTCAGTTGCTTGATGTTGTGCGCCAGAAGGGCCTAGCGGTTTTGGTAGCAACCCATAATCGTGAATTGCTCCCACGTATGGATAGGGTTGTAACCATGCAGGAAGGCAGGCTGATCCCTGCCGATTTTAACGGCGATCCATTGCCTGCCTCTGCTGGCTGATTTTAAGACTTTAGAGCAGTTTCTACAGCATGCCTGACACGCCCGGATGTGGGTGGGGTCAGGCAACTAAACCATGCAACCGGCATGCCTTGGCTGTTTGTGAGATACTTAAAAAAGTTCCACCGTGGTCGTGCCAGAAAACCAAGCTCACTATCAAGCCATTTAAAGAGCGGAATAGCATCTGGCCCTTTTACAGGGCTACGTGCCGCCATAGGGAAGGTAACCCCATAGTTGATTTGGCAGAAGGAAGAAATCTCTTCCGAAGTGCCGGGCTCCTGCTGGCCAAAATCATTGCTCGGCACGCCAATAACAACCAAACCAGCTTTTTGGAACTGTGTCCATAAAGCCTGCAAACCCTCGTATTGTGGAGTAAATCCGCATTTAGATGCGGTGTTTACCACCAAAACAGGCTGCCCCCGATAAGCGCTTAGATCAAGGGTGCTTCCATTTAGGGCGGGAAGTTTAAAATCATATATACAGGTCAATTTCGTGCCCTTTTGCTGCTATGGTGCAGGAAAGGCTTTATCTGTAGCGCAGGAAGGAAAAGGGAGCGAGATTTTGGTGCATTTATTTGCGGTATAATGCGCATATGAAGAAGTGGAAGCCTGGCGCCCGTTTTCGGGTTCTTGTTTTTCAGGCTTCCACTATGTCTTCTGCGCGGCAAGATCAGTTCTGATTTTTGTTGTTCATTATATTGAACTTGATCCCGTATTTGGAATAATGAAGAGATCGGACCTCTCTGTCAACAAGGAAAATAAGAAAAAGTATGTCCAAATCACAGGACACGGTTCCCGCATTGCGGCGGGCCGTTCGTATTCTTGATATGGTGAAGGCTTCTATCAGGCCGCCCTTGGCCGCAGATGTGGCGCGCCAGCTAGATTTGCCACGTAGCACAGTGCATGGCCTGCTGGCTGTTATGGTGGAGCTAGGGCTACTGGAGAAAAACGCATCTCAGGGCTACAGGCTGGGAACACGCCTGCTGGACTGGGCTGGAGATGTAACGGAAAAGCGGGATCTGGTAACGGAATTCTACCACGTATTGGAGAATCGTGCCGATCTGGATGCGTTTACAGTCACGCTGACCATGCTGGAAGGGGCGGAGGTTGTGTATGTGGCCTGCCGCAATAGCGCTACAGTGCTGGGGGCATCTTTTAGGGTAGGTATGCGCTTGCCTGCCATATTTACGGCCACAGGTAATGCCATGCTGGCCGGTATGGATGATACCTCTTTCAGAGAATGGCTGGCCCTTAATCCTGTTTCCACGTGGTCAGAACCACTTACACCTAATGGCATTTGCTCTGTAACGACATTAGTGCGTGAAATCGCAGAAATTCGTGACAGAGGATACGCCGTGGATGATGAGCAGGTGCATGAAGGGCTGTGGTGCTTTGCCGCATCTGTCAGAGATCATTCCGGGCAAGCTGTAGCCGGTATTGGCATCAGTCTGCCTCAAACAGAATTGAGCCGTTTCACGGTTGCACAATTGGGCAATATGGCTGCGGGGTTGGCGCAGGCTGTTTCTATCCGTCTGGGTTATCGTGGGGAACGGCAGGATTTTTCCTGATGATTCCATAAGGTACTTTCTAATGTCTTTTTTGCATCTGTTATTTAAGCGCCGTGTTGCCAAAGCCAGTGCTTTAGGTTTGTTGCTTGTGGGTGGAGGGATAGCAGCAACACCATTTGCTGGTGCGGTTTCTACACCGCAAACAGTGGTGCGCTATTTTGTGTATGCGCACGGCCTGCATGTTATGACCATTAACAGTGCTTATCGTCTGAGCAGTAACCAGTACAGTGTAGCTGCCCAAAGCAAGACGGGTGGGTTGCTCCAGCTTTTCATGAAAACCAATATCAACATCCGCGCGCAGGGGCATTTTTACAATAGTGGCATGCCTGAACCAGAAAGCTATGAGAGTGCTGGCTGGTCTCGCGGTAAAAATCGGCATCTTTCCATTGCCTATAAGCAGGATATGCCAGATGTGCAGGCAATGGAGCCTGTAGAAACCGATCGCGAACAGATTTTGCCAGATGAGCGCAAAGGTGCAGTGGATAATGTTGCCATTCTTATGGCGCTTTTGCACAAGGTGCAGGAAGGGCAAGGCTGCGGTAACGGCGCGGTTAAGGTGTTTGATGGTGTGCGCTTAAGCACGTTGCAGGTGCAAACAGAGGGCGTTCAGCCTTTGCCAGATGGCGCATCAAAAGATTGGGGAGAAGATGGTTTACGCTGTAGTTTTGTAGCACAGCAGATCAAGGGCTTTAAACTCTCTAGTGCAGACCGCAAAGCCAGAAAGCCTCAGCAGGGGCGCGTCTGGTTTGAGAACATTCCCCAGATTGGTATGGTGGCTACAAGAGTAGAGGTGGATAGCCCAAAAATGGGGCACATTATGGTGGAACTGGAAGGGAAACCTCAGCAACAGCCATAAATGGCAAGAAGCCCGAATAAAAAGCCCCTATCCGTGCAGATAGGGGCTTTTTTGTATTTATTCCACGGTGACAGATTTTGCCAGATTACGTGGTTGATCTACATCTGTGCCTTTCAGCACAGCAACTTCATAAGCCAACATTTGCACCGGAATGGTTTGCAGAATGGGGGCTACAAAATCATGCACGTGGGGCAGAACCACCATCTGTTCTGCAATAGCAGATACACGTTCAGCACCTTTGGTATCCGTAAACACCAGTAGGCGGCCACCACGTGCTTTGGCTTCTTGCAGGTTGGAAAGTGTTTTTTCAAACAACGCGTTTGATGGCACTGTGGCGACAATTGGCACTGTGCGATCAATAAGGGAAATTGGCCCGTGCTTCATTTCACCAGCTGCATAAGCTTCTGCGTGAATGTAGGAAATTTCCTTCAGCTTGAGCGCACCTTCCATGGCAACGGGGAACATGCTGCCACGGCCCAGATACAGAACATCACGTGCTTCCACCACAAGCTGGGCCATGGCACGAATAGCGTCTGTTTGGTTGAACACTTCTGCTGCGCGGCTGGGGAGATCTAACAGGGCGCTTACCAGATGTTCTTCTGCCAGCGTATCCAGCTTGCCGCGTGCACGGGCAGTGGCAATGGTCAGGCACGCTAATACGGTTAACTGAGCGGTAAAAGCCTTAGTGGATGCCACAGAAATTTCCGGGCCAGCCACGGTGCCCAGCACAACATCACTTTCCCGCGCCATGGTGCTGTGTTCAACATTCAGCACGGAAACAATGTGAATCGCTTTTTCACGTAGGCTACGCAAGGCCGCCAGTGTATCTGCTGTTTCCCCAGATTGAGAAATCAACAGCCCCAAGGACCCTTCCGTTAGCGGCGGGTTGCGGTAACGCATCTCGCTGGCAACATCTATATCCACTGGCAAGCGGGCAATTTCTTCCAGCCAGTAGCGGCCAATCATCCCTGCAAAAAAGGCAGACCCACAAGCGGTAATAACTGCGCGTGGCACTTTTGCCAGATCAAAAGGCAGTTCAGGTAAAAGAACGCGACGAGAAGCCGGATCCACCATGCGCTGCAAGGTCTGGCCGATTACCAACGGATGTTCGTGCAGCTCTTTTTCCATGTAGTGGCGGTAACCATCTTTGCCGATGGAACCAGCCGCTAGAGCAGTAAGCTGGATAGTGCGTTCAACAGGCACACCATCAAAGTTCATGAACTCTGCACCCTTCGGGGTGATAACCACGCAATCCCCATCTTCCATGTAGGCGATGCGACGGGTCAGCGGGGCCAGAGCCAGTGAATCAGAGCCCAGAAACATTTCATCTTCGCCAAAACCCACAGCCAGAGGGGCGCTGTGGCATGCGCCAATCATCAGCCCTTCGTGGCCAGCAAAAATTATGGCAACGGCATATGCGCCTTCTAGGCGGCGCAGTGCATGCAGGGCCGCTTCTTTGGGTTCTAACCCCTGTTGCAGATGGTAATCTACCAGCAGGGCGATGGTTTCGCTGTCGGTTTCTGTTTCAAAAACCTGACCAGCAGCTTCCAGATCACTGCGTAGGGTTTCAAAGTTTTCGATAATGCCATTATGCACAATGGCCACGCGCTCGGTACCATGGGGGTGGGCATTGCAAGCTGTAGGGGCGCCATGTGTGGCCCAGCGGGTATGCCCAATGCCGGTGGTGCCGGGCAAAGGTTCCTTTTTTAGCAATGCGGCAAGGTTATCCAGTTTACCTGCCGCACGGCGGCGTTCAACACGCCCATCTACTAAAGTGGCAATACCTGCGGAATCATAGCCCCGATATTCCAACCGGCGCAGGCCTTCAAAAACAATAGGGGTGGCATGCCTTCGGCCAACAACGCCGCAGATCCCACACATCAGCCGTTTTCCTTTTTTGCTTGCAGGCGCTCTTTAAAAAGCCTGCCCATTTCTGCTTTATTCACTTGCTGTGCCCGGCCAAAAGCCAGAGCTTCATCTGGCACATTTTTTGTAATGACACTGCCAGCGGCCACCAGCGCGTTGTCTCCAATAGTAACGGGTGCCACAAGAATGGAATCCGAGCCGATAAAGGCTTTCTCTCCAATCGTGGTGGTGTGTTTGAACACGCCATCATAGTTGCAGGTAATAGTGCCTGCGCCAATATTGGTGTGGCTGCCGATTTCGGCATTACCCAGATAGGTAAGATGATTGGCTTTGGAACCTTCGCCCAGTGTTGTGGCCTTGAGTTCAACAAAGTTGCCAACCCGTGCAGAAGCGCCAATGGTGGAGCCTTCCCGAATACGCGCATAAGGGCCAACAATCGCATTGGCCTGCACTTCGCACCCCTCAAGATGGCTAAAGGCGCGAATAACAGCACCACTTTGCACAGTTACGCCAGGGCCAAAGAACACGTTAGGTTCTATTAACACATCAGCTTCAATCTGCGTATCAGCACTTAGAAACACAGTTTCTGGTGCAACTAACGTTACACCATTTTCCATGGCTTTATTGCGTAGGCGTGTTTGCAGGGCAGCTTCTGCCTGAGCCAGTTCTGCACGAGAGTTTACGCCACGCAGTTCATCTTCTGCAGCTTCTACCGCGCGTACCTGCACGCTATCGGCTACAGCCAGATCTACTACGTCTGTCAGATAATATTCGCCCTTGGCGTTATCATTGCGCACGTTATGAAGCCAGCGGCGGAAATCTACGGCATCTGCGCACAATACACCGGCATTGCATAGGTCAATCGCGCGTTCTTCTGGCGTGGCGTCTGCCCATTCTACAATACGTTCCACATTGCCATTTTGGGCAACAACGCGGCCATATCGTGCAGGATCAGCCGGGCGCATGGCTAACAATGCCAAGCCCACATCTGGCTTGCGGCGCTCTTCCAACAAACGATTAAGTGTTTCAGCCGAAATCAGCGGGTTATCTGCATACAGCACAGCCACATCGCCATCACCAAACCAGGCTTCGGCCTGCAAGGCCGCGTGAGCAGTGCCCAAGCGTTCTTGTTGCACAACCACTGGATAGGGAGCCGCCAACTCGGCAACCTCTTCCATGTCTGGGCCGATTACAACAACCAGCCTGTCAAAAACCTCCGCTGCATTGGCAAGTAGATGTGCCAGCATTGGTCGGCCACCAAGAGATTGCATGGCTTTAGGGCGGGAGGACTTCATGCGGGTGCCCAGTCCGGCGGCCAGAAGAACCGCCGTGGCAGGACGTGGTGCGGAAATAGACGTCATAACAGCATGCGGTAAGCCAAGCTCCGGCATGTGTCAAACGTCTCCCCATCGGAAAACAAACATGCCAATATCATAAAAGTTTTCAGATATTTACTCGGCAAGGAAAAACCGCATGTTCACACCTCGTCTTGCTGTTTTTGATATGGACGGCACGTTGCTTGATTCCGTACCGGATCTGGCGGCGTGCAGCCGGGAATTACTGGAAATATGCCATCTTCCCCCCCTGACAGATGCAGAGGTGCGTACCATGATAGGCAATGGCGTGCCCACCTTGGTGCAACGCGTTCTGGATGCAGGACATAAAAAGCTGAAGGCCATAACGTCGCAGCCATATGTTTTACCGTTTACGGAGGCCGAAGCTGTGCAGAAGTTTATGGAGCTTTACACGCCACGGGCTACACGGCTTTCACGTCTGTTTCCCGGCACACAGCAGGCATTGGAGCAGTTGAAAAGTGCCGGGTGGTTGCTGGCTGTATGTACCAACAAGCCGGAGGTGGCTGCCCAGCGTATTTTAGACAATTTTGGCCTAACGTCACTTTTTGCAGCAATAGGCGGAGGTGACAGTTTTGCCGCCCATAAACCAGATCCGGCCCATTTACTGGGCACAATCAAACAGGCTGGCGGAGAGGTTTCGCGTAGTGTGATGATTGGGGATATGCCGCCAGATTGTGGGGCCGCGACTGGTGCTGGCGTAAGGTTTGTGTTTGCCGCGTGGGGCTATGGTTCCAGCGCATTGGCAGCACAGGCAGATGCTCAAGCGGGCAGCATGATGGATATTCCATCGGTACTGCCTGCGTTACTGCCCGCTTAAGTGTGAAAAGAAATTATTTTCCGGGTGTTTTTGTAACGGAACACGTTGGAAGAGTAGAGGCAAGCTCTTCCGCCAGCACAACATCGGCAGGTTTATCTACATCTACAGCAGCGCGGCCATCAGAAAGTGGAACAAGTTCTGCTTTTGCACTGGTGAGATGATAGATGCGCCGGTAAAGCGCGCGCCGTGTCAGCTTGCCACAGAGGGCGCGCAGCAGAATGCTCAGCCCTAAAAGCCAAGCAATCCGTAAAGGATGCTTGCGGTTTTTTTCTACATGCTGCCACAGGTCTGCCACGCGGGCAGAAACAGATGTGCGGAATAAAAATAGGTTACAGCCAGAAAAAGACAGATCAGCAAGCCGAATATAGGTACGCTGCGTGTTGGGTACATCCCGCTTTACGGTTGCTTCTGTTGCAACAGCAACGGCAAGGTCAGCTTGCGTATGGCTCTCGCTCAGCAGTTCTTGCACCCAGCTTGGCTGGAGTAGGGCATTATCTGCCGTGGTTACCAGCAAAGGCGTGCCATAGCGCGCAAGGCCAGCCAATACGCTGGCACTTGGGCCTTCAGGCCGCGCCGGAATAACATCTATTCCTGCGGGTAAGATAGACGCAATAATCTGTGGGTTTTCAATACAAACAGCAATGCGGGTGATTTGAGGCACCTGCTGCAGCGCATCAATTACCCTCAAGAGCATAGGCACCCCACCAATAGGCAGGAGTGCTTTGTGAGAAACGCCCCCGGCCAATGCAACCGGGTCTGGCTTGCCGGGGCGAGAACCTGCCAGAATAAAAGCTGTTATGCTTTGAGAGGAAGCGGTCATGCCGCTTTCCTGTTCTCCGCAGGGCGTGCACCATCGGGGCGATCACGCGGGGGAGCGCCCGTCAACTCCATGACCCACGGATACTGTTGGGCTTCCTTAACATCGTAACCCAGATTAAAAACCGTGGGGCTGCGGGAGCGGGCTTTAGCATCTAGATAATATGAGCCAAACATCCGATCCACCACAAAGCTGGTAATGCCGAAGTTGCCATCCTCATCATGGAAATGGTGCAGCACATGGCGCGCTTTCATGCGCTGGATCCAACTTGCGCGTGGCTTGTAGTTAAGGTGCTGGATGCAGTGGAAGAATTCGTAAATGCAGGTAATGGCAACGCCTGTGCCAAATGCCGTGGCTGCAGCGCCAATCCCGCCAATAAGGTACCCAATAGGAATGGTGACAGCCCCAATGGTCGGCAGTGTTGTAGCAGGTGCGCCAAACAGAACATCCAGCAGATGCGGGTCCTGATGATGGTCAAAATGGATGCGCTTCCACAGAGCGGCCGTCCACTTCATTTTATACAGGATACGCCCATGTAGCACGTAGCGGTGCAGTAGGTACCATACCACTGGATACACAACAACAACGGCGACCATAGAAACCAGCGTTGGCCACCAACCTGCAAAAAAATACGCAGCCAGCGCAGCAGAAGCAATAACCAGCGCAAAATAGAGCAGGATGGTTGGGTAGGTAAGATATGCCACCCAAAGCTGCCTGAGGTTCATTTTCCCCAGATCAAAGCTGCGTCCGGTTTTAAGCGACGAGTTATTTAGCGTTCCGCTCATCGTGTTTCATTCCTCAGGAGCACAGTAATGGCTCCCAGTGTGAAAATAATCAGTGCGGGTATGGTAGCAATTGCTGGCGGTAGCAAGCCCGCATTCCCCATTGCGCGTAGCATACCCTGCACAATAATAAACAACAGCCCGCAGCCCAAGCACCATACTGGTACCCAACTGCGCGTTCCTGTCCGTGGAGGGATATAGATTGTGGGCAGCGCAATCAACAAAAGAACAAGTAAGGAGGCCGGACGCAAGAAGCGTTCAAGTAGCCCAGCTTCCAGAAAACCGGGGCTGGTATGGGATGGTAGGTGCCCTTGTAGCATGCCCAGAATGGTGGTGGAAGAAAGCGGCGGATTTTCGGCAGACAGGCGGATAAACTCCCACGGGTGCAGGCTTGTGTCCCAACTCATGTTCTGAACAGAAGGCAGGCGCGTGGTTTTTTCGCCTTCCACGGTAATGCTATCAACATTGTGCAGCAGCCAGCCGCGCGTATGTG
The DNA here is from genome assembly GCF_001628715.1 of Acetobacter oryzifermentans. Classification (NCBI taxonomy): domain Bacteria; kingdom Pseudomonadati; phylum Pseudomonadota; class Alphaproteobacteria; order Acetobacterales; family Acetobacteraceae; genus Acetobacter; species Acetobacter oryzifermentans. Next base: position 1,776,824 of record NZ_CP011120.1, on the reverse strand, counting down.
TGTAATCAGCAGATTTGGCGTGGAGAATCTGTTGTAACCGTCCGTTGGCATCACGGATATAGATATCCACCTTGGCCAGCATATTGCCGCCATCCGATGTATAGCCAATATGGGCAATACGGTTGCCATCATGAAACCAGAAGGCGTGCCCATTTTCTGGATGTGGGTCTGTACGGTTCCACCATGCGGCCAATGCCTGCTCAGACCGGGGCGTAACCTGATCATCCAGCACAACGCCTGCAAAGCCGATTACCAGAGTGGCGGGGATAAGGTATTTATACAGGCCAAAAGTAGAAAGGCCACAAGCTCGCAGGATGGCAATTTCGCTGGCCAATGTCATTTGGGTGAGCATCAGCAGCGCGCCAATCAACACACTTAATGGAAGTGCGCCTGCCAGCAGAAATGGTGCACGCATGGCCGCAAAGCTGAGAATGCCCTGTACGCCTAAGTGCCGTTGTAAAATAGGAGTGGTTTGTTCAAGCAGGGCCAGAATTTCAAGAAGCCCGACGAGAACGGCGCCACAAAAAATCACGCGCGTAAGCAACGCCATGGAAAGATAGCGGAGAAGAACGTGGCGGGGCATGCTTGAAGATTGGCTCATGGCAAGGCTTTTTGGGCAGATGAGCGGGAACGCCAGACTTTTAACACCTGAAAGGTGCCTGATTTATAAAGTAGCAGCAACGTACAGCCTACAATAAAGACCAACGAAGGCCCCCAGATCAGCAGGAGCGATGCCTTTTTTGTAGCCACCATGCTGTGGCCAAACTGGATGATGTGGTCAAACCCAACCATAATAATAAAGGCCAGAGGCAGACCGGCATTGTTGCGTTGGCGCTTGCGCATAAGAGCCAGAGAGGCCGCCAATAGGGGAATAAAAGGCACAGTAAGGCTGCGCGCCATACGAAAATGCACTTCAGAACGCATATGAGGGCGGGAAATGGAAGGGTCATGCCGAATGAGGCGGCCAACCAGTTCTGGGGATGTCAGCTCTCGTTCATCCTCGCCGCGCGTGCGGAAAGGAGAGACGTGCGAGGCATGTGTAAGGTAGCGCGTAGAATGATCAAACGTGACCAGACTGGGCACGCCATCCCCTTTATCCGTGACAATCACGCCATGGGTAAGATCAATCTCAACAGTTTCACCATCCAAACCGATGCGGATATGCCCGTTGCGCGCCGTAATATCGCGTTCCTGCTGCTCAGAAAGATCGCGGATAAAAACATTTTCCAGATCAGAGCCGCTTTGGGAGACCTTATCCGCAACAATGGTCAGTTGAGATGAAGGGCTGGCAAACATGCGAGGCTGCAAACGTGGCGCCCAGCCTGTGTGGCTGGCAATGTAAAAGGTTGAACGGAAATCATACCGTGCATGAGGCTGGATAAAGCCATAAAGCAGAAAGGAAAGAATACCCAAGATAATGCCCAGTTGGATATAGGGGCGCGTAATCCGCAGTAGTGAAAGGCCACTGCTGTTGATGGCATCAATTTCTTCATTCTGGCTCATGCGGCGGATCACGGTAAACACCGCTACGCAAAGTGCGGCCGGAATAGCCAAGCCAAGGTAATGGGGCAGCAAGGCCGCCAGCAGACCAATAAATATGCCAATATGGTTGTTGCCCGCTGCCAGCAGATTGAACAGCACCAAAAGGCGTTCAAGTATCAGGGCAATCATCACAACAGACAGCGCCACCAAAAAAGGCGGCATAACCTGAGCAATCAGGTAGCGGTCTAATGTGCCGGGGCGAAGCAAAGCTACAATCCGGCGCAGGAAAGGCACATTGAGCATGCGGGTTGTCATAGCGAGGTTGCGGGCAAAAGGCGATGCGCACTGCACACACGCCTCATTTGGCTATCTTGCAAGCTTCCATCTGGCATTAAGCTGCGGTGCTGAATGGTGATTTGCCAGATATCGGGCTGTTTGTGCACGGAAATAGCATTCCACCCCGCACTTTTTTCCGGTTCATCCGCAATGTGGGACGCAGAGGTGCTGCTGACAGCCAGAATATCTGTGCCCGGAAGAGTGGTGATTTGCGCACGATGAGAATGCCCGTAAAGCACAAGTTCAGCACCTTCTGCACGCAATACGTCTTGAAACGCTAGGAAATCATCCAGCCCTTTGCGGCGGCTGACAATGCCTTGCGCCGGAGGGTGATGGAGTAGCACAATCCGGCATAATCCCATAACGCGGGTGCGGCGCAACAGATCCGCCAAAAGCACAAGCTGGGTTTGCCCGGCCTTGCCAGACGCCAAAAAGGGTAAGGTGGGAACGGCCGTGTTGACCCCAATAAGGACAATATGATCTTTTACCAGCAATGAAGGGGCTGCCGGTTCAGACTGCGTGCTACTATGTAGCCATTCGGCCCAGAGAGCCTGTTTGGTAGCGCTATTCTCTTTTATCAGCGCATCATGATTGCCGGGAATAAGCAGTGTAGGGGGCAAATCTTGCTGTAAAAGCCACTGCCGTGCGTGCTGAAATTCTTTGAGCAAACCCAGATTGGTCAGATCCCCCGTTAGGGCAACCATATCTGGGTGAAAGTGGCGGATATCCCGCATGATTGACTGCAAAGCCGGTAATTTATGCAGGTGCCTGCGCCGCAGTTGCCAAGACAACAAACTGAGGATGCGCTTGAAGCAGATTTCCTTAAAAGAAGGCAAGCCGACAAGTGGCAGATGTGGGTCAGACAGATGGGCGATATGAACGCAGGACAAGAAAAACACATCTCCGGTGACGGTGTATGGCCCCACGGCATGTGACAAGAGCCATAACAGCCTTTATACCATCGCCCGTAGCCGGGGCAAAAGGCGCTGGCGTTTTTGTTTGTTTATAGCAAGAGTGCTGAATGTCCGATCGTTTTGCCCTGATTTACAATCCTCGTAGCCGTCGGAATTTGAAGGCAGATCCCAAGTATCTGGCGCTGGCGGGCAAAATGTTGGGGCCTTTGTTCTGCTCCCCTAGAACGCATGCTGCATTAAGGCAGCAGGTTTATGCCCTCTTACAGCAAAAAATAAGCTGTCTGGTTGTGGATGGGGGAGACGGCACAGTTGGGAATGTTCTGAGCGCACTTTATACCTCATCCTGCCCGCCAGAGCAGTGGCCAAGTATTGTTGTGTTGCCCTCTGGCAATACTAACCTGATTGCCACAGATGTTGGTTTTGGTAAGCGTGGGGTTGAGGCATTACAGATTTTGCAGGCCCGTCTGGCATCCGGACGCCTTCTTTCCGATGTGCGGCGCAGGCAGCCTTTGGTGGTAATGCGTAACGGGCAGAAAGAAGGGGCTTCTCTAGGCTTTTTTGGTGGTTTGGGTGCTTTTGGGCGTGGGATTGAAATCGCGCATGACCCCAAAATCCTGAAAAATTATTCGCATGATGCTGCGGTTATGGCGACATTGTTTGTAACGGCTTGGCAGTTGCTAAGCCCGAAGCATAGGCGAGGATGGCTGGAAGGTACAAAAGTTACAGTAGAGCGGGATGGTGAGGTATTGCCTGAGCAGAATCATTTTCTGTTTTTATGCACCGCTTTGCATCGGCTGCCCCACGGTATCTGGCCATTCTGGCAGAATCTGACAGAAGCAGACCGAGGTATTAGTTATCTGGATGTTGCGGCTTTTCCCCCTCATTTAGGGCGTGCAGTCTGGAATTTGTTGCGGGGGAAAGCGCCGCAATGGTTACGGCAAGATGCAGCTTATCATAGTGGTTCGGCAACCGAATTGGTGTTGCGTACGGATCAATCCTTTATTCTGGATGGTGAGGTTTTGCCGCCTGGGGAAGATGGCAAACTGACTGTTTCTGCGGGGCCCGTGGTTTCTTTTGTGCATGTTTAAAGCATTCTGGTGGAAAAGCAGTTCATGAAGGGTATTCGGTCGGGGCAGAAAGAAATTTTCACCCTTACAGAGCAAGAACTGCATACGCCTGTATCCCCTTTGGTGACGGAATTTGTGCGTAATCTTTTGGGCACAGCGCAACCATTAGGGGTCTTGTTTTATGGGTCTGGTCTACGGGGTGGGATTCAAGATGATACCCTGCTGGATTTTTATATTATCGTAGAAAAGCAGATGGACTGGCCCAGAGCGTGGCTTTCCTGTCTGGCAAATGCCACTTTGCCCCCTAACGTGGAATATCATGAATACAGGGTAGGGGAGCATCTGCTAAGGGCCAAAGTTGCTATTTTGTCTCTCGCGCAGTTTCGTTCCCTAACGCGCACCCAAACATTGGATACCACTGTTTGGGCGCGCTTTTCTCAGCCTGTTCGGTTGGTATGGTGGCGGGATAACGAAGCCCAAGAAGCATTGCACGCTTGTGTTATGCGGGCGGTATTGACTGCGGCATGGTGGGCCGCACAACTTGGCCCGGCTTCAGGCGGCGTTCTGGATTATTGGAATACCTTGTACCGCAATACTTATCGTGTTGAATTGCGGGTTGAAAAAGCGGGCCGCGGGCAAAGCATTGTAGATGCTTATATGCAGCGTTATGCGCAGCTTTTACTGCCGTGTTGGCAAGTGCTGGGTATTCCGTATAAGTCTCAAGATCAGATTGTAACGCCGCAAATCCCACAGGAACAAAAGCAACATGCCATTCAAAAATGGACATTACGTGCGTCTTGCGGTCGGCCTTTAAATATTCTGCGCTTACTTAAGGCAGCTTATACATTTACAGGTGGGGCACGTTACGCGGTATGGAAAGTTCAACGCCATAGCGGGATAGAAGTGCCGCTTTCTTCATTTGCAGAAAAACACCCCTTACTGGCAGCGCCGCCAATTGTTTGGCGGTTGTGGCGGCAAGGGGCATTTAAACGTAAATAGGGGTTTTAGGCTGCTGTGGGTGCTGGTGTTACGCCAACTTCTGCGGCAGCCTGCCGGAATATGGCAATGGCCTGAGCAATCTGCTCTGGCGTATGAGTGGCCATTACGGAACAACGCAGCAAGGGGCGTGAATCTGGCGTTGCCGGGGGAAGGCTAAGGTTGACGTAAACACCAAGTTCCAGAAGCCTGTTCCACATGGGAATAGCTTCTTCAGCAGTTTCCAGCGTAACTGCAATAACAGGGGTAGCCTGTTTACTCGCATTTAGCCCGATATCTACAAAACCAGCATGGAGTTGCTGAGCATTGGCCATAAGCTGTTTACGCAGTTCTGGATGAGCCTGCATATCGCTCAAGGCTGCCGTTGTTGCAGCAATAACCTCTGGTGGAAGAGATGCCGTAAACATATATGGGCGGCAATTCAGGCGTACAAATTCCAGCTCAGGATGATCGGATACGCAGTAACCCCCAACAGTGCCGAGGCTTTTTGAAAATGTGCCGACAATAAAGTCTACATCAGCTTCCACACCGTCGGCTTCAGCCGCACCGCGTCCGTTTTCACCCAATACCCCAAAGGAATGGGCTTCATCTACCAGAAGATATGCACCAGTTTCTTTTTTAACGGCTACAAATTCTGCAATCGGGGCCACATTGCCTGTCATGGAATAAATGCCTTCAACCACAATCAGCTTGGCACCGGGGGTGCCATCCATGCGTTTCAGGCGTTTATAAAGATTATCCGGGTCATTATGGCGGAAACGAATAACTTCTGCAGCACTCAGGCGGCTACCATCATAAATGCTGGCATGGCTATCAGCGTCCAGAAACAGATGGTCGTCTTTGCCTGCAAGCGTGGAAATAATGCCTAAGTTAGCCTGATAACCCGTAGAAAAAACCATGGCATCACGGCGGCCAAAAAACGCGGCAATATCTTTTTCAAGCTGCCGGTGGAGAGACTGCGTGCCATTTGCAATGCGCGAGCCCGTGGTGCCAACGCCGCAAGTCGCAGCAGCTTGTTGGGCGGCCCGAATGGCATTTTTGGATTGGCTCAGGCCTAAATAATTATTGGTACCGAAAAGAAGCGTTTCCCGACCTTCAATAATTCCAACAGTTGAAGATACAGGTTTTTCAATAACAACAGCAAAAGGGTTGCGGCCACCTACGGCGACTACAGAACCCAGCGCGCCTGCCGTACCTTCAAATTTGGAAAATAGTGATGTCATCCACGCTCACCCTTTGTTTTTCAGAGCGACAATGCATGCGGCAAGGTCATTAATCGTCCGGATATCGGCAAGTTTGTCGAGCGGGATGGAAACATCCAAGCTATCTTCAACTTCCATAACGAAGTTCATGACGGCCAAAGAATCAAACGCAAGATCTTCCATGATCTTGCAGTTACCATCAATGTCACGCGGAACCTTCGGGTTGGCGAGGAGCTTTTGAATGATCAGCGCGGAAACGCTTTCAACGGTTTCGCTCATGTCGGATCCTTCATCCCTTAAGGGCGTTTGTTTTATGCCGAGCTTGTGCTCGCAGTGCCGCCTTATGGGTGAAAAAGGCCAGTTTGACCAGCCTTTCTCATCATAAACGGGCTATAAAATCCTGTAGGCCGGTCAGGCGACTTCAGACTGCTGCTCAAACGCGCCGCTTAGATACATGGTACGGGCTTTGGCGCGTGTAAGTTTGCCCGAAGATGTCTGCGGCAGCGCATGTGGTGGCACCAATACAACAGAAACTTCTACCCCATGGAGGCGGCGGAACAAGCTGGCGGCTTCGGCTCTCAGTTTCTCACGCGTGTCTGAGGCAGAAGCGCGGCACTGAATAAGAGCCACGATTTCCTCATGGTCACCCTTTTCCAGAGAGAAAACAGCCACATCTCGGCTGCGAAGGACAGGAATATGCGTTTCGGCAGACCATTCCAGATCCTGTGGCCAGATGTTGCGGCCATTAATAATAATCAAGTCTTTGGCGCGGCCAGTGACAACTATCTGCCCATTGAGCATGTAGCCCAGATCACCAGTGTTCAGCCAGTTGTCTGCGTCCAGCGTTTTGCTGCTTTCTTCCGGCATACGGAAGTAACCGCTCATCAGGCTGGGGCCACGTACATAAATAGTGCCAACTTCTCTGTCGCTCAGCACCCGGCCATAGCTATTCCGAACTTCCAGTTCATGTCCAGGCAGAACTTTCCCGCAAATCACAAAGGTGCGGCTTGGTGTGTCTGCACTGGCGGGTGGGCGCGCAATTCCTGTGCTTTCCAGCGCAGGAAGGTCAACCGTATCGGTTTCTATGCCTGTATCAAGCGGCGCAAAGCTGATGGCGAGCGTAGCTTCTGCCATACCATAGCTAGCTACAAATGCTTTTGGGCTAAAGCCAGCAGGGGCAAAGCGCGTAGCGAATTCATCCAGAATATGCGCGCGGATCATATCGCCACCAATGCCTGCAACCCGCCAGCAAGAGAGATCCAGCCCTTCGGATGCCGGGCGCCGGGCGCAAAGTTCATACCCAAAAGAGGGGCTGTAGGCGATGGTGCCACGGTTACGGCTGATCAGATCCAGCCATACATGCGGTCTGCGTGCGAATTCGCGCGTCGGCAGCAGGTCCACGCTCAACTGGCACGTCATGGGTGTCAGGAAGAAACCAACCAGACCCATATCATGATAGAGAGGAAGCCACGAAACGCAGCGATCCCCTGTTTCCTTAACCTGCAATCCATTGCGTGCAATCGAGGAAACATTCGCCATGCCGGAACGGTGGCTTACGCAAACCCCCATGGGGAAGCGTGTGCTGCCGGAAGAAAACTGAAGATATGAAAGGTTTTCTGGTTGAATATCCGGCAGCGGCATATCTGACACAGGGCGTGCCATAAGCTCAGCAGGTGGCCCAGCAAAAACAAGGCCCAAGCCCGTTACAATTTCGTCCGTCCAGCCTTCGATAATCTGCGGAATAATCACGGCGCTGGCTTGTGCGCTAGTAATCATACCCCGAAGAGTTTTCAGATAGGCTTCTTTGCCGCCAAAAGCGACTGGGAGGGGAAGAGGGGCCGCAACCAAACCAGCATACTGACAGCCAAAGAAGATGCGGGCAAAATCACCATCGCTTTCCGCCACAATGGCAACACGGTCTCCCGGTTGTAGGCCCATGCCCAAAAGGCGCAAAGCTGTATCAACAGCCTGCTGACGCAATACTTTATAGGGTAGGGCTTCTAGAAGTACGCCTTTGCCGGAATAAATGTTAAACCCGGCTTCGCCTTGAGCTGCATAGTCCAACGCTTCAGGAAATGTTGCAAAATCCCCGTACCGGCGTGGCTGACCAGATGCGGTAGAAACCGGTTGGAGGGTTTCATTTAAAGAGATTGCAGAAGCAGGGTTCATACTATTCATCAGCTGGCCATTCGAAGAAAATCAACAATTGCGTCGGCCCCTACCGGCGCAGTCGGTTCGTCCCCAACAAGGTCGAACGTGTCGCGTATATAATCTTTTTGCAGATTTACGAAAGCATTGTGCGACGAAAAGGCTTGTTCAATGTCTTCTCCTAGACTGTCAATAGTATTCAGCACAGATCCCAAAGACCAGAAGCGGTAATTTTCATCCCCCTCCCAATCAACATTGTGCGCATTCAGAAACATACAAGCGCGCGGCTTTACCAGAAATTCGGCAACTTGCGAACTCACATCGCCCAGATACATATCTGCGGTGGATGTGTACGTCATATCAATGCTGCGGGCACTACCGGTATCCACCAGCATGTGCGGATAATGCCCAAATGCACGTTCTAACTGCAATGCTTCGGCTTTTTTGTTGTCAAACAGCCGATAATGGGGCGCAAAGATAAGATTATAACGGTCTTGGTTAGCAAAATGTGTCAGCACATTCAGGCCCATTTTAGGCCAGGATGAGAGGCGCGTATTAAAATGTGGATTATAAAGGACAGTCGGGCGATTATTGTTAAATAGACGTAATGTCCGATGGCGCATCCGATGAACCATATCGAATTTGGCATAAACGCCAGTATGATAACAGCCAGGACGGATGGCACCTTGAGCTAAAAGCCGCTCTTCTATTTTGTGTCCAGCCATCAGCACGTAGTCGAATTTCTTTACGTCACGCGCAAAACCAATAGCCCGATCTCCGGCACCGTGGCGTGTCCATATCAGCCTTGGCTTATTTACCCCTAGCTTGCGCAGATAGAGTGAAGTGCGCTCGGGAACAACAATCCCCTGAAACGAAGAGAAATAATTCTTGTTAAAAAATAGGCTCGCCAGACGAAAAAAAGCGGTCTGCCCGTAGCGTTCAGTTTGGCGCCGAAGAAACTGAGGAAGGTGTAGAAGGCTGAACTGTACTTTCGATTCTGGATAATATGCGGCCAGTGAGCGCACATAATCCAGATGCGATTGTGTGGTGCAGGCAAGATGCACTTCAGCCTCGGGGTGACGGCTCGCAATTTCCATTGCAATCGGCAAAGAATGCAAGGTTTGGTGCGGCTGTGCGATGTAAGGGAAGAGAATGCGCATCTGTTAAATGTCATCCTTG